>MTNC01000064.1 GCA_002010285.1 Archaeoglobus sp. JdFR-41 | reverse complement strand
ATATGTTATCGAATGAGTTCAACTCTACCAAAGATTTAGTAATATATTAAAATTACAATTACAATTTTTACAAGATAGAGCAATTTTTATATAGTGGTATGGTGAGCATAGATGTGCAATGACTGTGAGATACTACCACCTCTTGGACAAGTACGTAGTAAAAAATGCCCGATACATCCAATCGGTAGATGTTACGAAAGATCATAAGGTTCTGGAGACGTACTGGATTTACAATCCATTCGTGAGGGTATANATTGTTGAGGATAAAAAAGAGTATATTCTTCGTTACATGGTTTTTGAACCTGAGTTAAGTCCAGAAGAGTACTCCATAATCTCCAATATCATTACCGATTTAAGAAAAGTGTTGATACTGAGAGATGTTTCGATAAGCCTCAAAGAAAGAGCAAAATATCTTGTTGATCTGGTAAATATAATTTTGGATGAGTACGCCGTGGAGCCGGAGGATGAACTTTATTCCATTATTCTCTACTATCTGTTCCGAGACTTTTTCGGATATGGNGTTATTGATCCGCTTGTTCAGGATAGGCTTGTNGAGGATGTATCATGCGATGGATATAACCTGCCAATCTATATATTCCATCGAAAATATGGTAGCATGGANACAAACATATCTCTGGACAGAGAAGCACTGGATGCTCTGGTTCTCAGACTCGCCCAAGACTGTGGAAAGCATCTATCACTTGCCACACCAATGATTGATGGCTCGTTACCNGGGGGTAGCAGACTTCAGGCCACATTCGGAACAGAAGTGACGCCTCATGGNTCCTCATTTACAATAAGAAGCTTTACAGTCGAACCGCTGACCCCAATTGATCTGATAGACTTCGGGACAATTCCTGTGGAGGTGATGGCATACCTCTGGCTTGGTGTTGAGGCAGGACTTTCTGGCATAATAGTCGGAGAAACTGCAAGTGGTAAAACGACAACTCTGAATGCGATGCTGATGTTTCTTCCTCCCGAAGCCAAGGTTGTTTCGATTGAAGATACGAGGGAAATCAAACTCTTCCATAAAAACTGGGTTGCGGGGGTAACAAGAGCCAGCGCTACTGTGACGAATGTGGGAGCAATTGAGATGTACGATTTGCTTAAAACCGCTCTACGCCAGCGTCCGGATTACATAGTGGTTGGCGAAGTCCGAGGCGTTGAGGCTCAAACCCTTTTCCAAGCGATGTCGACGGGTCATACATGTTACTCCACTCTTCATGCTGGAGACATCAATCAGATGATTTATAGACTTGAGAGTGATCCACTCAATGTTCCCAGAAGCATGCTGCAGTTTCTTGACTTCGCTTTACTTCAGATGATAGCTGTGAAAAAGACCATGAGAGTGAGGAGAACAAAGGAGATAAGTGAGATTATTGGAATAGATCCATCAAACAAGCAGATCCTGATCAATCGCTTTGTTGTATGGGATCACGAGAAGGATAGGCACACAAGGGTAGGAGACCCTATGAAAATAGAGAAAATGGCAGTGCAAATGGGAATGAGTGCTGAGGAAATTAAGTTTGAAATTGGTAAGAGAAAGGAGTTCCTGCAACTGATGCTNGATAAAAATGTGAGAGATTACAGAGTTATTACAAAGCTCATTCATGCTTATTATCGTAATCCTGAAAATGCTTTTGAAATTTTGAGGGAGCAGGATGCAGCTTCTTTATACTCCGAAATTGTTAGTTAGGTATTACAGAAAAAAATTGATGGAAAATCCTGAAAAGTATTCTGAACTTGATTACAGTCTGGAATCTTCACGATTACCTATTACGACGCCAAAACTACTCTCGGCAGCAATGTTTTATTCAATTCTCTCGGTGGTTCCAGGACTGATACTCGGTTACAATCTCGCCCAGATACTCCCTTTCGAATCNCTCTCGCTTCCTCAATTCCCAACCATTGAAATTTCGACTCCTNTCTCTTTCCCTTCTGTAAAGACTGGACTCGGCGTCGACCATATACGACTCCTTTTCTCAATTCTCATCGCTCTTGGTATATTTGCACTTATCAGATTCGCAATTCTTTCCTATCCGAAGTATGTGGCGTTAATGAGAAAAGGAAGGATAGACGCAACTCTCCCACACACCGTGAACGTAATGCTGGGTATGGCGAAAGGTGGTGTCCCTCTTCTTACGATTTTTAAGTTCATTGCTGAAAACCGGCAGATCTTTGAAGAAACGAGTGTGGAGTTTGCTAAAATTGTTGAGCAGGTTGANCTGATGGGTAAGGATCTGGGAACTGCAACGCTTATTGTTTCAAGAACAACACCCTCGGAAAAACTCAGGGCTTTTCTCGAAAACCTGATAAATGTCTACGAGGGNGGTGGAGACATAGTTGACTACCTGAAAACAACTTCAACAAGATTTCTTGCTGAAAGAGAGAAGCTTTACAGCGTATTTTTCGACATACTGGAAATTTTTGCAGAGGTTTATCTTATCCTGTTTATTGTAGCTCCCCTCTTCCTTCTCATAGTCCTCGTAGTTTTCAGAATGATCCAGACGGGAACTCTCGATGTTTTTAAGTACATCATTTATCTTTTCGTACCTCTTGGCTCTGTTGCCATGATTTATGTTCTTTATCTCGTCTTCCCAAGAGAACCTGGAGGAATTGTGAGAAGGTATGGCATCCAAGAGAAGTTTCTGGCGAGAACGACTAATATCAAACCGAGATTTAAGATTTATGAATTTAGAAGAAAGCTGAACATGATTCGGAACTACATTCTTGCTCCTTTTTCACTTCCAATCTACAGTCTGGGACTTCTTGAGGTAGCGTTTTACCTGGTAATACCGGTTATAGCCTATGTAATACTCTTCCTTGGTAAGTTGAGTTACGATCTCTTCATCTTTGGACTGATAGTTTCGGCTATGATTCCAGCGGTGATTTTTGCGGAATACAAGAGTTCAGTTGTCAGAAAGATGGAGAGAGCACTACCGGACTTCCTACGTCAGATGGCCGCTCTTAATGAAGCAGGGTTAAACGTTGTTGAGTCTCTCAGGATGCTTACCGAGTTTGAGTTCGGTATTTTAGCCAAAGAATTAAGAAAAGTAAAGCGTGAAGTCGAATGGGGTGAGCTTTTAACAAAAGCTCTTAGAAAAATAGAATTCAGAGTGAGAAGTCCCGTTTTTGCGAGGGTTCTATCTCAGGTAGCAAAAGCAATGGAGTCCACACCTTCTGTCTCAGATGCTCTCATGACAGCTGCATTTTACTCAGAAATGGAGATTGAAGCACGAGATAGAGTTAGGGCCCAGATGAGTGTTTACACAATAATAATTTACATAGCATTTGGTGTTTTTCTGTTCACGAGTTATATAATCTTGCACAATATTATTGGAGTTTTTGGTGGTGCCCAGACTCAGGCGTTCGGTGTGATGTTTAGCGTTGAGGAAATAAAGAGAGCCTTCTTCGAGACTACGATGATNATAGGAGCATTTTCAGGACTTGTAGCAGGCATGATGGGNGAGGGTAAGATTGAGGCCGGTTTCAAGCACCTTCTAATACTTGTTTCAGCATCCTTCCTCTTTTACAAGTTTATAGTCTAAGTGGAGCTCTGACCTCCCTGTCCTGCTCCTCCCTGTCCAGTTCCACCCTGACACCTCTCACCCAAGTATATTGGAATCTGTGTTATTGTATTTTCAGGAAATACAAGTGTAACATTCACCCAGTAAGGAAGACATTCTGGTTCTCCTGTTTCCTTATAAGCTCCAGGAATGGTTAGAGGAAACTGGAAGTAACCATTAGGGAACGTCTGCCATTTTGTAGATATATTTACAGTGTGTTCTCCCTTTACATCTACGAATGTGTACTCTATGTTCACATTGACAATCGTGCTTGAAAACGGTGTGTAACCCATGATGTAAAGTGGAGAACCTACAAGGTAGTCACCTTTCTGCATATCAACCGTAAAATTACTCTCAAAGTCTATCAATGTGCTTGAATGCTGTCCAACAGGAACAGGTATCCCCTGAGTTTCCCCTTCACCAATGGTTATTTCAAGTCCTCCCATACCTCCAATTTCCTGTGACATATTTGTCAGTGTGCTCTCATCACTTCCCACAATTAAAGCCATAAGTGTGTAATCTACGGTGAAATTGACATAATTTCTGGGTAGATAGCGATTTATGGGGATGTTATTTTTTACAAGATCATCATGGACTGAATCAATCAACCATCCAAACTTTGANGAGGATACATTAATCCAGTCTGCTCGTATTTCAACTCTTGCTCCATACAAATTTAAAACATTCCGGCTGGCAGTAATGTTTGTTATAATTAGATTGAAACCCGGTTCCTGAAACGAATTGACAACGAAACCCTCCTCATTGTCTGTAAGCATGGCGAGGTATCCAATCGAGTATAGCTCAGAATCTGCAGCTGAGAAGTAGTATCTTGGCTCAAGAACGATTGCCTGAAGTGGGAATGTTAAAATTCTTCCGTTTGCACCGATTTTAATCTCGCCGATATTTTCCGAATAAACTCTCCCTGAGATGACATTGGGTGTGGTTAAAAGTGGGTAGCTCGGATACTTTAACTCGATCGGGAGCGTAAGAGTTGAATATCCATAGTTTGCCGCATCAATGATTTTATCATGTAGCATTTCAAACTTGTCTTGAAGTCTGAAATGGTGAGTAGCTTCAACAGCCTTCATCCACTGAGGAACCTGATAAACTTGAATAATTCCAATTATTCCCACTATTATGGAAAGAACGAGAATGAATCCAACCAGATAGGATACGGCATCTTCACTTCTNTCAGTCATATTTAAATAATAGAGTACTTGTATTAAAAGTTAATGGAACGGGAAAATGATGATGAAAATCAAAATCGATTTCGTCTTCATAACGATGATGCCAGACTTACTCTTGATTTTGCAATTGGAGCCATGATATTCTTTTTCACTCTCATATTTCTCTCACAATTCATTCCAGCCGTATTTGCAGATGTGAGAAGTGAGATAGCTCTGGCAAATCAAGCATACAGAGTAGCNGCAGTTCTTACAGAGGATCCGGGTATATACGCGAACACAAGTCTTGGAAGCAGTTACGACTGGGAGAGGCTACCTGGAGTTGTGTTGTGCGATTCNGGGGTTATATTCAGACCNGGACTTGCAAATTATTCGTTTGATGAGGGAATAAAATACAATGAACTCAGCATAAGGAAAATAGAGAGACTCTTTGAAGTGTTGGAACTCTGCCCAGAAAAAGTCAGAAAAAGTCTGGGGCTGAATCTGACCGAATTTGGAGGTAGTGGTGTTTATCATTTCAGAGTGGNGCTGACGAACATAAGCGGTGGAGACTGTCTNCCTGGAATGACAAACGAAGGTGGAGACCAAGAACCGATTTTCGCACAGAAAATCAAGTACGGAAGACTTGTGCACATATATACTGCTTCTGAAGAAAAACTGTGTAAGCTGGAGGTAACAGTATGGCCTTGAAACCATCCAGCCATTCTGCCCAGACATTCACTCTGGAAGGGATTGTGGCATCTTTTCTTTTAGTTCTGGCAACCTTCGCAATATTTCAGAGTTCAGTTATACTGGCTCCATCATGGAGTGAGCTTGCAAGTGTTCAGCTCAAGCAATTTGCATATGACATTCTCCGAATTCTGGATGACAGCCAAGGAAATACATCGCTCAAAAAGATGATTGAATCCTTAGATGTAGCCCATTGCTACAGAACAGGTGAAAGTTTCACATGTAACGTTTCAGCAACTGATCCAGAATTCTCAAACAGGTTGAATGGGTTAATTAGGAGTATTCATGCTTATGGGCGGCTTGAACTTCTGTGGGTTCAGGGAGATAAAATAAATGTGACAGTACTCGAACCATTNTCAAACTCTCCTACGCCAATTGCAGTTAGGGCCAGTAGATTTGTCGTTCTCACTGAAGGATTCGACGAGGGATCTCCATTCAACACAGAGTATCCACCTGGGTCACCTGCAATATTTGAGGTGAGGCTGGTATTATGGCGAGTATGAGAAGTAAGTTGAGACTTCGAGCATCTGAAAAAAGATTTATCGGAAACGAGCGGGGTCAGGTTATCATACTCTTCTCACTTGTTGTGGTCAGCGTGATAGCATCACTTGTTTACCTCCATGCTCAGAATATCGCAGCTGGTATTGAAAGTTCAAGAACCATGTTGGCCTACCCAAAAGAGGAAATGAGAAATTTGAGAGAAATCTGGAATGAAATGAGGAAAAACGAGAGTTTAAGACCACTATTACCTGAAATAAATGATCAGATCCAGATTCTGTGTGCTAAAAAGGGTTGGGTTTGCAATCTTGAAGTTAACAAGCTTGAATTCAAAACTGTGGAGGTGGAATACTGTGAAGGATGCTGACAAAAACAGAGAGAAGTATGCTCTATCTCTACTCGTCGAATATATTCTTCTTGTAACGATTCTCTCAATGGTATTGATGGGAGTGGCATTTCATCTTGATTCAGTTCTTAGAGAGAGTCAGGTTTCAAAGGTGATAGATAATCACTTCTCGGATGTTGCAGCTGAGATTTCTGCTCTTTATACCGACTACGTCCTTTTAAAACCAGAAAACGGAATGATAACCTCACGAATTTCAATTTTACCAAAGGTAGGGGACTCACAGTACACCATTGAACTGCTTGAAGCAAATGACTTCGCCTACATTCGCGTTGCATCAGCAGATCTGAGGCACGTGGCCTACAGTGGACTCGGATACAGGAAGTATGTTTTTGAGAACGGAGTTATAGGGGACATATTCTCTCTTGGTAGAACGCAGAGCAGCAAAAGTATCGCCGAATCTCCAGAAAAACCCGAGATAGGTTACAGGAGAGAGGTGGAGTGTGGTATCACTCCAAAGCCGAGAATTGAGCTTATACCAAGTAGTATTGATCTGAACAAGAGAGATAATGTGACTATTAACGTCTATATGGAAAATGACTACGAATTATCAAGCAACGTCGCCTGGGACCTTCTTTTATGGAACGGCAGTTCAGTACATGGGGATGGAGTGGAGGGTAATGTCACCGTCATAATTTCATGGCCTCCAGATGGATGTTCGATTGAGGGTTACAATGCAAGCTGCGAGGTTAGAGTTGTTGCATATCTTGTGGATCGTCCAGAATGCAATTCATCTTTCAGAACAGTTCTCCTGGTTTCCAACAACCCAGAAGAGGCTCCACCATATCTAATTTACGAAAAATGGGTTGAGCCAAACGTTGTAAACTTGGGAGAGAAATTTGATGTTAGATTGAGAATAGAGGGCAGAGGTTTTCTGCTTTCAGCCATCAATATAACTGCTGTTCATGTAATAGATAACTCAGGAAGCATGACACATCCCACTCTNTTTCAGGACCTTACCCGAAACATCATCCCAAATGTTATCACCAGAAAAATTAATGTGAGCGCATCTGGGGACGTGAAAATTCTTGCATATACTCAAAGCAGTCTGCCAGAGTGGTATTCTGATGAACTATGTAAGGCGTGTCATGGAAGCGAGTATCTCTGTCCGTGGTATGGAGATCAATACAGCAGCAGTTTTGTTCGTCTTTATGTGAATGGTATTGAGTATACCCAGCCGGTACCGGGTCTACATGGGGTTGAATTTGAGGAGTACATTTCTCAGCCCAAAAACTACACTGTAGAAGTTGTTGCAAGAGCTCCTGAACCCATTGATTTACACATCGAAGTTTACCTGAACGACTCCATCATATGGAGTGAGACTTACAGCAATTACACAAACTACCAGGATGTTACAGTTACCCTCCCAGATCTCACCGACTACACATATC
Source organism: Archaeoglobus sp. JdFR-41 (assembly GCA_002010285.1). Classification (GTDB taxonomy): domain Archaea; phylum Halobacteriota; class Archaeoglobi; order Archaeoglobales; family Archaeoglobaceae; genus JdFR-41. Next base: position 23,893 of record MTNC01000064.1, on the reverse strand, counting down.
TCATGATTGATGGGATTAGCGGACTGCCTGAATGGCAGAGAGCTGCACGATCCAACTGGATTGAAGTTGAGAGATACGATGCTGGATGCCAGTANCTATACTGGTATTACAGGGAAGCTGTCTGTGGATACAAAGAATTTCAGGATGGTAACTTCAACGTATGGATTATCAAACCAGATGGTAGCAAGGATTTTCTTTATGATTATTACTACGGCTGGTATCAGGCTTACACATACTATGGTGGTGTTTACAGGCTGGATTATTTCATCCAACATCCGGATCCGGGTATCTACAGATTGAGAATTGTTCCCACAGGTAAGGATCCCATTGTATTTGGTGGAGAGATTTTCATAAAGAGAATGGATGCAGCAAAGATTGCCTCGAAATCCTACAACAATATGCTTGGCAGTGAAGACTTTGCGGGAGTTGTTAGGTTCTCCACTGATGCAGAGAGATTCATGGTTGGATCTCCACCGCTTTCCTATCTCACTAGGAATAAACAGAATGTTGACACCATCATCGAGGGACTTAAGGCGAGTTGCGCAACAGATCCGGCTGAGGGTCTTTACGAAGCTTTGAAAACGTTTCCTATCTGGAATGAATCACTGAACAACTGCACCGACTGCATTGCAAATACGAGACCTCTCGTTATACTGCTAACTGATGGTGTACCAACGATATGCGATCTGACGGACTATGGACTTGAATGCGATCAGTGCAGAGGGAAGTGTTACGGCGGAAGTTACTGTCAAGATGCTGAAGATCAGGCAAGATGTGTTGCCGAAAAGCTGAAAAGTTACCAGATCAACGAGTACAACATCTCATTATGTACAATTGGATTTGGGGAAGACGTAAATTCTCTTGGGCAGCAGTTCTTGAAGGACATAGCATCAACCAGACCGGACAATAATGAGAAATGCTATTTCTTTGTTTCAGCAACTGAAGATCTTGTAAACGCATACAGAACGATTTTCAACGCGTTCAGAGTTGCAGCCAAGAACGTGACTGTGGTTGAGGTTCTAAACACAACTCTCCTTCCACAGATAGAATACATCAGTGCAAGAGCTTACTCTTCTCTGGATGGTGACATCTCTGACAGATTGTCTGTTGAAAAAGTTCCCAATGGAACAAGAATCACTCTCACCCTTGAATCAGTTAAAAAAGATGAGGTGATTGACATCATAATAGAGGTAAGGGGAAAGGTTCCTGGTTACTTCAACGTTAATCACGAATCATCTTACATCGAATACGACTCCCTGGACACAAGAGGTGAGATTCGAGATCATGTTAAAATTCCCATAATTTCAGAGAGGGCACGCGTTAAGGTTCTGGGTGGAAGAGGGGCAGAAATAGGTTTGAGCTGAAATGAGAAGCAATCAGGCTGTCTCGGAAATCGTTGGAGCCATCTTGATTTTCGCAATAATTGTCACTGCCGTTGGGATTCTGTACTTCAAATTCATGCCTGTGATTGTAGGCGAATTTGACAATCTGAGATATGAAAACGCCAAGGATGAGATTGTTGAACTGAAGGAACTCATTGAAAGGGTCAGAATGGGTCTCGAGCCTTCGACAACAAAATTTATTACAATTGAGGGAGGAAGGCTGACGCTCAATAAATCGTCATTTGTAATCATTGTGGATGGACAGACTTTTGATCTTGGCAGGCTGGACCTTGAAGTTGGCTCGAGGATGCTCACCCTTGAAACTGGAGTTTTTGAGAAGGGAAACTCAATCCCCGTGTACTCGCCAGTTGTCATCAAAACGCCCGAAAGAATATACATACCTCTCTATAACCTTTCTGGGTCTCTTTCCGCTGGTGGGAATCGCTACCATCTCACCTTAATTTTCAGAGGAGTTGAGTCTGTGGAAGGTGTTAGCCAGCTTGTTATAAGATCACAGTACTGCGAAGCTTGGAAATGGACTCTAAACGAGAGTCAAATTCCTTACATGGACAACTGTCCAAACAGCATCATCATCTCATCTCCTGGAAACATTACAGTTAGCATATACACAATTGAGGTGAGATGATGGATGGAGGAGAAAAGGGGGTTTCGGAGACGCTCAGCTATGTTTTTATTCTTTCATTTGTTGCCGTTGTAATAGTTTTTTCAGCAATCCAGGCTAATACAATAATAAATAATACCAAGATTTCAGCTATGTCGGTGGGTCTGGAGGAGAGCTTCAAGCGAATAGAACATTTAATTTACTCGGTCGCTTTTGGAGATGCCCCATCTCAGATCCTAAATCTCAAACTTGAAGGTGGTACACTTCAGGTGGATGAAAGCAGTCCGCAAATTGTTGTAGCTCTGGTCAATGAAAGTAATTCGGCAATTGGAGATTGTGGCCAGATGATAAGAGGATGTGTGGAGTTGACCACNGGAGATTTTTACGTTTCACAAACCTGCTCTGGAAACTACTATCCGGCGTGTATCTTTAATGTAACCGCAGGGAGTTTGAAATACACATTTCAGAACCTTGTTATCTCCGTTGAAGCTGGCGGAGTGTTTTCAAGATACAGAGATCAACCTACATACTCTAAACTTGTTTTTGAACCAAGAATGATAATCAACACGACGAGTAGAGCGAGTAAAGTTCTTGTTATTGCCATTCCAAAACTTTCAGGTACAGTGAGTGTGGGTGGTAGTGGAACATATAAAATGATCATTGAGGAGGGAGAGGAAAAGTTCTTTGTTTACGACGTGGATTGGGCTACATTCGATACACTTCACATTTTTGTGAGGCACACGGATTACATTACGGCATGGTGCAAGGTTTTTTCAAAGAGCAAATTGCTTGGTGAAGATTTTGAGACGAATTTCACCAATCCCGTTTACTGTGGGGGTGAACCGACATGCAACTGTACCTCTTTTACACCGCATGCTGTCAAAAAATCTTCCGGAGAGAAGTTCAGAATTATAGGGATCAGTAAAGCTGTAGAGGTGAGAGATCTGGGTTAGTCATCAGAGGATCAACTGGGAACGTATCTCGTTTTTTATTTTCTCCATCCTTTCTCTTATTGCTGTTATCTCCTCATGAGTTATCTCTACACTTCCTTTTACTTCCTCGAGATGAGCTTTTAGGTCTTTGAGTCTTTTGATCTGGATTAGATTCAGTGCAACACTGATTTCGAGAAGTATGAAGATAAGCAGATAGAGATCGTCCATTGGTATTCTGTGTCATGCTGCCAAATAAAAAGGTTTGGTTAAACGTACTGAAGACTATGCGAGTTTGAGTATGGATGCTCATAAAAAACTCCTTAACAGATATATATTTGCTCACTAAAAATCATTTATAGAGCTGAGTTGAAGAAGGTGAGACCATGCAGTTTGTAATAAAGGAAGGTGAGCTTGCTGGTTGGCCAAATTATTCCTGGGCAGTTAAGAGATTGCCTGAAGATATGGCTAAAGCTGAAACGGTCAAGCAGGCGGTTGAATCGGCAGCAAAAATAAGAGGTGACAAGGTATATGCTATATTCTCTGACACAGGAGAGAAAATGACGTATGCAGAACTGAACAGGGATGCAAACCGGATTGCAAATGCTCTGGGAGAGATGGGAGTCAAAAAAGGTGACAGGGTTGCGCTTTATCTTCGTAACTCACTCGACTATCTCAGGTGTATTTACGCCTGNGCCAAGATCGGTGCGGTAGAAGTTCCGGTTAACTGGTTCTACAGGGAGATGGACGCAAAACACGTTATAGGTAACAGCGAATCTGAGACGATTATTGTCGAGCAGGATCTCCTTCCAATTGTTGAGGCGATAAAAGGAGATCTTCCCCACCTCAAAAACATTGTTGTCAGAGGAGAGAGCAAGGAATACCCAACCCTTGACTCTCTGGATGGAAAGGACAGAAATCCAGAGGTAAACATTAAACCTGAGGATCCAATGGCAATAATATATACTTCAGGAACGACGGGGTTGCCTAAAGGAGCGGTTTTATCCAACACCTCTTATGTGCTCTCAGCAAAAGCTATCACATTATGGTTTGTGGATGAAACGGCAAATGATTACACCGGGCTGCCACTCTTCCATATAAATGCTCAGATATACTCAAGTCTCGGTATGATGTTTGCAGGAGGGACGATAACTCTCAGAAGTTTGTTTTCTGCATCGAAATTCTGGGAGGATATAACCAAATATGAATGCACACATTTTAACCTTCTTGGCTCTCTTGCTAACATTCTTTACTCTCTTCCACCCTCTGAATACGAGAAAGACAATCCGGCAAAATACGTGATTATTGGAGGAATGCCAAAGGAAATCTGGCGTGACTTCGAAAAGAGATTTGGCGTTCAGGTTCTGGAAGGCTACAGTATGACCGAAGACCCACTCCCATGTCTAAATCCCCCAGGAGAATATAGAAAGATCGGAAGCTTTGGAGTTCCAGTGTTTCCAGACCTCGGNCATGATGCCAAGATAGTGGATGAAAACGGAAACGAACTGCCTCCAGGGAAAACGGGAGAACTGATAAGAAAGAATCCAGCCCAGATGATTGAATANTTCAAAGCACCAGATAAGACTGCTGAGGTGAGGAAAAACGGCTGGCTTTACAGCGGAGATTTTGCTATGATGGATGAAGATGGCTATTTGTATTTCGTTGACAGGAAGAAGTTCATAGTCAGAAGAAGTGGCGAAAACATCGCCAGCTGGGAGATAGAAGACGTAATAAAGAGCCATCCGAAAGTTAGAGATGCCGCTGTTATTCCGGTGCCCGATCCAATGAGAGGTGAGGAAATTAAAGCCTTTATACTACCCAACACTCCAGATTTAAAGCCGGAAGAGATCATTGAGTTCATGGCGGGGAAGATCGCCTACTTCAAGATCCCCAGATACATCGAAATTGTGGATTCACTGCCATATACTCCGACTGGTAGGGTGAAAAAGTGGCCACTGAAGGAGCAGGAAAAACAGAGAACCGATCACGGGTGGGATAGAGACAAAGAGATTCCAGACTGGAGAGAGAGGTTTGGAGCCAGATGAGAATTTTTCTTCTCTCAATTTTTATTTATCTCTAACAGGGTGGTAGATTGAGAGTTGGGATTGTAGGAATAGGAATGACGAAATTTGGAATACACGAGGAACCGTTCTACAATGTGGCTTTTGAAGCTGCCAAGAAAGCAATGGATGATGCGGCTATTGAGAGGAGGGAAATAGACAGCTTCATACTTGGGGGATATGACAACCTCGGGGTTGGAAGGACAATTTCCAATATGTACATAGCTCCTGCCGCTGGAGCTTATCTGAGACATGAAATCAGAGTTAGTGATGATGCAGCTTTCGCACTTCCCCTTGCGTACATGCGCATAACGTCGGGACTTTCGGATGTTGCCATCGTTCTTGGATTTGGACACAGCTCAGAAGTTCCCGTTGAACTTGTCGAAACTCACAGTCTGGATCCACTTTACCAGAGAGACATAAAACTCGCCCCACAGATGGCGTACGCTATGATGAGTTTCGTTTACAGAAACAAATACAGAGTTTCAGAAGACAAACTGGCTGAGGTTGTTGTTAAGGACAGAGAGAACGCATCAGAAAACGCTTATGCTTATATCAGAGAAAAGATTAGCGTAGATGATGTACTCAACTCTGAAATGGCAGTTTATCCACTGAAGAAACTGGAAATTGCCCAGTGGTGTGATGGGTGTGCCGCATTTATCCTTGCAGAGGAAACGACGGCAAAAAGGATAAATCCGGATCCGATCTGGATTAAGGGTGTTGGATGGAGCATGGATAATTATTTTCTTGGTGCAAGAGATTTGAGTAAACTTATCTCAGTCAGACAGGCGGGTGAAAGAGCTTACAAGATGGCCGGCATCAACCCCTCACAGATACAAGCATTGGAGATAATGGATATAACTACAGACTCTCATCTCATGATTCTCGAAGCACTTGGATTTGCAGACGAAGGAAAGGCAGTAGAACTGCTTGAAAGCGATTTACCTGTAAACAGGTCAGGTGGTGCTCTCTGCACCAATGCTTACGGTTCAACAGGAATGTTCCTCCTTGCAAACCTCGCACTGCAGATCAGAGATGGTGAAGCAGAACTGGGACTTGCACAATCCATGAGCGGTTTTGGAGGGCAGAATGCCGTGGTATCTATTCTCGGGGTGTGATTTATGAAGAGAGTTGCGGTTGTTGGAGTGGGACAGACGAAATTCAGAACGAGGAGAAACGATAAAACACATCCAGAATTGACGTATGAAGCAATCACAAAGGCTCTTGAGCATGCATCTCTTGAGATGAAGGATATAGAAGCCGTAATTTATGGAACAATGGATCCCTTTGATGGAATATACTGTCCAGAAAGATGGGATGCTACTGCGGGTGGAATTGGAAAACCACTTATGAAAATTTCTACCGGCGGAACTACCGGTCTGACGACAGCTCTCGCAGCCTACGAGCATGTTGCCAGTGGTTTATTCGATATAGCAATGGCTGTTTGCACTCAGAGGGTTGGGGAATGTGTTGATGCCCAGCCAGTTCTGAACACTGCTGTAGATCCGATTTACGAGAGGTACACGGGTGTTGGTGCTATAACCGTAGCTGCAATACAGGCAACCGTTCACATGCACAAATACGGTACGACTGAGGAAGATCTGGCATGGGTGAGTGTTAAAGATCACAAGAATGCACTGAAAAACCCTAATGCGCACATAAGACTCGATGTGGGAGTTGAGGAAGTTCTGAACAGTCCTGTAATCAACTCGCCACTAAAACTGCTTGAATGCTGTCCCCGAAGCGATGGGGCGGCAGCTGTTATCTTTGCCTCAGAGGACGTTGCAAGAAAGATAAGAGATAACCCGGCATGGGTTCTTGGAGAAACGACTATAAGCGACAACTACTATATCGGTGACAGACCCGATTTAAGCCACTGGGATACTCTCAGCATAGCTGGTAGGAGACTTTTCAGAGCTGTCGGGATTGACGATCCCAGGAAAGATATTGATGTAGCAGAGTTATATTCTCCATTCACAATACAGGAGGTTCTCGAACTTGAAGCACTTGGATTTGCCCAAAAAGGAGAGGGAAAGGATTATGCAAGAGAGGGAGTAACATTTCCTGACGGTGAAATCCCTACGAACCCATCTGGTGGAGTTCTCTGTACAAATCCAATTGGNGCTACAGGGCTTGTAAGACTTGTTGAAGCGTCTTTACAGGTTATGGGTGAGGCGAGTAATCAGATTGATGGAGCTGAAGTAGCTCTCGCTCATGCTTGGGGAGGAACTCTCCAGTTCCATACCCTCATGGTTGTCTCCTCAAAGCGAAAGTTGTGAATGTGGAGGTGGTTTGATGGGAGAAGTTAAGNAAAAGAAGGAAAAGGATGATGTTATCAAATTCGAAGTAAAGTGGGAGATCCCATATATCCATTCGGCCGGAAAACATGCAACAAAATTCTTTGAAGCCCTTAAGGAGAAGAAAATTCTCGGTGTCAGATGTCCGAGGTGCAACCGTGTTCTTGTTCCGCCAAGGGCATTTTGCGAGAGATGTTTTGTTGAAACCAGTGATTGGGTTGAAGTCAAGGACGAGGGGGTTCTCACAACCATCAGTGTGTGTTACATGAAATTTACTGGTTTGCCGGATCCTCCCTATGCAACCGGGATAGTGAAACTGGATGGTGCTGACACCGGTATGCTGTGTTATCTCGGAGACGTGGATCTTTCTGACTGGAAGAAGGTTCATGAGATTTTCAAGCCAGGAACAAGAGTAAAGGCGGTGTGGAAGGATAAACCTGAGGGGAAAATTACAGATATAATGTACTTCAAGCCAGTCGAGTAGAGGTGGTTAGTATGGAGAGTCTTTATTTTGAAGATTTTGAGCTTGATAGAGAAATAGAGACCTCAGGCAGAACAATCACTGAAGCAGACATAGTTATGTTTGCTGCCCTGACGGGAGACTGGAACCCGATTCACACAGATGCTGAGTTTGCCAAAACAACAATTTTCGGTCAGAGAATCGCTCATGGAATGCTGACGTTCTCCATAATGACGGGGCTGATTGCAAGACTCGGATTGATAGAAAAAACAGTTCTTGCATTTTACGGGATCGACAAGCTCAGGTTTACAAATCCAGTTTTCATTGGCGATACAATAAAGGCGATTGTCAAAGCTGTGGAAAAGGAGGATAGGGGCCAGTATGGAGTTATAACAATTGATGGAAGGGTTGTAAAACAGAATGGAGACGTAGTTCTCAAATGCCTGCTGAAAGTTGCCGTAAAGAAAAAGGAGCAGGGTTAAGACAGAAAATACTTTTAAGGAGGTGTTAAAATGGATTTTGAGTTTAGTGAAGATCAGAGGCTGATTGCCTCAACTGCCAGNGACATTGCTAAGGATTTCCCGCCTGAATACTGGAGGGAGAAGGAGGAAAATGGCGAGTTTGCTGAAGAATTTTTCAAAGCTGTGGCAGATGCGGGATTTTTTGGAATCGTAATTCCCGAAGAGTACGGAGGAGCTGGTTATGGNATGCAGGAAATGCTTGTGGCTATGGAAGAGTTATGCGCCAATGGATGTGGGGCGGGAGGNGTCTGGTACTTCGTTTTAACCGTAATCTTCGGTGCTCTTCCAATTGCCAGGTACGGAACTGAGGAACAGAAAGAAAAATATCTCCCGAAAATTGCAAAAGGGGAGTTGGAGTTCTGCATGGCTTTAACGGAACCTAATGCCGGGACAAATACACTGAGAATTGAAACTACGGCAAGAAAGGAGGGCGATGAGTGGGTTATAAACGGAAACAAGATATTCATAAGCGGTATTGATAGAGCTAAGGGTATGCTTCTTGTTACCAGAACAACTCCATACGAGCAGGCACCTAAAAAGAGTCTTGGACTTACACTNTTTCTGGTTGATCTGCCGAATGATGCGGTTAAATGGAATCCAATTCCCAAGCACGCTATAAACTTCTCGAAAACGTGTGAAGTAAGCATAAGCAATCTGAGAGTGGGAGACGACGCAATTCTTGGACAAAAGATCTTGGCTGGTATCTCCTCCTCGACGTACTCAATCCAGAGAGAATGAGTGCATGTGCAGGAGCTATTGGAGGAGCTAAGCTTGCAATAAAAACAGCAGTTGAGTACTCGAAGCAGAGGAAGGTTTTCGCAGATCCGATTGGCAGCTACCAAGGTTTGCAGTTTCCTCTTGCTGAGGCTTACGCTGCTCTGGAGTGTGCTCGTCTCATGATGTACAAGGCTGCACATCTCTACGATACGAAGTTCAAGAGTGAAGACGTGCTTGATCCAGCAAAGAGGGTTGAGATGGCTGCAGCTTACAAGGAGATAGGGGATGCTGCAAACATGGCGAAGGTTGTTGCTGTTGAGAATGCGATAAAGGCTGTTTACTGGGCAATGCAGACTTTTGGCGGTTATGGATACGCAAAGGAGTACGATGTTGAGAGGTGGTGGAGAGAAGTTAACCTGCTGAGGTTAGCTCCCGTAACTCAGCAGATGGCTCTCAACTACATAGCCGAGCACATTCTGGGGATGCCAAGGAGTTACAGGACATAATTTATAACTAAGTTTCTGATTTTTATTTTGCTAAATCCATATGCTCACCAACGCGAAAACTTTATTTAATATTTGAACATTTGTTCAAGTATGGGAAGATTACCCGTTTGCNGTGGTGGTTCAGCAGGAGAGTACATAGAGGAGGTTATCCAGAGTTTACCATCAGATGAGCGTGTAATTGAGCTTGCAGAGTTTCTTGAAGCTTTTGGTGATTCTTCACGGATTAAGATACTCCTTGCATTATCCAGACGGGAACTGTGCACGTGTGACATCTCAGAAATTACGGGACTATCGGTGTCAGCTGTATCGCATCAACTTAGGATTCTGAGGGATAAAAAGCTTGTAAAATACAGAAGAGAGGGTAGAAACGTTTATTACAGTCTCGATGACGAGCATGTTGCGTCTATTCTGANGACAGCTATGGATCACATAGAGGAGAAAAAAGGATGATATGGTGATAGAGTGAGCAATACGAAAAGATTTAAACTGAAGGGACTTGACTGTGCAAGCTGCGGATCTAGAATAGAAGAAGAACTGAAAAAGCGTGGAATTAAAGCAAACATCAATTTCTCCACTTCTGAATTGTTCACAGATGCTGAATTTGATGAAATAGCCAATATTATCAGGGAAGTGGAACCGGAAATTGAACTCTCTGAAGAAGATGAATCTGGAACTGATTACAGCAGATTTGAGAGTTTAAAAGATGAANTTATTCCTATAGTCATCTCCAGTNTTCTTTTCCTGATTGGGACGATATTTGAGGGAAGTCTCCATCCATCACCATTTGCGGAGTATGCCGTATTTCTTTCTGCATACCTTATCGCTGGCTGGAAAATTCTCTTGAAAGCCGGTAGAAATATTACAAAGAAAGAGATATTCGACGAAAATCTTCTTTTGAGCATAGCTACAATGGGGGCAATAGCGATTCACGAGATGCCAGAAGCGGTTGGTGTGATGCTTTTTTTCAGAGTTGGCGAATTTCTTCAGGATCTTGCTGTAAACAGATCACGTAGATCGATAAAAGCGTTGCTTGCAATAAAACCATCGTACGCCAATCTAAAAACTGAAGATGGAATAACCAGAGTAAGACCTGAAGACGTTAGAAAGGGTAGCTTTATTGTTGTAAGACCNGGNGAGAAAATTCCGCTTGATGGTGTGGTAGTTGAGGGATCGTCTCTCGTGGATACTTCAACTCTCACAGGAGAATCCAGGCCGAGATCGATTGCTGTGGGAGATGAGGTTCTGTCCGGAATGATTAACATGACTGGTTTGATTACAGTTAAAGTTACAAAGTTGTTTCAGGATTCTACTGTTTCGAGAATACTTAAACTGGTGGAGGAGGCTGGGAGCAGGAAAGCCAAAGCTGAAAAATTCATCACCCGGTTTGCCCGATATTACACACCCGCAGTTATAAGCATGGCTATTTCAATTGCCGTTTTACCACCCCTGCTGCTGAATGAACCATTTTTCCCCTGGATCTACCGATCTCTTGTTCTTCTGGTAATTTCATGTCCCTGTGCCCTCGTACTTTCTATCCCTCTCAGCTACTTCGCTTCGATTGGTAAGGCTGCAAGNGACGGAATACTCATCAAAGGGGCCAATTTCATCGATGTTATCCGGAACGCAAAAGTCTTTGCACTCGACAAGACCGGCACCCTCACAAAGGGTAGTTTTGAGGTTGTCAAAGTTGTTGCAAAAAACGGATTCAGCAAGGATGAAGTTCTCCGGCTCGCGGCTCTTGCTGAAATGCACTCAACTCACCCCATCGCAAGATCGATACTTGAGGCTTATGGAGAGGTTAACGATTCTGTTAAATCCGTTATAGAATACAGCGAAATTGCAGGAAGAGGTGTGAGAGCAAAAGTTGGCAATCTCACGGTCATTGCGGGAAACGATCCTCTGATGCATGAAATGAATGTAGAGCACGACTCATGTGAGGTTGAAGGGACAGTTGTTCACGTTGCAGTAAATGGTGTTTATGCCGGTTACGTAATCGTAGCAGATCAACCCAAAGAAGATGCAAAAAAAGCTGTGGAAGAGTTNAAAAAACTCAATCGAAGAGTTGTCATGCTTACAGGTGATAGCGAAGATGTAGCCAGATTGATAGCAAAGAGACTTGGTGTCGATGAATACTACGCTGAATTACTTCCAGAGGGGAAGGTGAAAATCGTGGAAAGTCTGAAGGCCAGATATGGTGTGGTTGCATTTGCGGGAGATGGNATAAACGATGCTCCCGTAATAGCCAGAGCCGATGTGGGGATAGCAATGGGTGGACTGGGAAGTGAGGCAGCAATAGAGGTGGCGGATGTTGTTATAATGGACGACAGACCCTCAAAAATTCCACTTGCTTTGAAGCTTGCTCAGAAGACTCAGCGAATTGTATGGCAGAACATAGGTTTTGCTCTCGCCATCAAGGGATTCTTTCTAACTCTNGGATCCCTGGGCNTGGCTACAATGTGGGAAGCTGTTTTTGCNGATGTTGGAGTCACTCTCATAGCTGTTCTCAACAGTATGAGGATTTTGAGATAGTTTTACTTTTTATTATCAAAACTTAAAAAGGTAACAGGTTCAGATGAATATTATGTGGTCCATTCCTATTACCTCGCTCAGACCCCCTACCTTATCCACCCAGCGCGGTAGTTTCTCTTTGTCAATTCCGAAAAGTTCCATGCTGGCAGAACACGCAATGATCCGAAGTTTTCCGAATGATTTGCCAAGATTTACAATNTGTTCAAGCTCTTTAATTATCCCTTTTTGAATACCTTCTTCGATTGCTCTNTTTTCCTCGTCTCTCTCAAAGAACTTTATGTTCTCGCAGATGTTCCTCAATGCCCAGTACGTTAGAAACACAATCGTCTCCTCTCCCATCGATGATAGAACGGAAGCGATGTTGAATGCATGGTATATTCTGTCCCACTCGCCACTGTGGAGAATTATCCCGTTCATTCTTTCCATGTTTAACACTGTTAAACAAAGGTTAAAAACTTTTTTGACCTCTTCTANATGAACTGGCTGATGAACCGGCTGAAGTAATGTAGAATTTTGTGTAAAAATGTTATATACTATAAAATTATCTCAGGTACTGGTGCCGACATGCCCACAGGTAGCTCGCTCTGGTACGGACACAGACCTCTTTCCGGAACAGTTCGAAAGCTTCTTCGGGGAGGTTTTGAGTATTTTGAAGTTTCTCTCGATTTTCCTTTTCCTGAAGAGTCCTCTGTCGAACTTGTTATCGAACTGAAGGATTTGAATGTGGATCTCGCTTTTCATGCGCCTCTCGATATTTTGCTGGCATCTCCAAGAACAGAGATCTTCAGCACGAGTTTAAAAGTGCTCAAGAAGTGTCTGGAGTTTGCACAGAAATTCGAACCCGAATATTTCAATCTCCATATGTTCCACCTTACACCAACGTTTATTTTTGATGAGGTACGAAAAGTAGCCATAGACAATGCCCTGAAAGCTTGCGAATTTGCTGCTAAGTTTGCCAGAGAAAGCGGTTTTGATCTCTGCATTGAAAATGATAAATTTTTTGTAGATGATTTTGTTTGCCCTGAGGCAAAAATTACGCTTGACGTAGGACACCTCGCAATCGATTCAGCGAGGAAAGGAAAAAATTACACGGATGAGCTGAGGAAGTTCATAGAAAGACACAGCAGAAGGATACACGTTGTACACATCCACGACTTCGACTTCCGCAAATTTGTAGACCACATTCCTCTCGGCAAGGGTGAATTAGATTTATCACTGCTTACCGAGTTACGAAAAATTGCAGATTACCACCTGATAGAGGTATTCTGGAAAGACTCGTCCAGAACTTCTCCTGCTGACATACAGACTCTTATAAACTGTCTTAAACTGGTTAAAATTGTCGAAGACCGTTAAAAAATTCAAAATGATCACNCCAACCCCGTTTTTCTTGTCCTCTCAGAAACTTCTTGATATAATACCTGAATTGAAGAATCTTTGACAACTGAAAAAACATTATATTTTTGGAAGGCTGACTATCTCAGGGTGTTGACGATGGCAGAGAAGGTAAGAGATAGAGAACACCATGAGAGGCTGTTTAAAGCTTCAATGAGCCCTGTAAGAAGAAAAATTGTTGCTGCCATTGGTGTGCAGGGTAAAACGAGGGAAGAGTTAAAAAAAGAACTTGAACTCTCAGACTTTCAGTTGAAGTTCAACTTGGACTGGTTGATAAGAGAGGGATTCGTTAAAGAAGATGAAGACGGAAAGCTGAGATTGACAGAAGATGGAATTGAGCTGCTTGAAGCTGGTTGAATGTCGTGAGATTATCTGAAATTCAGGTGACTATTTCACCCAGCCTTCCAGTTTCTAACGCTTTTTTTATTTCCATCATTGTCAGATCAAGTGGGTCTTCGATCCTAACTCCATGCTTTATACTCAGATTTCTCATCTCAGGAGATGTAGGACCTATTGCAGGATCTCCCGGTACGCGGAATGAGACATCAAATACAACAAACTCGAGTTTTGACTCATTCTCAGGAGAATAAGCCACTCCACCCTGAAGACCGAACATTCCGATGATTCCAGGAGGAAACTCTTTCTCACATGTCCTAAGAAACTTCTCGGCAGCCTCGTAAACCATCTGTTGCTTACTCTCTCTCATTGTTACACCGAAATGTCCTATCTCTTCATTTTTGACCGGTACATTTATCTTGAGCTGATCTCTTGCGGGAAGATTCAGGAAACCCTGCAGATTTACCTGTCTTCTATCGGAGAAACCGACAAAATCAAAGTCGCCAAATACATCCTTCATTGCGTAGCTGTGAAAGTTTGCGTTGAATCGAGCTCCAAGAACGTACTCCTCTATTCTCGCCTTGCTCAATCCCTCTTCATTTATCACTCCGGCCTTCAGCAACTCCTCTGCCTGCCTATAGTAATCTTCTGGAGAAGAGGCGTAGAAAAATGCTCTTTCCAGTGGATTCCTTGCCTGCTGAACCTTAACAACCACAAGTCTGTCTATTTCTTCAGGTGATGAGAACTCCTTTGGATAACGTACTCCGGCCTTCTCGAGAAGATAATACTGCCCTTTTTCAAATTCTCTTTCCTCTGCTNGAAGAAGATATCTGTTGCCGTAAATCGGAACTTTAAACTCATTTTCTATGCCATCGTAACCTACGTAAACAGCAAAACTCCTGTTTGGGATGAAGATAGTATTCATTTCTATCAGTTTTTCCTGCACTTCCTTGTACAGTAGTTCTTTAAAGGAATCAAGTACTATGAACTCATCATAAAGCCATTTGTTGTACTTCGTGTAAAGTTTGTCTCTCCCCTTCTGAACTACCACTACTGTCCTAAATCCCCAGGCTTTTGCAGAAATCCCGGTCTCTTTTGCAGAATGGGAGCCAAAAATACCTATCGTAACATCGTCATAGGATTCAGCAACCTTTATCGGATCCATAAAGACTCTAAAAAAGGGAATTTTAAAAATTTTTGGAAAAAGAAATTAAATTTCGCTCTTCATTTTCTCAAGTCTTTTTCTGATCTGGAAGAGTTCTTCTTTTGTCACACTGACTCTTGCTCCAACGTCTCTAAGCTCCTGGTTCAGATCTCTTACCCTTTTTAAAAGTACAATGTTGAGAGAGATGCTGATTATAAGTAAAATCAGAAGTAACCACTCGATTATTGGTGTCATCTCCGCTTCCTCCCAAGCCTAAAGACCTTCAGCATCTTGGCAATTGCCCCCTCCTTCTTCTTTTCATCAACCACAGCTTCCTTCTTCTTAACACCTGCAATGCGATGAGCTAAATCTTTAAGAGCAACAGAGGCAGGTGAGTCGGGGGCCCTTAGAATTACAGGTTTTCCAAAAGCTGCAGCTTTTCTCACTTCTGGATCCTCAGGTACCATTGCCACCACTTTGCCCTCAAGAATTGCCTCAATCTCATTCTTTGCCATCTCTATTCCCAGTGTGGTTATCCTGTTTATAACAATCCCCGCCATCTTTGTGCCAAGTCTTTCAGCAACTATTTTTGTCTTTAAGCCATCAGTGATGGACGCAATCTCCGGATTAACAATAAGGAGGAGCTCCTGTGCGGCTGCTATTGCTATTACCGCGCTTTTGTCGAGACCTGCTGGAGCGTCGAGAAGAAGAATATCCGTATTCTCCATTATTTGAGTTAAAACATCCTCAAGTTTTTCTGGGTTTGCCTTTCTCAAGCCCTCAAGACTGACACCAGCTGGGACAACTTTAACACCACCAGGACCGACATATATAGCCTCATCAATTCTTGCTTCACCGGAGAGAACATTTTGGAGAGTAATTGGCAAACCCTCCATACCCATGATCAGTTCAAGATTTGCCATCGCAATGTCTGCATCCACAATTGTAACGTCGTACCCGAGCTGAGTTAGTGCAACGCCCAGGTTAGCCGAAATTGTGGTTTTTCCGGTTCCACCCTTTCCTGACGCAATCGCAATGGTACGAACCATTTACACACCTCCATTTAACATAATCTTATGCTCATCATTACTATGAAACCTTCCACTATTTAAGTATTTTTGATTGCAAATTCGCGTATATATTTAGGTTTTGTTTTCATGATTATTGGAACAATCTAAAAATCAGATTTTGCCTTCGCAAGTGATAAAAACAATAGGTAATACTGAACCTCAATGAAATTCGTTCTTTCACTCGGTGGATCAGTTCTTGGTTTTTCTGAAGGATTTGAAAAAATTGCAGAAAACTTACAGAAATTTGCCGATGTGTTAGAGAAACTTTCAGAAGAGCACACAATTTTCGTTGTGGTTGGAGGAGGTAAAATTGCAAGAGACTACATTCAGGTAGGGAGGGAAGTTGGGGCTGATGAAACCTATTGTGACTTAATTGGCATAGCTGTAACAAGACTGAATGCCATGCTGCTGGCATCGGCGATAAAGTCTGCCCCACGTAGAATTCCAGTTGACTTTATTGAAGCTGCAGAACTTGGAAAAATGTACAGTATTGTTGTGATGGGTGGGACTTTTCCCGGGCACACGACGGATGCAACAGCAGCTTTACTTGCAGAATTCGTCTCAGCTGACGTATTTCTCAACGCCACATCTGTTGACGGTGTTTACACGGATGACCCTCGAACGAATAGAGAAGCAAGAAAAATTCCCAGAATGAGTCCCAGTGAGCTCGTGGAGCTTATAAGCAGAACTGAAATGGGAGCAGGAGCAAATGTTGTGATCGATCTTCTTGCAGCAAAGGTAATCGAGAGAAGTAAAATTAGGACGGTTATCTTCCTNGGTAAACCCGAAAATATTGTGAGAGTTGTAAGAAACGAAAATGTGGAGGAAATTGGAACTGTAATTGAATAGAACAAAACCGGACTACCTGCAAACCAACCTCATGAGGGGATATTTCATCTCATCATTCCATTCCAGAATTCCCTCAGCTTTTGATCCATCGACTTCTACAACAACCCTTGCCGCCAGCATATCAGGTGAAAGGGAGGTGTAACCCATATCTGAAACGGACTTCAGTTTTTCCCTGTCTATCCTCACCTCGACTTCAACAACGAACGGCTGGAGCTTTACGCAACTTTCCATTGCCTTTTCCAGTATTTCAGCATTTTTCTCTGATACCGGAACCCCGATAAATTGGTGAAATAGAGCTCCGAGTTTTATTCCCGCTTCAAAAGCTGCTTTTCTATCCTTCTCCTCTCCAGCCATCTCAGCACCTCCCCAGGTATTGGACTGATCATGTATATCAGGGCGATTAAGAGTATCAGATAACTGAGTTCATTAAGGATCACAGATGCCAGTATTAAAAGAGCTACGACAATTAGTGCAACTGCATCTCTGATGCGAGGGTAAGGGAGATCGGATATCATCAGAACTGAAGATGCTATAACAAGAATTGCGATGACACCTGAACCAGCCTCTATTCTGATCAGGGATGTTATAAGAAGTGCACTGACAACAGTTGGCACTCCCAGAAAGTCCTCATGTTGCAGCGTGTTAAATCTTGCAAGACGGAGAATTGAAAATGCTACACAGAGAGCTGCAGCAGGAAAGAGGTTTGGATCAAAAACCACAATTGATGCTGCGGGAAAAAGTCCAAATGATACAGAGTCTGCGAGTGAGTCAAGTTCCTTTCCAAACGGGCTTTTTTCTGTTTTTGATGCTATAAAACCATCAATACCGTCTGCAAAAACGGAGAGGTAAAAAAGGATAAACGCCTCAATCCGAAGACCGTAAAGGAGGAGATAGGTGATTGAGGAGAAGCCAAAAAGTGCGTTAAGAACTGTGAGCGAATCAGCAAGGGAGACCTCTTTAAATATTTTCATCCTTTACCGCTATAGTTTCACCAGCTTTAACTTTTTCGCCAACTCTTTTCACAAATCTGTATCCTTCAGGCACCTCTAAAACTACACGAGAACCAAACCTAATCATTCCTATCTTGTCACCCTTTTCCACGGTACTCCCTTCCCGAACGTAGCATACAATTCTTCTTGCAAATATTCCGGCAATTAGTATTACTCTAAATATTCCATCATCATTTTCAATAGTTATCTCCTTCATTCTTACGTTTTTCTCTCTTTTAAAAGCTGGAGGAGTTTTTCCTTCCTGAAATCTGATCCTTGCCACCCTTCCACCAACTGGAGCTCTGTTAACGTGGCAGTCAAAGGGAGACATGAATATTTCAACTCTTTTTTTTGTGAGATAGTCAATTCTACCATCTGCTGGAGATATCACTCCATGCTGAATTTCTCTGGGTGGATCTCTAAAAAACAGTGCAGTGAATACTCCTGTAACTACAAAAAATAGAGATAGTGGAGGATACAAGATAAGAGAAGCAACAAGTAGAGTTACATTGAGCAGGATTAGAGGAAACGCTTCCTTTACTATCAACTTCTAACACCCTTCTCGATTTCATCTTTCAGAGAATATATGAGTTCCGCCAGCTCTGGAAGAAATCTAAAAACAGCATATGCAATCAGAATCAGTGCGAGGGTTGAAAATATCTTGGCAATGATGTGATGGGCGATGTAAAAACTGTTATCGCCAAACCACGAGTATGTGAAGCTCAGAATTACAAAGATATTTCTGATGAGATTGAGAATGTAGATAACCGGAACCGAAATCAGGAATGCAGCAATTTTTCGGTTTATAGCTGCTCTTATTCCGAGTGTTGCACCTGCAAAGAGTGAAATACTTTCTATCGCTGTGCATGGGAGAATTATTTCCACAGCGTGTTTTTCCAGATACACCATCTTGCCTTCTGCAATCATGGAGTAGCCCAGAAGATTTCCGAGTTTTGCTGTAAGAATCGCAGTTGTATCAATTATCCAAGCATTGAGTGTTGCATCGATTGCAAACGGGAAGTATATCAGACAGGCAAGCGCTGAAAACGATGTAACATCCAGAAAAACCTGAGAATTGTTTCTCAAAATTGAGTAGGCAAGAACTGCAAAAAATGCCGATGCCAGTGCAAATACACCTGTGTTGTAGTAATCTTCACCTGCTATGTATTCAGGAACTTTAACAGCGCAAAGGAGTGCAAAGAAAAGCCATCCAGTAAAACCAGCAATCTCTCTTTTTGAGAAAACATAAAGAAGCATGAAAAAAACAGAAATCGCCACAAGGAGTATTTCGTGTGTATACATTTCTGACCCACTTTAAAGGGTTGCAGGTTATACAAGCATGTTGAGACCCTCGATGAAAGCCTCGACTGAAGCCATTATGATGTCTGTTCTTGCACCTCTCGCCGTGACTACTTTGTTACCCTTTCTGAGCTGTACCACGACATCAACAAGAGCGTCTGTTCCGCCAGTGATTGCATCAACGTGATAGCTCATCAACTTTATATCTGCAAAGTCTTTGATAGCCTTTCTTATTGCATTTATTGCAGCATCAACAGGACCTACACCAACAGCAGCTTCCACTTTTTCCTCACCATTTATGCGAAGTTTTACACTTGCCATTGGCATGGATTTCATTCCACTGAATATTGCCAGATCTTCGAGTTTGACNTTTCTTTCCCTTTTTATCTGGAGGACTGTCTCTATGATTGTTCTCACGTCAGCATCTGTAACTCTCTTACCTCTGTCCCCTATGTCTTTGATTCTGTCCAANATCTCCTTCATCTGCTCAGGGGTTGCCTGGTAGCCAAGTTCTTTCATTATCGACTCCACGCTTGCTCTCCCTGCATGCTTTCCAAGGACTATAACTCTCCTTCTTCCAACAACTTCTGGGGAGATGGGTTCATACGTTGTGGCGTCTCTGAAGAGTGCTGACGTGTGAATTCCACTTTCATGTGTAAATGCGTTATCACCTACAATAGGCTTGTTTGGAGGAACAACAACCCTGGTTAGCTTCTCCACAAGTTTTGACGTGCTGTAAATTTTCTCCTTCCTTATCCCCGTTTTTATTCCATACAGATGTTCAAGAGCTATTATTACCTCTTCTATTGCAGCGTTACCAGCCCTCTCACCTATCCCGTTTATCGTTCCGTGAAATTCGTCTGCACCACTTTTCACAGCGGAGATGGTGTTTGCCGTTGCAAGTCCGAAGTCGTCATGGCAGTGAATTGCAACTGGCAGTTTAAATTCCTCTTTAAGCTTCTTGACGATTTCTGCTGTTCTTTCTGGAGAAAGGACGCCAACTGTATCGGCATATGTAAGTCTATCAGCCCCAGCACTCTCGGCAGCTCTAAAAAGTTCAACTATGAAGGATAAATCTGCTCTCGATGCATCCTCAGCGCCGAATTCGACGATCAATCCTCTCTCCTTTGCATATTCCACAGCCTCAATTGATCTTTCAATTACAAAATCTCTGTCCTTTCCAGGGAATTTAGCCTGAATGTGTATATCTGACGATGGGGCAACCATGAAAATCGAATCTGCATTTGCATCGGCAGCAGCATCAATATCCTCTTTTTTAATTCTTGCAAAGCTGCATACTTCAGCTTTCAGACCTCTGCTTGAAATTTCCTTTATTGCATTAAAGTCACCCTGAGAAGCAATTGCTGTTCCCGCCTCGATGATATCCACTCCAAGCTTTTCAAGAGCTTGGGCTATCATTAACTTCTGTTCAACACTCAGTGAAACTCCAGGAGTCTGTTCTCCATCTCTGAGTGTTGTGTCCAGTACCAGCAGCCTCGACACGAAAACCGATGTTCATCGCTTAATAAAAACCTTTGTGAGTTCTCAACATTTGTGGAAGGTTTATAACACTTCACATTCTAAGTGTTGAGATGAGCGAGATGGGGGAAGATGATGAAATTGAAGAACTGCTTGAGAAACTGGCGAAAAAACAGCTCAGAGTCGATTATAGAAAATCACTTGGTTCTGAACATCGCCGCAGATTTATTGATGTTGAGATAGAAAGAATATTTCGAAAAAAAGATAGGTTTGATAAAAACTCAAAAAAGAGGAATGCAGCGGGTGGTGAAGAGAAAGTCAAAGGTGATTCTGTGTGAACTCATACGATGCCGAAGAAAAGCTTAAAGAATTAAAAAATCTCCTCGAGTTAAATCCTGCTAAAGCTGTAGAAGAGTTTGTATCCCTTGGCAATTCTCCGCTTGATCCTGTAAGTTTAGAGACACTGGTGACTATTGGTACCTTGCTGCTTGATAAACTCGATGATAGCATGAAACACGAAAAGGGGAGGGTTCTCGGAACTCTTGGGAACCTTTACTACTCACTTGGAAAGTTTGAGGATGCAGAAAGAATGTATCTTGACACTCTTCAGATATACATCGACCTTTCAAAAGAGAATGATGGATTCATGAAGTACGTGGGTGGAGCGCTTTTTAATCTTGGAAACCTCTACCAGACACGAAAGAAGTACGAAGAAGCTGAAAAAGCTTACAGGGATGCGATCAGGGTTTTTGAAATCTCCGACTCGACTCAGCTTCCCGCTGTTTTAACGTCTCTGGGAACGATGCACACAAAAATGGGAAAATTCAGAGAGGCGGAAAATTACTTTCTTAAAGCTTTTGAGCATAGAAGACGTCTACTGAAAAATCGAGAAGATGTCAGAGAGCTTGGAGTAATACTCAACAATCTTGCAGTTATATATATGAGGGAAAAAAGAGCAAAAGAGGCTGAAATTTTGCTTAAAAAAGCCTTTGAGATGTTCGAGAAGGCTGAACTTATAGAAGAACTCGCTTCTGTCATTCAAAATCTGCTTTCTNTGGTAGAACCAGATGATGACCTGCTCACAAAACTCGAAATGATGGAGAACAGACTNTCTCCAGATCTTGCAGCTAAAATAAAATTTATCAAAGCAAAAAATGCTGAAAAAAGGGGTAATACCGAAATTGCTGCGAGTTACTATACTGATGCTGCCTGTCTATCCTTTATCGCATACCGGAACTTTGGTTTTCAGTCTGTAAATTTCATCCACTGCTTTGAAAAGGCCAGAGAGCTTGGGACAGTGGAAGCTGAAACTATAAAAAATGCTATACTTCGAGTGTATTTTGGAGCCAGTGTTGAGTTTTCTTTAGATGAATTGAGAAAGATCTCAAACTCTGACTCCCTGCTTTCGGAGGTGGCAGGGATAATATTAAATGACATATTCAGTTAAATATTAATTGTTATGAATTAATTAAGAAAATTTAAAAAACAATCGAACAATCATTGCTATGCATGAGCAAGACCAAGATGTAAAAAATCTTGCCATGTTGGAAAGGGAATTTGAGAAGAAGTATGAAATGAGTTTTGAGTGTTTTGAGAGAGTTCTGAAAACTATACTTGATTCAGAATACTGGTCAGAAAGTGATCTAAAACCTCTTATTGAGGATTACAAAAGATGGAGAAGTATCAGGATGAAACTTCGTTAAGGATGCTTTTTAATCTATCTGGTGTCCTCGACACCCTTTTCTGTAATTCTGAAAACAGCCTCACCTTCTGGAAGATGAGGTGAGTCTATTAATCTCGCAACCCTTAAATCACCCTTGCTTTTCTTCAAATAGACTCTGAAAGTTGCGGTATGTGCAACTATATGCCCACCGACAGGTTTCGTTGGATCTCCATATAGCTGATCGGGTTTTGCCATAACCTGATTTGTCACAACTATAGCAGCGTTGAACAGTTCTCCAAACTTCATGAGGTCATGTAGGTGCCTGTTAAGCTTTTGTTGCCTGTCTGCAAGTGTACCTCTTCCAACATACTCAGCTCTGAAGTGAGATGTGAGAGAATCGACAACAAACAGTCTCACGGGCTTTCCATCTTTCTTCAGTTTTTCTGCAAGCTCCTTCGCGTTATCAACAAGAAGCATCTGGTGATTGGAGTTGTAAGCCTGTGCAACGTAAATATTTTTCAGAACGTCATTTCCATCAAGACCTCTGGCTTCAGCCATCTGGATTATCCTCTCCGGTCTGAAAGTGTTTTCAGTATCAATTATGATTGCGGAGCCATTAAGTCCGCCCTCATCCTCTGGAAGCTGGACGTTTACTGCAAGCTGATGGCATATCTGAGTTTTGCCACTACCAAATTCACCAAAAAGCTCAGTTATTGCCTGCGTTTCCACTCCCCCACCCAGGAGTTCATTGAGTTTCTCACTGCCGGTGGATATCTTCTTGACACTTTTCCTTCTCTCCAGTATTTTTTCACCACTCTCGAATCCACCAATGTCTGCAAGCCTCCTTGCATGCTGGATTATCTTCAAAGCATTTCCCTCGCTCAATCCGCCAATCGTGCTGAGTTCAGAAGGAGACGCCACTGCAATTGCTTCGATAGTCGAGAATCCGGCTTCTCTCAACTTTCTTGCAGTTTCAGGTCCAACTCCTGGAATGTCCTCCAGCTCTATCACCTTTATATCTACATCGTCATTTTTCTGATTATTTTTCTGAGCCATTAAAAGGGCTTCTTCAAGCTATAATTAAACCTTTTGTTCCACCGGAATGTCTGGTATTACTTTAAGATGCTGTTAAACCAACCATATAGAACATCTCACGTCAGATTGGATGGACAGAGACAGATGATAAATTGGATGGTGGGTTATTTAGATTATTTAAAAATCATCTTTCAATGTATCTCTGGATGAGTCTTCACTTTGATTTTGGTTTTGAAACCTGCATACCCTTCAAACCCTCTTTCAGACTCGAAAATATTATAAGAAACTATCACACAATGATTTTTAATTCTGAGAATTAAACTATCAATCCTCCAGAGTGCGAAAGGAAAAAATTTTTCCTGAAATGCCGTTAGTAGAAAACTTTATAAACTTCAACTTGTAATAATGATTGTGAGCATTTGAAATGGAGGTGGTTAAATGAAGTGGGTAAAGGATGAAAAGGGTGTCTCGCCGGTCATCGGCGTGATACTGATGGTGGCAATAACAGTGATTCTTGCAGCGGTGATAGCGAGCTTCGTTTTTGGCATGGGCAGCAGCGTTAAAAAGACGTACAATGTTGCTGTGACTGCTCAGCAGATTGGAAGCAATGTTAC
>MTNC01000044.1 GCA_002010285.1 Archaeoglobus sp. JdFR-41 | reverse complement strand
ATGTCTCCGTCGCTGTCTAAGTCAGCTGCTTGATAGTAGAGCTTGATAGTAGACTCCTGCTAAGATTAGGTTGAGCGTAACAATTAGATCATTGAAGTCAACGTTCCCATTTCCGTCTATGTCCCCAGATTGAGTTTTCTCTTCAAAAACTTGGACGAGCTTCGATATGGAAGATTCTAATCGATCGTTATCTGTTACGGTTAACATCACTGTGTAATTTCCAGGTTCAGAGTATGCATGACTTACTAATACTCCAAAAGCCGTCGAGTTATCGCCAAAGTCCCATGAATAAGCGATTATACTCCCATCGACATCGTAAGAGGAGGATGCGTCAAATGTAATTGTTTCTCCCACTTTTGGGTGGGATGGATAGAACGTGAAATTTGTAATTGGTGGTTGATAGACTTTTAATGGCAAGTAATCAATATTATTAGCATCTATTTGAAACTCTTGATCGCATATACCATCGAAATCGTCGTCCTCACATGTTTGACTAAAACCAGTGCCGTCTGGCTTTAGCCAAGCGTTTCCTCCCAGATATTCTCCACCTAGAATGTTTGATTCGAGTTGCTTTGTTATGTTCCAAGTATTCACCGTGTTTACCTCAAATTTGTAACAGTTGTTGGAATTGTTGAAGAGATTGTTGTAAATTGTGTTATCATTAGATGAGCGGAGGTAAAGCCCATACAAAGAGTTATTCTGGATTATATTGCTTGCTATTGTGTTGTTTTCAGCAGAGAAAAGTTTTACACCAATTCGGTTACCTGTAATCTTATTCTCGATAATTAAACAACCTCTAGCGTCTAAAAGCTGAATCCCAACTGCTGTGCCGGATATTTCTGAGCTTTAATGATTACGTCGGAACAATTAATCAATATGGCCTGTCCCACTCCCTCTACCACTATGTTAGAATCATCTTGACAATAGAAGAGCGGTTTTTCCCTAACAGTATTGTTTACGATTGTGTTTCTGTATGTGTGTAGCGGAATGTAAATCCCACTATCCATCTCGTTCTCCGATATGATATTGTTACTTGATGAGATGCAAATATCGTAAGTGTTTTGGTGCATCCTATTCGAGTGGATCTCGTTGTTTTCGCACCCATAGTAGAAATATATCCCGTGTTCGCTGCCGTAAATTGTATTTTTGATGATTTTGTTTCTGGACGAATAAGAAGCTTCTAGTCCTTCATATTTTGCTGAAACAATATTTAAGGAGATGTTATTAGAGTTTGAATACCAAATTCCAATTCCATTACCGGCTGATATTTCATTTGTTAAAATAGTGTTGTTAGATGAGTAAGATAAGTAAATTCCAGAGGAATATCCAGTTACATCCATTCTGTTCTTAATCACATTCGTGTTTCGAGAATAATAAAGGGACACTCCTGTCCCATCGTATCCAGAGATCTCGTTACCAAAGATTGTGTTATTTGAAGACCTCACAATCAAAATCCCAGTTGAGTCATATACGTGGATTGTGTTGTTTGTTACAATGGTGTTATTTGAGTGTTGTAAGTAGATTCCGCTGCTATAACTATTACTAATTTCGTTCTCGGAGATTATGCAACCCTGGGAGTTGTAGACACTAATTCCACCGCGATAATTCGATATTGAGTTTCCAGAAATTCTGCAAAAATCACCGTGGATTTTTATTGCAGAGTCATATAAAAAATAAGACCCTTCGATTGAAAGTCCAATTATGCTTACATTATTAGCAGTGACATTAAACACTGGCATCGTTTCGTTTGCAATTCTTACAGTTACGTCATCTGGATTTCCACTTAAAGATTTGATTTTAACAGACTTGTTAACATGTACGTTCTCCTCATAGTTGCCTGGGTAAACTACAATTACATGGCCATCTTCTGTTTCTGAATCGTAAATTGCAGCTTGAATTGTTGAAAAGGTTTTGCTTGTGTTCAAATTCACAACTCTCTGTGCAGCTGGTAAGGTCTCATAAAGTCGCCACTCATACGGATTAAACTCATTGTTCGTGAAGTCCCATATCTCCGCATAACCATTCACGACCATGTAGTAGTTCACGTTCAAGGCGTGAGTCTCGTTGACTGGCAGGTATACAACTGCCACAACTCTGCCGTATGGGTCATAGGTTGTTACATCATCAACGTCAATGAGGACATACTTGCCGTTTATCAGAGATGCAAGAGCTGATTTGGAGATCTGCCCCTCATAAGTGCTTAGTTCAGGTGTGTTGATATCTGCAAACCTTATCCTGAACTCCTCGCCTTGCATGAAGCCTGAAGTAGAGTAGACGTCTATAGTGTCTCCATCTACAACATTCGTGACGTAGCCTTCAGAATCAATTTCAAATGCTGATACAGTTGCTGCCAAAGCGAGTAAAATTATGAGGAGCGTTATCAGCTCCCTCATCACTTTTAGATTCTCACGTAAGAGTATTTCTCTTTTTCCTCAATTCTCATTAAATAATCGAAAAGAATTGTAATTGAGTATTCGAAAGGCATTTTCAAGGCTTCAAAGATGAAGAACTAGCATGTAGCAATTCTCTGGAGCGACGCGAGCCTTGAAAAATTCTGGGCAGGTTAAAGATGTTGAAGCATGTATTAAATTTTGTAATGGGTTTAGTTAAGAGACTTTCCGCAAAAGTGAATAGTAACAGTGGGCTTTGAGTGAGATTGTGAGGAGTTTAGTAGAAGTGGGGGAAATTGAGAGGGCTATTGAGGTTGCTGAGAGGATTAAAGATGATGAGGATAAGAGCTGGGCTTTGAGTGAACTTCTAAAATCTATCGAGAGGATGATAGAGTCTGACGAGTATCAAAATCTTCACAACCTGGACAATTTGGTGAACAGAATTAAAAAAATTGCAACAGAAATAAACAGTCCCGAACTTATAAAAAGGGTGTCTGAGATTGAATACGTGATCTACGCATCATCCACATTTCTCCGGCAAAAAGGGATTGAACCGGAGATTAAAACACATGACCCCGTCATCACGATATTCAAAAATGAGTATCTTCCGGTTCTGAAGTTCCTTCTACCCTATTCTTACTTTTGTTCGCATGAAAATTGAATCTAAAGATTTTGATCAAAATTAACCCAAAATGACTTGCAAACTTAAGCATGACCAGTTCTTACTTCATCCAAAAGTCAAACGTCTTCCAAGGCTGTGTTCAGGAAAAGATAGGGAGAGATGCCTGAAGAAATTGAGAGCTCTTGACGTTATTTTTCTCGAAAACTGCTTTAGTTTAAGACTTTTACTTTCTTTCATCCTCTGAAATATTCGAAATTTCATAATCGATTGCCTCACTCTCAATTTAGAATCCAATCCTCCAAACACTTGCAAAAATTATCAGTACTTCAGATTCAACTCTGATTTCTACCATGAGTTTGATTATCAAATGGCTAAAGCAATAGACATCCATGTAAATTTTCACGTTGGCTCCTTTTTAATTTTCCAGTTTAGGTTTCATCCACCCATTTGGAGCATTGATGTTCAACCTGTTTTACGATTCCAGAACTCTTGCTTCTTTGCTTTCAACTTGCAAGAATAACACACAAACTGCTAAGTTGAAGCATTTGAGATTACAGTAAAATAGAAGGGAAAAGTTTTTGGTAGGAACCACTCCCTAAAGGCGATAAGACTTGATTCAAGCTGCAACAAAACAAACTTACTATAGTTATATATTAAAATTTAATAAATTAAATTAACCAAAACATACATATACCTTTTTTATACTTATTTATCCATAAATTTTATAAATCAAGATGTTTACTTTTAATAACATGAGTAACGAGACTAATTGCAGTAGGTTATCGAAACTTGATGATGAAACGCTTCTAACCATGGCTATGAACGGATCATACCTCGAAGCTGCTCTCGCCTTGCTTGAGCTGGATAGAAGGTATAAAGGGGCGATTTCCGAGATTTTGAGAAGATTGAGATGAAGAGGACTGCTCTGTTCATCAAAAGATATCTGGAAGAGAAGGGAGAGGCATACATTCACGAGATGTGGAAGGTGTTTCGCTCTTACTGTGTTGAGAAGGGATATCCTCCTCCTTCACGTCAGTCATTCGGAAACTATGTGTACCTGTTGAGAAAACTTGGCTTGATAAAGCTGGTGAGAAAAGAAAGAGGGGAGAAGGGGACTGTTAGGCATTACTACTCGCTGTCAGAACGGAGGGCTTTGGAAATTGAGGTCACATAGCCCCGGCCGGATTCGAACCGGCGTCGCCGGATCCAGAGTCCGGCAGGATTGACCGCTACCCCACGGGGCTTCTGAGTGATTTAAATTTAAACTAAGAAATTGATTTATCAAACTTTTGGTGTACGTTAATCTACTTTAATCTACCACTTCTCCAGATGAATCCTCTCAGGCTTGAATCTGTCTCCAGCCTCATAAAAATCATTTTCACTTTTAGGATATCCGAGAGAGACTATACAGAAGACCTTCACGTGATCTGGAAGCTGCAAAAACTCTGCTATTGGCTCCATTCTCTCCTTTCTCGGGTAAACGCCAAGCCAGCACGAGCCAATACCAAGAATTCGGGCAGCAAGCAGAATATTCTGAGTTGCGGCACTGCAATCCTGCACCCACATTTCAAATGGATAGCGTGAAAGCTTCTCATCTGCACAAACAACTATGGCTGCAGCAGCATTCTCAAGCATTTTNCCGTATGGATGAAGAGANGCCAGTTTTTTCAGATTCTCCCTATTTTTTACAACAACAAAGTGCCATGGCTGTTCATTTCCAGCAGAGGGAGCTTGCATAGCAGCCCTGAGGATTTTGTTCATGTCCNCATCGCTTATCTCTCCCTCTCCATACCCTCTAACACTTCTCCTGGTGTATATCAACTTCAGACAGTCCTCCATGAAAGGGATTTCCCACACCAATATTATAAGGTTGTGGTCAGGAATTAAAAAGAATCNGAAATATGAGCTTCAGATTTGATATAGTTGCCTGAAGAAGTTCCAGAAAGTTCNAAGATTATTCTGAATTGGTGGCATCCAGAACTGNATCCCGAGATGAAGAAATTCATTTCACTCAGTGAAAATCATAATAACTCAATGAGATTTAGGTGAGAATCATGAGTAAGACTAACAAAACTCGCAATACAGATGAGAACTACTCAAACTACTGGAAAAGCGAGCTGAAAGGTATCACCAATGTGTACCCCGCAAGTGACACCTACAGGTTTGATGAAACTCCAAAACCTGTGATGCCCAAGCCTGCTGATAATTTCGTCATCGTCAAACCGGAAACCACTCAAGAAGTTTCAAAAATTATGAGACTCGCATTCGAGAACTCTATACCAGTTTTCGTTAGAGGAGGAGGCACAGGACTGAGTGGTGGAGCCATCCCCATAAGGGAGGGCATTGTCCTTTCCACTGAGAAACTGAAAGGACTCGAAATAGATGTTAAAAATAGATTGGCCATCTGTGATGCTGGAGTGACTCTACAGGAACTTGAAAACGCTGCAGAAAAGCATGATCTAAGCTTCTTACCTCATCCCGGAGCAGAAACTGCAACTGTGGGAGGTATGATTGCAACAAACGCTGGAGGCATAAGAGCTCTCAAGTACGGTACGATGAGAAACTACGTACTTGGAATTCAAGCTGTTCTCCCCGACGGGAGGGTAATTGAGTTAGGTAGCAGGACTATAAAAAACTCCACAGGCTACTCACTTCTTCATCTGATGATCGGAAGTGAGGGCACACTTTGTGTGATAACAAAGGCATTCATCAGACTTTTACCAAAATTAAAAGATATGGTAACCCTCGCAATTCCCTTCAAAGACCTTGATAAAGCCCTTGATTGCGTCTCTGAAATACTCTCAGCAGGGATACTCCCGCTGGCTGTCGAATTTATGGAGAGAAGGGCTGTAGAAATTGGAGAAGCTGTTAGCGGGAAAAAATGGGTTACGCAGGAAGGAGAGGCACATTTGCTGATCATACTGGAGAATAAAACCGAGATGAACAGGGTTGCCGAGCTGTCGTATAGTTTGGGNGCAATTGATGTATTTGTTGCCCTGAGCAGGAGGGAACAAAAGACACTCNTGGAAATTCGAAGCCGTATTTACGATGGATTGAAAGATCAGATCATAGAAATTCTCGACGTATGCGTCCCTCCAGGAAACGTAGCTGAATATGTTAGACTCAGTAACGAAATAGCAGAGAGGTACGGAATAGACGTNATAACATACGGCCATGCTGGAGATGGAAATGTCCACCAGCACCCACTTCTCTTTGATGGCTGGCAGAATGTATACTTCAAATTCAGAGAAGAATTGCTCGAACTCGCAAGGAATCTTGGAGGGGTTATCAGTGGAGAACATGGAATAGGAACTGTCAAAAGACTGGAAATGGAGAAACTTATGCCGGAACAGGTTGAACTAATGAGATCAATAAAGAAAATTTTCGATCCAAAAAACATACTTAACCCGGATAAGGTTGTTTAATATTTAACATGTCTAACCAAGTTTCATTTCCTCNGCCACATTTTTCAACGAAAGATANTTATAATAAATTTAAAAGAGGTTTTTATGGAGCCGTTTATGGGACTTGCGGAAATGGCAAAGTACATCATTTTCTGGATTTCTGCCCCAATGCTACTCGCCATTGGATGGACAGAGATGGCAATTGGAGGAAGAGTAGATCTCAAAGGACTTGGAATTCTGCTCATGGTTGGCGCTATTTTTGGCATAATAGTTGTAATTCTGGAACTGGTTGGAGGGGATCTGATTACAGCCATGTTGACTACTGCATTCATGATACTGATGCTCTCTGCTGGTATAGCGCTCAGATTTGGAGAGACTGACATGTACGCATTTGGACCAGCATCCCTGATTACAGGAGTACTGTTCTTCATAGTTTCACTGAGAGCGTTTTCAATGGGGATGGGTCTGATTTCGGTGGCCCTTTTGCTGCTCGCACTGTATCTTTTCGTCTCAGTGTACGTTGGGGCAACAGGTAAAATGCAGTATAGGAAAATTTCAGGAGCAATCGCATTCATAAACGCCTGGGTGTTCTTTTTGCTTGCTCTTGAAGGTCTGCAGAAAGCAGTAGAGATTTTGCAGNCCGTTGAAGGGGTCTAAAANCAAACATTTCTATTTTTTAAAACTTTAAAAAATTAAATAGCATTAAACAAAAATCATAAACAAAATGCCGACAGTTCCCGCGCTTCCCGTGCCCTCTCGGAACACAGTACAACGCGGGACGAGACGGGGCTTAACTTCCGGGTTCGGAATGAGTCCGGGTGTTTCCCCCGCCTCTATGACCGTCGGCATTAGCTGGTACTCGAACTTGATATTTAAGAGTTATGGTGAG
Organism: Archaeoglobus sp. JdFR-41; assembly: GCA_002010285.1. Lineage (GTDB taxonomy): Archaea > Halobacteriota > Archaeoglobi > Archaeoglobales > Archaeoglobaceae > JdFR-41. The sequence goes on along the minus strand of MTNC01000044.1, from coordinate 25,857 downwards.
TTATGGTGTGATCCCGACAAATTCCGCAAATTTCAGGTTCTAACTTGCAATCTAATTTAGAAAAATTATATCTATCTCACAGGATAACTGCTACGAGTGAGGGTTTACGTTGTTGACTCCAGTGCCATATTCCAGAGGAAAGCCGTTTATGAGGAGATGGTNACCGTACCTGAAGTTGTCTCTGAGATAATTGATGAGGCTTCAGCACTCTACTTCAGTGTTAAAAATCTCAGAGTTGAGGAGGCAAGTGAGGAAAGTGAAAAAGAAGTTGTCACAACTGCAAAAATTACCGGTGACATTCACAAACTCTCAAACACTGACATCAAAGTGCTTGCAAAGGCTCTTGACGAGAAGAAGAGAGGAAAAGATGTCATCCTCGTTACAGATGACTATGCGATTCAGAACGTGGCCATGAAGCTCGGTATTAAGTTCGAGAATATTGTTCAAAACGGAATATCAAAAGAATTTAAATGGATAAAGGTTTGTAGAGGTTGTGGAAGAAGAATTGATTCCGATATCTGTCCGGTTTGCGGAAGTGAGGCTGTGTTGAGGAGGGTGAAAAAATGACAAGAATAGAGAGTCTGGTTGAAAGAGCACGAAAACTAAAAGAAAAGGGATTAACAACAGGCGAGATAGCCGACGAACTGAACGTCTCCAGAGAAACAGCACTATGGCTCCTGACAAAGGCAAGAGAGGATGTATCTCCTCCTTCCGATATATATATAGAATGGAAAAACATCGCAAAACCCTCAAGATTGCGTTACATAGCTGCTGCTCTCGCAGAGATGATTCTTGAGAGTGTTGANGAGGAGCCGGAAGTGGTTGTCGGTGTTGCAACCAGCGGAATTCCACTTGCTGCAATGGTTGCAGAAGAACTACAGGCTGAATTCAGCATATACTACCCGAGGAAACTGAAGTGGGAAGAGGANGAGAAGGGGGAAAGGCACAGAGGAGGGGTTTTCAGCCACAACTTTGCCTCAATAACCGGAAAGAGATGCGTAATCGTTGATGACATAATTTCTACGGGTAGATCAATACGCGAAACTGCTGAGAGTATCGAAGCAGCGGAGGGAAAAGTGTTGTGTGCGGCAGTCATCGTTGACAAGCGGGAGAGCGACGAAGTTGACTCGGTTCCAGTGGTAAAAATGCTGAAGATATTCAGGATATAAGTTTTAGAACAAGTTTAAAAAATGTCTGCGGAAAACATGGATGTAACTGTAATCATACCAACCCTCAATGAGGAGAGAGCAATTGGCGAAGTAGTTGAAAAATTCAGGAGACTGGGATTTGAGAAAATTCTGGTGATTGACGGAAACAGCAAGGATCGAACAAGAGAGATTGCTACTGAGAAGGGAGCAAAGGTTGTTATCCAGAGCGGTAAGGGAAAGGGTCAGGCTGTTGCTGAAGCGTTCCAGATGACAGACAGTGATGTCGTGGTGCTGATAGATGGAGATGGTACCTATTTGCCAGAGGATGTGAGGAAACTGCTTGAACCAATTGAGAAGGGGGTCGCAGAACACGTGGTTGGTAACAGGCTTGCCGGATACGAGAAGGGAGCCTTTACCAAGTTGAATTTAATTGGAAACAAACTCCTGAATCTCTTCTTCCGACTGGCTTATGGTGTTGCCCTCAGAGACATTCTGTCAGGATACAGAGCATTAAAAAAAGAGGTTTACAAGAGTGTCAACCTGAGAAAGACGGGTTTTGAAGTCGAAGCGGAACTCACTGTTGAAACCCTTGCCAAAGGTTACAGGATACTGGAAGTACCAATCAGATACAGAAAAAGGGAAGGAGAAACGAAATTGAATCCGCTCAGAGACGGGATCAGAATAGGAAAGGTAATTTACGAACTCATTGGGAGATACAGTCCTGCAAGATACCTCTACCTTTGCGGAATCATTTTTCTGTTTTTTGGTCTTGTATCAGGTATTTACGTTGTTTATGATTGGCTTAGAAACATAAACCACTTTCTTCTGGCCATACTCACATCTCTGCTCATAATTTCCGGAATTCAGCTTTTGATGTTCGGACTTATCAGCGATTTCATATTCCGGGCTAACATAGAGTTCAGAAGGGAATTAAGGGAGATGAAATCCGAACTTAGTGAAGAAAAAAGAAGAAAAGAAACACGAAAAGAAAGAAACTAATCGAAGAAATCAAACCAGATATCTGATCATCCCGTTTCTCCATGAATTGTCTGCGTCTGCAAGTTCAACTTTGAATATGCCAAAATCAAGAAGTTCCCCCTCGCTGAAGCCGATCAACTCAGCTTTCAATCCCATTAACCTGAGATGCTCAACGTAACTCTCTGCATCAGACTTTCTGACTTCAACAATCCACCTTGTATTGGACTCGGAGAAAAGTTCAACGAAATCAAATCTCCTCAAACTGCTGAAACCCACCCCTTTCCCAAAACTCATCTCAGCAATAGCAACTGCAATACCGCCCTCTGCAACGTCATGACACGCCTGAACATCGAACTTTTTGAACGAATCCAGTATTCCATTGACATACTTTTTCAATCTTTCCGGAGACGTTCTGGGTACTCTGTATGACTTCATTCCTGTCACATTTGAATACAGACTTCCACCAAATTCAGGTCTGGTCTCACCGACAAGAATTACTGCCCCACCTCTGAAGTAACTCTCCACCGCTTTCCTCACGTCCTCAACAATCCCTATTCCCAGAAGCGTGGGAGTTGGAGCCACACTTCCGTAGGGTGTTTCGTTGTAGAAACTCACATTTCCACTGACACACGGAATACCTGTCCCCTTTGCCATCCATCCAATAGCCCTCACACATTCAACAAACTCACCCATTCTCTCAGGTTTTTCTGGGTTACCGAAGTTTAGACAGTCGTTAAATGAGTGCGGAATGGAATTCACAGCTACCAGATTGCGCACCATTTCGTCAAAAGAGCTTGCAGCTCCCCAGTAGGGATCTACTTTCGTCATCCACGGATTTACATCTGCTGTAACTGCAAGTCCTCTCCACGAATTCGTTGGCCTTATTACCGCTGCATCTCCATGCGTTTCCCTATTAATCCTGCCCTGAAGAGGTTTGAGAGCGGTTAAAGCTCTAACTTCGTGGTCATACTGCCTTATAACCCAGTCCTTGCAGGCCACATTTGGGTGAGAGAGCATCTTCAGAAACGTCCTGACATAATCCTCTGGCGGAGATATTTCCTCCCTTTCTGCAACTTCAGGTTTCTCTGAGACATAAGAACGGCAGTACTCGGGTCCTCCTACAAGAAAATCTATATCCAGGTCGTAAATAACATGACCTTTGTAAAATATTTTAAGGGAACCGCCCTTAACTACCTTCCCAACAACTGTAGCGGGAACATCCCACTTCTGAAAAACATAAAGGACTTCATCTATATCCTCAGGTTTAACTGTAAGCATCATTCTCTCCTGACTTTCCGAAATCCATATCTCCCATGGAGCCATTCCCTCCTCTTTCAGNGGAACCTTATCGAGATAAACTTCAGCNCCAAATCCGGCAGCATGAGCCATTTCTCCAATTACACAGCTCAGTCCACCACCACCAAGATCTTTCATCCCTGTAAGCAGCCCTTTTTCAACGATTTCAAGACATGCGTGGATAAGAGGTTCCTTCATAATCGGGTTNCCAAGCTGAACTGCTCCTCTCGCCTCCTCCTCACTTTTTTCATCCAGCTCAGCCGATGCAAATGTAACACCATGGATACCATCTCTACCTGTTCTGCCACCAGCAAGAACGAATAGATCTCCTTCTCCCCCAGCTCTGCTGTGAATGATTCTGTCCTTTCTCACAATTCCTATACACCCGACATTCACAAGACAGTTTGTGAGATAGGAACTGTCAAAAAAAACCATTCCAGCAACGGTTGGAATTCCAACCCTGTTGCCGTAATCTCTTATTCCAGCAACTACCCCAGAAAAGAGGTAAAGAGGGTGCTTGGTTCCCCTCGGTAGCTTATCGTATGGAGTATCAAGATTGCCAAAGAAGAGTGGATCAATAAGTGCCACTGGCTGAGCACCCATACAAAGTACATCCCGCAATATTCCACCTATTCCCGTCGCTGCACCACCNTANGGTTCGATGGCTGAAGGATGATTGTGACTTTCAAAGGCAGTAACATACGCATATTCCTCATCGAATTCAACCACTCCAGCATCTTCCTTTATAGCAGAGATAACATAATCAGCCTTCGCCGATTCCAGAAGGTACTGCCTGAGATAGTATCTGGAACTCTTGTAGCAGCAGTGTTCACTCCATGCTTGAGCAATACTCTGGAGCTCTATATCATACGGATTTCTACCTTTTTTTATGAAATACTCCTTTATTCTNTTCATCTCNTCAACATTCANTGCCAGACCGAGTTCCTCACTGATTTTTGCAAGTGTTTCATCGTCTGCCTCTATAATCTCAATCTCATACAGCTCGAAGGGAACGTTTACCTTCTTGTACATCCTAACCACCGGACTGAATTAACATCAAATCAATCAAGCCATTTAATACTGTACTTCTGAATAACAGGATTCGCAAGTAGTTTTTCGCACATTTCGGCAATTTCTTTTTCTGCCTCCTCTTTACTTTTTGCCTCCAGCTCAATTCGGAAAACCTTGACGCTTGAGACGTTCTTTACTCTTTTAAAACCGAGGAGGCGAAGAGCCTTAAGCGTGGCTTCGCCTTCAGGATCTGCAACACCCTCTTTGAGCTCAATGTAAACGTCTGCAATCATGTTCCTGCTTTTGACGCTCAACTTAAAAAATTGTTGAATTCTTTAATCTCCCTAATTAAAAGAATGAATCAAGACTCAGCTGAGCTGATCCCTTAAGTGATGCCTCATTATACCCAAACCTCTCAAGAATTCTGAGAACNGACGGAACAATTTGATTGTTAATGTAATACTCCTTATCAATCCGTTTAGTTTCGTAACCTGTTTTCGTTTTAATTTTCAGCACATCCCCATCAAAATCTTCGACCAAATCAACCGGATACGCTCTATCCCCAATTGTACCCGAGCCTTTTGTTACAACAAAACCTATTTTCGACCCTACTGGGTATACTATTCCCACCTCCCTTGCCTTCATGGCTGCTTTCACATGAGCCTGAACCGACTCGTACCGGGACGGTTTCTTCGTCATCCCTTTATATATNACCAGGTCCTCCAGTGCAACCTTGCCTTCTTTTATTTCAGCGATAACACCCTTAACAAGCTCTGCAGCTTTCTCTGGATTTTTCTCTTTAAGAATGATCTCAATAACATCCTTCTGCACCTTTTTTGCGAGTTCACACCAGTCTCCACGTCTCACTTCGAGTCCCCTGACAACGAGCCTACCATCAACACTCAACCCTGCGTACCTCTTTTTCTCAACAAAAAACACGCTGCTGTAGTACTCATCCACCTCAATCTGGATTGGAAGTTCAGACGACAGTCTGTCAACGAGTTTCTCAATTTCGGGTTTGAGTTTCTCAATGCTCAAACCGTTTTTGGACACAAATATGCTGTCTGTATCTCCATACAGAACAGTAAAACCCATTGATTCAGCAATTTCTGCCGATTTCTTTATGAAATATCTTCCCCATGCAGTCGTTGCTTCTGCACATTCTCTGCAGTACCATCTTGCAGCATTCCAGCCCATGTACCCATAGAAGGAATTGGTAAGAACTTTGAGTGTTTGCTGTTTTATGTCAAGAATCTTATATTCAGGTGTGTCGTAGTCATGTTTTTTCATTTCCTCTTTTATCAGCNTCCTGTTTTCAATGAGTTTTGTCAGNATGCGCTTAAAAAACCCATCTGGGCTTTTTCTGAACCTGTGTCCAACTTCAGGAGCAACGTAACAATCCTCGGAACATCCAACAGTATCCGGGCTTATATTAAAGGAGATCATGATTGAAGGATACATGCTCGCAAAGTCAAGACAGGCGACATTCTCATGCAAACCCTTAGCAGGTTCAAGAACGAATGCTCCCTCATAACTTTCCGCAACTTCAGGGGGATTTGGTGCAACCTCACCAAGTTTTCTCGCTTCACTGAGAAGTAACCAGTCAACCTGCTTACCGCGCCCGGTTCTGGTAACATCATCAAGAGGTAACCTGATCATCCTGGAAAGTTCGTAGTGCATCGGCAATAATTCCTGAGCTATGAGGTATGTATTAACCACATCCTGCCTCGCATAGGTCAGAACCTTTTCCCTTTCGCCTGATGTCCAGTACCTGTAGATGTCCTTTGCCTCTATATCCGCTATCTCAACCCTCGTACCGAGGTACTCGGCTATATTCTCNAGTTTCTTAATCTTAACATCGCTTATCTTCATCGCTATGTCGTAGAGGTCCACATTAAGTCTCCCCGCTATCTTTGGTCTTCCGCCTCTGAAACTGATCTCGCTTCCGTCTCTACCTATATCCAGCTTCAGTTTCCACTTTTCAGCTCTTTTTCTGATATATGGCCAGTCAAAACCATCNTGATTATAGCCAACTATTATATCAGGATCATAATCCTTTATGAAATGTACGAATTCCGCTATTATGTCCCTCTCCTTTCCCGTGATTACCTTCTCCTCCTCGTCATTCCACTTCATTGAGATTACAATAATCGGATCCTCCTCCGGATCCGCCATTCCAAAGGGTGAGAGCATCTCACAGTCAAACACAAGCATTTTGAGATCTGGATACTCCTTCCTACTCTCTCTTCTNACATTCTCGATTTTAATACTCCTCAATCGAGGTTTCAGACCTCTGCTTTCGATCTCTTTGCCTTCCACGACCAAACCATCCATACACGCCAGATCTCTGTCTATTAGGTACCGATATGCGAAGGGTATGTCCGCTTCTCTTACATCCCCGAATTTTGAAAAATACTCCCTTAATCTGGGAACGTGCTGTGGGTGAAATGCATAAACTTTGAAGGCCTCGTAACTCCTCCCAAGAATTTTAATNTCTATCTTCTCCCATGAATGAGGTTTGATAACCTCTTTCCTGGTCTCAACTGCAGCGTTTTCAATGATGTCCTCATCAACCCCAACAACATAGAAATAGGGACTGAACGACTGGTCATATGCAACAAAAATACCGTCTTCATCCTTGCACCAGAGTCTAATGACTGCTCTGCCATTCTCAGTTACATAATCAGCATCTATAAGCCAACCACTGAGCGATGTGTTCATCATGTAAATTTAATTCGATTCAATTTAAAGTTGTGGTCAGAGAGTATTTCAATCAGAAATATACTAAATTTAAATAAAATAAAAATTACTTAAATTTTGGAATTATTTCCTTGCCTATCAGTTTAATCGACTTCTTCTTGTCAGGCCCAATTGGACTTCCTGCAACAACCTGCGTAACTCCTGCTTTTGAAAGCTCATTTATCCTTTCGATTACATCGTCAGGTGTTCCACTTACGGAGAAAATATCTATCATCTCGTCCGTAACGCTCTTTGCAACCCCACCCCAGTCGCCTTTGGCAAAAGCATTGTTAAGAGCTTCTCTTACCGCATTGACCGATTCATCGCTCAGTCCATGTCTTTCNAGCACAGCAGGGGGACTTCCAGCTACGATAAAAGCCACAACTATTCGAGCAGCATTTCTCGCATTATCTCTNTTTTTATCAACACTCATNGATGCATACGCAACAGTGTCAAATNCGTCTCTACTCTTTCCTGCTGCAGAAAGACCTTCATCAATATTTTTCTTAGCCTCTTCAAAATCCTTTGGATGTGAAGCATTTATCAGAACGCCATCTCCAAGCTCTGCGGCGAGTTTAAGCATTTTTGGNCCCTGNGCACCTATATAGACCGGCACTTCGCCAGCCTTAAACCCAAGTCTCGCCCCATTAAACCTGAAAATTTCTCCATCATATTTCACGGATTTCCCCGCTATCAGCTGCCTGATTATTTCAACCGCTTCTCTCATCCTCTTTAGTGGTTTTTCCCAGGATATACCAATTCTCTCAAAAGTAACCTTATCTCCAGCTCCAATGCCAAGAACTGCTCTGCCACCACTTACCTCATTAATTGTCGCAATCGCTGAAGCGGTTAGTGCCGGGTTGATGTGATACGGGTTGGTAACTCCGGGCCCAAGTTTAATCGTTCTCGTTTTCATGGCAAGGATTGTCAGTATCGAGTACACATTCCTGTTGTTGTAGTGGTCGGTAATCCAAGTGTAATCGAATCCACTGTCCTCTGCAAGTTTGACGTAGTATTCGAGTTCATAGTACTTCATATCTGGAACAAACTCTATCCCAAACTTCATATCACCACCAAACTCAGGCGAGTTGAAGAACAAATAATCTTTTCGAAAAATGAGCGGTCAGAAATGAAAACCTTTTACATCCACATCTGACTCACCACATGGAACTATACAATACACTGAAGAGGAGATACCAGAGAGTTGAGGATGTTGCTGAGGGAAAGAAAATCAAAATGTATGTATGCGGAATCACAGCATACGACCACTCCCACATAGGCCACGCAAGGAGTGCAGTTGTTTTCGACACTCTGAGAAGGTATCTCGAATACAGAGGATTTGAGGTCGTTTATGTCCAGAACTTCACGGATGTTGATGACAAAATAATTCGAAGAGCTGTCAGTGAAGGTAAAACCCAGAAAGAAATAGCCGAGAAATTTATTGAAGAATATCTCAAGGATATAGAGGAGCTAAACGTCAGAAAAGCGGATTACCATCCGAAAGTCACAGACCACATAAATGAGATTATTGGTTTCATTGAAAAACTCGTGGAAATGGGCTTCGGATACGTGGTCGATGGAGATGTTTATTTCCACGTACCTGCTTTCAGCAGGTATGGGGAACTCTCCAGACAGTCTCTTGAGGAACTCAACAGACACAGAATAGAACCGGATGAGAGGAAAAAGGATATCAAGGACTTTGCTTTATGGAAATCAGCCAAAGAAGATGACATTAAAGCTGAAGCTGTCTTTGATTCTCCATGGGGTAAAGGAAGACCTGGATGGCACATTGAGTGTTCGGTGCTATCCTCTCATTACCTTGGAGTTCCATTCGAGATTCATGGGGGTGGCAAAGATCTAATATTTCCCCACCACGAGAACGAGAGAGCCCAGAGTTACGCACTTTTTGGGGTTGAGCCTGTCAAATTGTGGGTTCACAATGATTTTGTTACGGTGAAAGGAGAGAAAATGAGCAAAAGTCTTGGCAATATAATAAGTATTCGTGATGTAGTTGAAAAGCACGGTGGAGAGGTGCTCAGGTACTTTCTTCTTACAGCACATTACAGAAGTCCAATTGACTACAGTGAAGAAAACATCGAAAGAGCGAAAAAAGCATACGACTACCTCAAAACTGCTCTTGTAAACATGGATATGGAAATTGCAGCTCTTAAAGCTTTTGGAGACAGAGACACAGGAATTGACAATAAAAAGATAGAAAATGAGATAGATAAATTTAAGAAGAGTTTCGAAAAGGCTATGGACAACGATTTAAATACACCAAAAGCTCTTGCAGTTCTTCACAGGTTTGCTGGATTCATAAATAAAGTTATTTTCAATGCTAATCTTTTTACACTGACTCTGATTTTCGAAACCTATAGAGAACTGTGTTCACTGCTCGGATTGTTTGAAAAATACAGAAGAGTNCCTGAACTAGATGAAAAAGAGATAATGCTGATAAAAGAAAGAGAAAAAGCAAGAAAGGAAAAANATTTTGAGAAAGCCGACANGATAAGAGATANGTTTAAAGAAAAAGGTATANAGCTAATAGATACACCNCATGGAACGAGGTGGAGGTATCTGAATCCATGAACCGGCCTGGACATCTGGGTTTTGCTCTTCTGATACTCTCACCGTTGATGAAATTCACAGATGTAAACTTCGTGGTAATCACANCTCTTTTTTCACTCACACCGGATGTGGACATGATTCTGAAAATCAGACACCGAGCATACACTCACAACGTAACTTTTGGAGCTCTTCTGGCTCTCGCTTCAGCTCTAATAACCGTGTTCGTGCTGAAAGCACCTACGAAAGGTTTTGAGTATGCACTTGCAGCGTTTACAGGGGTAGCTATCCACATAATTGCAGATCTACTGACCATTCAGAAATTCGCACCACTTTATCCTTTTTCAAACAAAAAAATGTCACTCAGACTGCTCAGAAGCAACAACGCTGTCGTAAATGCCTCTCTTTTTGTACTGGGTGTATTCAGTTTCATCTTTTTCTTAACAAGATGTTTCGCTCAGGTATGGTTTTTTAATCCAGACTGAAACCAAGTTTAAAAGCCAACCTGAAAANTAGCAACCGGAGGATGATCCAAATGAGGATGGTGTTCACACTGGATGTTGGCTCTGGAACACAGGACTTCCTGTTGCTGAGCGATAAGAACATAAAAAACTGTCCTAAAATGATACTCCCCTCCCCTTCAAGAATACTTGNATCCAGAATAAGGGAATCAGAGAGAAATGTGTATTTACAAGGATACACAATGGGGGGCGGAGCAATTACATACGCTGTCAAACAACACATTCAAAAGTACAGGGTTTATGCAGATGAGAGGGCAGCTTTAACCTTCGCAGACAATCTCGAGAAGGTTAGAGAGATGGGTATTGTTGTTGGAGAACCGGATGAACCGGAAGAAACTCTTCTAAGAATTAAAACAACAGATGTGGACATGGACTTCTATTCAAAAATTCTTTACTGGATAAATTACCAGTTACCAGAAATATACGCCATAGCCGTTCAAGACCATGGATACTCGCCCCACGAAAGTAATCGGATATTCAGATTCAAAATGTTCCGAAGACTCATTGAAAAAGATTCTTCTCTCGAGAACTTTCTTTTTACAATTAAAAATATCCCTGCCGAATTTAACAGAATGAGAGATGCTGGTCAGAGCATAATGGACTTTTTTGAGCAGAGAAAGAACATAACACCAGAAATCTACGTCACTGACACTGTCTTTGCTGCAATTGCCGGTTGTGCAATTCATGCCTCGTCTTTTCCGGCACTTCTGATAAATTTCGGAAATTCACACCTCACTGCTGCTGTTTTGGATAATGACTGGCAAATCTTATCAATATTCGAGCACCATACGGGAATTTTGAAGCAAAAGGGAAAAGAAGGAATAAAAAAGACAATTGAGAATTTCATCCAGGGTAAAATTACAAACGAAGAGGTGATTGATGACGGTGGGCATGGGTGTTATGTCAGAGAAGCTGTAGATATGAAAGAGATTGGAGATGTTGTCTGCACAGGTCCGAGAAGCGATCTGTCAAGCTGGAAGGAGGTAGGCGGAGATCCGATGATAACAGGAAATTTGGGGCTGATTGCAATGCTTATAAAAAAAGATGTGGTTGGGGAAGTTAAAGAAGTTTCTGAAATTCTTTGAGTACTCCGCTCTTCTTCATTTTCAATTTTCCAGTTAGAAGTAACCACAGAGTCCTAACAAACCCGATTTGACCGGCAGTTATCTTTGTCATGGTCTCAAAGTCAGTACCTATATAAGCACAATCACCTGTATACTTGGAGTTTGTCAGAACTATTTCATCATCCTTAAATTCAACGGTTGCAGCAGCATTCTGATCAGTAAANTCCACAACAACTTTTTCACCCTTCAACTTTTGAGCTATTTTTTCCTTATCAGGTTTATCCTTTAAATTCTGTTCAATCATCTGTCCAAGAATAGCCGCCACTCCGGATTCAGGGTACACGACTTTCATGAACTTTTCTTTCCTCAAAAATATAACAATTTTTCGTTGCTCATTTAAAACTATGGAAGAAAAAATGCGACAAACAATGATAGATGAACTGTGGTTTCAAATCCCCTGAAAAATTCAGTAAACCCCAGGTATTGAGAACGAGCAGGGCACACCACACGCACATTTACCACAAACATCAGCAAANCCTATTTTAGAGTGTCTCTCAGCATTTAAAAGGCAGATTTTATAACATCTCTTTCTATCTATTGATTTTTTAGTTAATGCCCCAAATTTACACCTCTCAACGCATTTAAGACACTTTACACCACGTTTAGCAAGACAGTACTCCTTGCTTCTGGAGTTCCAGGATGGGGTGTTAAGGGGAAGATCGGTAATAACACTACCAAGCCTTCCACAACACCCCTTCTCAGTTATCAGCATTCTGTGAATGCCAAATTTTCCGATGCCTGCTATATATGCCACATGCTTGTGTGACCACTTGCTGACCAACCTCTCCTCATCAAAATTGTGTGTTGGGGGAATCACAGCCACCCTATATCCCTGAGCCTCAATGAATTGTGAAAGGGCTCTGTTAAGCTCTTGAATGAGTNTATTCGTNTCAACATAAGCTCTGGCCCATTCTTCAGAACTCCATTCCCCATCTACATTGCTAACAACAACCTCTTTCTGAAAAGGAACAAAGTAGGCAATTACACTTTTCGCATTTTCCAAGATATCTTCGGGAAGGGAATGTCCGGATATCAAATCCNTTAATTTTAAAAAAAGTGGGTCTGATGCTGAAGCAAAGCCAACAACAGGTTCTCTCCACATGGTTTTTCTGGAGTGTTCTGAACGGTNCTCCCCGACGAATTTCACAATGAAACCCTTAATTTTTTCAGTGAGTTTGGACCTCATTCACACTTAAATCGATAACGCTTCCGACACTGCACGAACACCAACATTTTGACCGCTGAATTTCTCTGTAACCATGAGAAAAGCTGGAACTATCGTTAGCGCTGAAATCAGGCTGAAAATTATTGCAACAAATGCAAGAAATCCGAAATTAGCCAGTACAGGAAATGTTGAGAATGAAAGAGCTCCGAATCCACCTGCCATTGTAAGACCAGAGGTGACAATCGCCTTTCCGGTCCTTTCAACAGTTCTCCTGACGGAATCCACCGGCGAGAGACTCATTCTCTCTTCCATATACCTCTCTGTGATGTGGATGGAGAAATCGATACCAAGTCCAAGCGTAATNGAATTCAGGGCAATTGAAACCATTGTCTGCTTGATGCCAAAAGCTACCATAAATATGTTAACGACGGCTATTGTTGTGGTTATTGCAACAAGTGGGACAACTGCCCTTCTTATTGATCGGTAAATTCCAAAAAGCAGGGATACGATTAGGACATAAGCCACCATCGTCATTAAAGACATGCTTCTGACCATGATTTCACCAATATGAGCATAGATTACAGAAAGACCTGTTATATAGTGATCGTTGTGGATTCCATAGTAACTCAGATCCTCCTCCAGATTTTTAAGCAAAATTCGCCTTTTATCCTGTGTCTCGGCAGTTGTATAAAGGTAAACAGCCATCTGATCTCCTGAAACATACCTCTTGAGCTGCTCAGCAGGGATTCTACTCATAACCATCGCAAGCTCGGCATCGTTCTCAGGTAATCTGCCAAGAAATTCTTTAATCAGAGAGGAAAGTGAATCGTATCTGTACACCATGTCCTCTTTCTGAAGAATGTAAGCCGAGACTTCGTCAATCTTCTCGAGAGTGTAGGCATTGATCTCATCTGCTGTGAAGACAATGGTGTATATGTACTGCGCACCCATCGCTCTTTCAAGTTCGTTATATCTCACAAGAGCCGGCAGATCCTGAGGGGCATATTTTCTCAGATCGGTTTCAAGCTTTACCTGAGTACTGGCATACGCCCCGGTTATCATCAGGAGCAGAGCTATTGCAAGGATCTTCTTCGGATTGGANGTGGTTATTCCCGAAACAACAACAAGAGCTTTCTCAAGAATTCCTATTCTTCTCTCATCTGGTTTTATTTTTACGGACTTCTCATCTTCTTCACCANTTCTTCTGTCCATCAGTTTAAGCGAGGCTGGGAGAAATGTTATTGAGAGGAAGTAAGCCACCACAAGACCGAGAGACATCAGAGTACCAAACCAGAAAAGAGTTGGTAAACGTGGTGCTGCCATCGACATAAAACCGATAATTGTTGTGAGCATAGCCATAACAACGGCGAGACCGGTTCTTGATACCGCAAGCGATACAGACTCACTTCTCCCCTTTCCCTCCATTCTCTCCTCTTCATATCTATTCTGAATTTGAGCAGCATACTCGATTGCAAGTCCAATCAGAATCGGTAGCGTTGCAGAGAGGTTGTCTGTCATCCTTATTCCCAGTACTGGCATTATGCCTNTTATTGTCACCACACTCATCAGAGAAATAACGAGAGGCATGAATGCTGTGTACTTTTTCCTAACAGCACCACTGAAAGTCAAGAAGAGGATAGCAATCATCAGAAAGATTGAAAATGACGTTGTTCNGCGGATATCTTTCGATACAGCCTTTGTTATCTGATAACTGACAACCGGCCCACCTGTGGCTTCAACTGTAACACCCGCAGGACGGGGAACCATATCGAGCACACTTTCGATCTCCTTTGCAACTTCCATCTGTTTATCTCTATCCGTAACCTCAATTTGAATGGATATTAAAGCAAATGATGGTTTGGGAATGAGGGATGATGCGTAAAGACTGGTTAGTCTTTTCAGAATCAGTTCATCTGTTGGGAGACTTCCATAAACTTCTCTTATAATTGAAGCGGGAGAAACGGTAGAGCCAACTCCATCTATTCTCTCCAGACTCTCCTGGAGTCTGAGCATGTATTCGTAAACCTCTCTGTTAACGACGTTGTCTCCTTTAACAAATACAAAGGAGTTTTCCGGAGCCAGACCAAAATCTTTTGAATACAATTGAGACTGAATATAAACCCTGTCACCAGGTGGAAAATTCTCGCTGAAATGTGCAGAACCAAATTTAAGATTAGATGATGAAACAAAAGCAAGAAAAACAAAAAAAGCGACTATTAAAACCACTAACCCAGATTTTGCAGCAACAACCCTCCCGGTTTTTTCCATCAATTCTTCAAACATTAGCGTCTTCTCCTCCAGATAGCAATAGCAATTCCCACAAGAACTATGATTAGCAGAATCGCCAGTGCAGTCTTCGGAATTTGTGGCTGAACAACCTCTATCGTTGCCTTGACNGGCTCACTTATAACCCATTCTCCCTCAGGATCTTTATACTTGACCTCNAGGTTGAGCCCATATACCTTTGGTGTTGCATCGCTTTCCGCCTTTATCTGGAATTTAACCACAGCACTCTGACCTGGAGCAAGAGTTCCAATATATGCAGTATCATCCGCTGAAGTGAATGGATCAATGATGCTCAAGCGAGCGGTAGCTTCGTGTATTGTGAACTGACCTGTATTTGTGATTGTAAAATTCACGATCTTTGTCTGTCCAGCAGGGATTTTGGGTGTTCCACTAACGGCAAATGTCATTTTTGGATTAACTGTTATCCCAATTCTAACNGGGTCA
The DNA here is from genome assembly GCA_002010285.1 of Archaeoglobus sp. JdFR-41. Taxonomy (GTDB): domain Archaea; phylum Halobacteriota; class Archaeoglobi; order Archaeoglobales; family Archaeoglobaceae; genus JdFR-41. Next base: position 10,580 of record MTNC01000044.1, on the reverse strand, counting down.
CTCTGAATATACTCATCATATGACTTGTACTTGAGGTACAGTTGTGCCGGGTATGTTACGGCTTTCGCTTCATCGGAGGCTTTGATCTTGAAGGATGNTGTGTATACTTCACCTGCTTTGATATCTCCAAGATAGTACTCTGAACTTAAAACGGTCAGAGGGGGATTGGCAGTAAGAAGAACGCTGACNTCACTCATGTCCTGAGAGGGTTTGAGGGTTACAGTCACATCACCCTTTGCATTGACAAAAACGTTGCTTTTTACATTTTCAACGTAAATGGATGGAGCTGGTGCAACATACACTCCAAATGGAACGCTGTCCGTTGATTTTAGATTACCATATTCGTCGAGATAACTTGCCTTCAATTTGAGGGTATAGTTCCCCTCATCTTTGACATTAACTTTAAGGTAAAAGATGGCTTTAGCTTTATCTCCCGGTTTTAGATCACCCACATAGTAGGATGCACCAGCCAGTGAAGGTGCTGCTGATGGAATAGATGTCATGGAAGGCATTGACGCAGACGGGTACATAGGATACATCCCCTGAGAGGCTGGAGGTACCATTCCCGCTTGAATACCCATCATCGGTGTGGATGAAACAGGAGAGACTTCGAAGCCCGTTGGCACTTCAAGTGAGATGTAAGCATTTTTGGCTGTTTTCTCCCCTACATTCGTCACTTCTACCTCAATTTTCCCCTTTCCCTTTGCTATCAAATTTTCGGTCCTGACATCAATAATTCTGAGTTCCACGTCTTTTTTCTCGACGTAAACGCCTATATCTATGCTATCTGTCTCCTCCTGATACTCAAGGGAGTACTCCTTTGCAAGCTGTTTGTATTCGTAGGTGAGAGTGGCATTGGGGACGTCTCCACCAGTTATGGATATCTGAGTTGGAAAAGCGGGAATTGGACTGCGAGTTGGATCAAGAGGATCGTAAAGTAGTGGGTTCGGATTGTAGAGGGGCTCAAACTTCTCAAGAGAATCTATTATATTGTAGGTCACCTTAAGACTCAGTTCATGTTCACCCGTAACAGCATCATCATCCACCTTGAGCATGAATTGAAGAGTTACGGGTTGCATTGGAGGTAACGCTGGAAGTTCAATTTCTGGGGTTTTGACCTCTATATATTCATTGCCCTCGAGTTCAAATTTGACATTGTAAGCTGTAAACAACATGTTTTCATCCCGAGAGAAGAACATGGCCTCTTCGGTAGTATCGTACTTGACCTCCTCTCTTCTCGCATCGTTGTAAACAGAGATAACTACAATTACATTGTCACCCCTCTTGATGTGATTCGTACTTACAGGTTGTTTTGTTAGAGGATCCAGAACATAAATTCCCGATACCACTATTTCCGGCTTCTCTTCGTACTCAAGTGCTGAAACTGTCTGCAGCACTACNAGAAAAACCACAAGCAGAGTTATCATCAGTCGCATAGAGATCACCTCTGTCGTAGTTGCCCAAACGAAACATTATTTATACTTTGCGATTAAACACGATTGATGAAAATAGTGGAAGTTCTGAAATCCNTGGGACTTAGTGAATATGAGTCCAAAGCTTTGATAGCCCTTCTATCGAAAGGTGCTCTGACCGCCAAAGAAGTTGCCGAGGTCAGCAATATACCAAGAACTTCAGTTTACGATGTCATGAACTCTCTACTTTNGAAGGGTTTCATACAGGCTTCAGGAAAACCTTTGAGATTCAAGGCGCTGAATTCTGAGGAGATAATATCCATTTTATCCAAAAAGTATTCTGAAAGCATCGAGTATCTGAAAAAAGAGCTTCCAAAATTTGAGAGTGTTAACCAGGAAATTGACGAGATAGTAGCCTACAGAGGAGATGCTGTTTTAAACAAACTTCGGGAACTGGTCATGAACTCTCGAAAAGAGATCATAGCAGTTTTGTCCTACATGACAGACGAACTAAAGGAGATTCTAAAAAAAGCAAAATGTAAAGTTGTGGTCATGGCATCCAACGCCAGTGAATTTGATGGGAGGAATGCAGTAAAGTACGAGTTTAAAAGGAAAGAGGAAGTGAAGGAGAGCTTCAAAAATCTCTGTCACGGCATGATAATCTTCGATGGAGAAGTAATTATGATAATCTTTCTGGGAAACATTAAAATTGGAATAATGAGCGAGAGCAGAGCTCTTCTGGAGTTCTCCTCGATGTTAATCACACCACTTCTAAATTTATTTAAAGCCAGTCATGATGCTGGTGAAAGATGAAGAGACAAAAAGAGGAGGTTGCAAAAAAGGTTAGAGAATGGCTTGTTGAGGATGGCTTATACAAAGATAAAGTTACCGACGAGAATGCTGATTTCCACTTCCTTGCTGAGATTCCCCCAAATTCAAGGCAGTTTATAGACGTTGTCTTTCCGAAAAATAGAGACGACATGATAGTTATCGCATCAGGTGTGAGACTCGCAGATGAGCACTACAGTGCACTGATGTCCCTGAGCAGTGAAAGAAGAGAAGAACTTCTTTGGGATATTCGGTTTAAACTGCTTTTCCTTGAAACAGGATTTCAAATTGTTCCTGGAGTTCAGGATCCACGTATTTTTCAGTTTACCAGAGAATTATACTTTGATGGTCTTAACAAAAACGTGTTCATGGACGCTTTGAAACAGATTTACCGCTGCAAACTGTTCATCGTATGGACAATGCAGAAACTGTTTGGAGGGNGNGGAGAAGAGATTCACTCTATGTACCGATGAAACAAAGTTTTAAAAATATCTGAAGGCTCACAATTCTCCATTTCTCACCAGCTCAAGTGGAATAAGCTTTCTGTGCAGAGCTGTCGAAACGAGAACTCCACTGCATCCTACATCTTTGGCATATTCTAAATCCTCCAAACTTCCTATGCCCCCACCAAGAAGAACAGGGTGATCGGATTTATCAATAACTTTCTCAAGGAGATCAAATCTCGGTTTTAAGGAACCGACATTTCTCAACGTTAGTAAAATAAGACCATCAGGTGATAGAGAATTCACGAATTCCACAACATCACCCCAGGTTTTGAAACTTCCGGAGGCATCGAGGATCCCGTCAGCTATGTCAAGGCTGATATAATAACTACCTATTCTTTCCTCACTCCTTATAAGAGTTCTCAGATCAAAAGTTTCTGTTGGAATAACCGGCTTGAACTTTCCACTGCCAAAAGACGAAGCTATCTGGTAGACCTCACTGATCTTCCTAAAACCCAGATCAGCAATTAGCANCTCTACTTTACTGAAAAGTGACGAAACAACTCCGAGATTATCTCCCCTGCCCATTATTCTGTCAAGATCAGCAACATATAGAAATCGTGGCTTTACTTCCTCCACCACCGTCAGTGGATCACTTGTGCTCACCAGCAGACTTTTTTCTCCAACTGGTCTGTACATTTCTCTTTTACCTCTCTCCGCAGCCACAACGATTCCCGACATTAGATCCATAACGAAAAAAATTCGCATAGAGAGTGTAGGATGAGAGCTATAAAAAAGAAACGATTAAATAAACTTCTGATTACGCGATGCGGGTGATAAAATGGTTGTGAAAGTTGGAGTTTTGAAGATGGGAGCAATAGGAACCGCTCTACTTCTGGAATACCTTCTGGACGAGAGAGCGGATAGAGAAGATATTGAGGTCAGGGTCGTAACAAGTGGGGCTAAGATGCAACCTGAAGAGGCCGTGGTTGCAGAAAAACTGAAGGAATTTGATCCCGATCTTATCATCGTGGTCTCACCNAACGCTGCCTTACCAGGACCAAAGGCAGCAAGGGAGGCTTTTGAAGGAAAACCGGTTATTGTTATCAGTGATGCACCGGCAAAGAAGGCAAAGGATGAACTGAAAGAGAAGGGATTCGGTTACATATTCATAAACGCAGATTCGATGATCGGAGCAAGGAGAGAATTCCTGGATCCAACAGAAATGGCTCTCTTCAACGCAGACGTTGTGAAAGTTCTCGCAGCAACAGGAGCATTCAGACTGGTTCAGGAAGCTATTGATAAAGTTATTGGAGACATTAAAGCTGGAAAAGACCCAGAACTGCCGCAGGTGGTTGTTACCGCAGAAAGAGCTGTCGAAGCAGGAAAATTCAGCAACCCTTACGCAAAAGCAAANGCGATGGCAGCCTTCTACATAGCTGAAAAAGTGGCAGACATCGATGTTAAGGGATGCTTCATAGAAAAGGATCCAGAGAAGTACATACCTCTTGTTGCTTCTGCACATGAGATGATGAGAATTGCTGCAATCTTGGCAGATCAGGCCAGGGAAATCGAGAAAGACAACAACAGCGTATACAGAAACCCACACGCAAGAGATGGCAAGATACTCTCAAAGACTGAATTGATGGCAAAACCAGAGTAAATTTTTAGATTTTCCTTAAATTTATTTTTCAAGTTTATATCAATGCATTGAGTGTCTGATTATGGATCTAACTAATGGGAAAACAATAAGTTTGTCGAAAACAAATAATTATTGTGAAAACTTACAATTGCTCAACCTGTGAAAGAGAGTTGGAAGAAAGGGAGATCAGGTACTGCTCCATCTGTAAGACCATTCTTTGCATTGATTGTGTCAGATATGTTGGAATAAGAAGAAAAACTATTTACAGAGAGTATGAGGACACAATCCCTGTCTGCAACAATTGTTTCCCAAAAATAAGGGTAAGAGGTAAACTCGCTAAAATTCTCGATGAAGTTTTCGGCAATATCTGATGAGTTACTCTGCAGGCACAAACTTTGTTCCGTAGTATATTATTCCCTCTTCTCCATCTTCTCCGTATTTTCTAAATGCTTTTCTAACTCTCATCCCGATTCTGATTNGATCGGGTTCGCAGGCAAGCTGTGATACTATTCTTGCACCGTTATCCAGCTCTATGAGGGCCACGGCATAAGGGGTTTTCATTCCGTTACCCTCGTGCACGATGGAGTAGCTGATGACCGTGCCCTCTTCCTGCACCTCAGCTTTTCTCATTCTGCTCTTTCTCCTGCAAACAGGACAGAGGTTTCTTGGAGGATAGTAATAGTTACCGCAATTCTCACAGTAGCTTCCAGTAAGGTCATATCTGTGCTTGATTTTCCTCCAGAATCTCGGAACCATACCAATCACCTTCCAAATATCGTAACCACCGCAGTTGCCCCACTCCCTCCTATATTGAGCGCAAGTCCCTTTTCAGCTTCCACCTGCCTTTTTCCTGCTTCACCTCTGAGCTGAAGGGTTATCTCATAAGCCTGTCTCACACCTGTAGCACCGACTGCATGTCCGCAGGCTTTCAGACCTCCTGAGGGATTCACGGGGAGGTCACCATCAAGCTCTGTAACACCTTCTCTGATTAGTCTGGCACCCTCTCCTTTTTCTGCAAACCCAAGGTCTTCATAAGCCATGATCTCCGCTATCGTAAAGGAATCATGTACTTCAACCACGTTAATCTCGCTGACTTCAACTCTGGCAAATCTGTATGCATCCTCTGCTGCTTTAACAACAGACCTCATTCTCAGAATGTCCTTTCTGTTCTGTATCGCCAGATAGTCACTTGCCTGTGTGCAGGCTTCGATGTAAACCGGTGTATCTGTTATCTTTTTAGCAATACTTTCTTCAGCCAGTATCACAGCTGCTGCTCCATCACTGACACTGGCACAGTCCAGCAATTTAAGTGGTTCAGCAACATAAGGAGAGTTCAGAACATCATCGACCCTTATCTCCCTCCTGTACTGAGCCTTTGGATTGTTGACAGCATTTCTGTGATTTTTAACACTGACAAGGGCAAGATCCTCTTCAGTAGTACCAAACTCCTTCATGTGAAGCCTTGCAATTATTGCGAAGATTGCTGGCAGATTTGCTCCCACGAAGTTCTCCCACTCCTGATCTGCAGCAGAAGACAGAATGTCCATCGGATCACCGACGTCTGTTACTTTTTCAGCCCCGGCAGCGATCACAATGTCGTGCAAACCAGATGCCACAGCCATGTATGCCTGCCTGAGAGCTAATCCGCCACTCGCATCCGCAGCCTCAACCCTTGTTGCCGGAATTGCAAATTCCGCAAGACCAGAGTAATCTGCTATTAGTGATGCTATGTGCTCCTGTCCGATGTACTTCCCTCCACTCATGTTTCCCACATAGAGAGCTTCTATCTCCTTTCCCTCCAAATCTGCATCCTGCAGGGCTTCGATTCCGGCTTCAAGTACTATGTCGCGAAACCCGGCATCCCATAGTTCCCCAAATCTGCTGCACCCAATTCCAACAATTGCAACGCGCCTCATACCTTTATCTTCCTCCTGTGCTTAAGATACAATCCATAATCAATGTAAATACGTCCATTTTCTATTTTATCCCATACAGCCGGTTTTCTTGGAAANTCCTCTATTATATCGGTGACTCTAATAGCAAATGCATCACTGCCCGCTCCTGAACCAAAAGAAACCATCAATATTCTCTCATCTGGCTTTGCCACATCAAGAACAGCACATAACCCAATAAGCGATGATCCNGAATAAGTATTCCCAATNTATCTCACAACAAGACCCTGATTCAGTTTCTCGCCGCTTATTCCCAGCATNTTTGCCGCTCTGAGTGGAAACTTGGCGTTGGGCTGATGAAACACTGCATAATCGAAATCCTCAGCGTCATAACCATATTTTTCCATTAAACCTTCCGCAGCGCTCACAACATGCCGGAAATAAGCGGGTAAGCCCGTAAAACGTCCACCATGACTTGGATATGGTTGAAGGTCTCTCCTCCAGAAATCAGGTGTATCAGAGGAGTACGAATAAGTTGCTTCTATTTCTGCTATTGGGTCGTCTCCAATTATGAAGGCCGCACCACCAGCAGCAGCGGCATATTCCAGAGCATCACCAGGCTTGGCCTGGCTTGTGTCTGCTCCAATTGCAAGTCCATATCCTATCATACCTGCCCGCACCATTCCCATGCATATCTGAATCGCCGCCGTACCAGCCTTACAGGCAAACTCAAGGTCTGCAGCAAAGTATTCGTTCCCAATACCAAGAGCTTCGCCAACAATTGTTGATGTGGGCTTAACAGCGTATGGATGGCTTTCTGATCCAACAAAAACTGCTCCTATCTGTGCAGGTTCAATGTGTGATCTTTTCAGTGCTTCTCTTGCAGCCTCGACAGCGATTGTAGCTGTGTCCTCATCCACATCAGGAACAGATTTTTCATAAACTCCGAGGCCACCCTTAATTGCCTCTGCGCTCTCCCCCCATACCCTCGCTATCTCCTCAATCCTGATCCGGTATTTTGGAATGCACGTCCCATAAGATACTATTCCAGTCATGCAAAATTCCTCCTCAAACGTTTAACAATCTCATCAACACTTAGAGAAGTCACAAGAAGTGGAATTCTCTCAATTTCTGCAATTTTTTTAGCTATCATGTCCACTTTCGCTGGCATGATTCCGTGGAGAACCACCGCAGCAGGCTTTAAATTTGACACCCTGACTGCAACCATGGGAGATCTGCCTGTTGTGACACCAATGAATATCATTGCCCTTTCACTCGTAAAACCATAGAGTCTGTAAAAATCATATGCATTCATGTAAAGAATAGCCTTTATACTATCAATCACTGTATGACCATACACACTTCTTCCGAAATCGTTGAGAGGTGTCCCCTCTATAACAGAACAGAATTCATCGCACCCCACACCTCTCTTATACTCCACAATATCAACAATAGCACCAGAATCCACACCCACNAGGTTCCTGAACTTTGAAATCACTTCATATCCCCTATCACTGTCTATTTCCAGCAGAGCACTGATGAATCTTCTGACAAATTGAACCCCGGGAGTTCGCCTCCCTCCCTCGTAATCACTGACAACGGACGGCGTAACGCCCGTTCTTCTTGCTACTTCCGTCTGCGTCGCATTGAAAAGCAGTCTCCACTTTCTCATCGCTTTCCCCGGATTTTCTGAAAAAACGATGTCACCAGAAATTCTGTCAGCGACTGCCTTCAGTTCCTCAGTGAAAATCGCTGAATCCGATTTCTCCATGCAATTTATTAACCCAACAGGACATATATAAATTTAACGGATAGCCGAATATTTATTCGACTTTTGACGATGGCACGTAGATGCAGCAGGGTTCAGCTTCCAGATAATCTCCAGTCAATGCGTAGGCTCTTGCTCTGCTCCCACCACATATGAAGCGGTACTCACATATCCCACATTTACCTTTCAGCTTATTCGGATCTTGGAGCTCTCTGAAAATCCGNGAATTCAGATATATATCACGAATCTCCCTCCTCCTCACATTCCCGGTTGCTAAAGGAAGAAAACCGCTGGGATACACTTCTCCCACATGACTTATGAATAACATACCTCTCCCATCTGTAATCCCTGATGCCCTCCTTATACCATCGCTGAGACTTCTACCATGAAATCCGGCTACAATTCTATCATCTTTTCTCTCTTCATTTGATTTCAGTTTTTCAAGCTCTGGTAGAGATCTCATCAATTCTCGATAAAGTTCGCCAACTTCAGGCATCTCTCCCCTGTCACGCATAGCCTCTATCCTCCTCAAATGCGTGGCTGCTGAACTTTTAATATTCAACCCAGTTCTTTTGCTTAAATCATAGAGCCAGCAAAGGATGTCTTCAAACTGCTGAGGAGATGGCATCATGTCAACTCTGGCTCTACCTGTGGGAACCAGAAAGAATACATCCCACATCACCGCATCAGTTTTTATACACAGTGATGCTATCTNTGGCAGCTCGCTGATATTTTCTCTCGTTACCGTCGTGTTCACCTGAAATGGTATTCCAAGATCTTTTGCCACTTCAATTACATCAAGACTCATCCTGAAAGTCCCTCTCACCCCTCTGAACCTGTCATGACTTTCTTCGCTTCCTCCATCAATACTCACAGCAATTCTTGCAACACCTGCCTTTTTCAGCTCTGCAAGTTTTTCTTCGCTTGCCAGCTCAGTTCCACTGAATGCTATTGCAACCCTGAATCCATTTCTTGACGCATGCTTGATTACATCAACAAGATCTTCCCTCATCAGGGGATCTCCGCCTGTAAACACAATGAGAGGTTTTGTTTCAAATTCAGAAAGCTGTTGGATCACTTCGAAGCATTCATCTGTTGTCAGCTCTTTCGGATGTCGTTTTTTCATGGCTTTTGCCCTGCAATGCTTGCATGCAAGCATACACGCTCTCGTTAGCTCCCAGAAAATTATGAAAGGAGAGGCGTACCTAACTCCACGTACACTTCTCTTATGCATATGAGCATGCGAGGTACTCTGCTCTTTCTGACTTTCCCTGTCCATGTCTGGATTCATGTCTGGATTCACAACAAAGTGTATTAAAACTGCACCCCCTAAAAGCTTAGGCTTTAAAATATTGACATCGAAAAAATGAAGCGCTGAACAAGAAAAAAATTGTAAACAGTCAACCGTACTGACTTTCAATGGAGACCATAGAAGTCAAAAACCTGGTCAAGGTATTCAACGGAGTAAGAGCGGTCGATGACATAAGCTTTGATGTCAGCGAGGGTGAGATATTTGGTCTTCTCGGTCCAAATGGAGCGGGAAAGACGACAACCACTTTAATTCTTGCAACGCTTCTCAAACCAACATCCGGTGAAGCCCGTGTTGCCGGTTACGATGTCGCAAAAGAACCGGCTAAAGTAAGAAGACATATAGGAGTAGTTTTTCAGGAAACCACCCTCGATCTGGATCTTACTGCACGAGAGAATCTTGACTTCCACGCACGTCTTTATGGTTTAAGCAAACTCGAGAGAGAACGCAGAATAAGGGAAGCTTTGGAACTTGTTGACTTACATGACAAGGCAGACGTTGTCGTTAAAAAGTTCAGTGGGGGTATGAAGCGAAAACTTGAAATTGCACGTGGACTGATTCACTTTCCAGCAGTTCTATTTCTGGATGAACCAACAACCGGGCTTGACGCTCATACCCGGAGACGAATTTGGAAGTATATCCTTGATGCGAAAGGTGATACAACAGTTGTACTAACAACCCACTACATTGAAGAGGCAGAGAAACTCTGCGACAGAGTTGCAGTGATGAATAGGGGCAGAATAATAGCTCTTGACAAACCGGGAAATCTCATCAAAGCTGTTGGAAGAGACGTGATAATACTCGAAGGTGAGAACCTTGAAAAACTTGCAGAGAAAATCGATTTTAGATTTGCACTTGAAGGAGACAAAATGAGAATTTACGTAGAAAGAGGTGACGAAATCCTACCCGAAATTATCGAGCTCTCTTCTTCAGTTGGAACGAAAATTCGCTCTGCAATTATTCGAAGACCATCTCTCGAAGACGTGTTCATTCAGTTAACGGTCAGACCTGTCAGGCAATAATTAAAGCTTAAAAAGCTGGGCACTGAAGTGTAGAAAAGCTCCATCTTAAATAACAAACTTTAAATCACAGCCAGCGAGTTATGGCTGGTGATTAGTATGAAGGTGAATGGTGTCGAGGTTGAGGAAACTTTTGCTGAAGCCTTTGACATAAAAATTGCAAGAGTTCTGATAACGGGCTACGACTACTACTGGGCTTGGGTAGCTGCCAATGAAGCCACAGGATTCGGTACATCAGTCATAATGTGTCCAGCAGAAGCAGGAATT
>MTNC01000002.1 GCA_002010285.1 Archaeoglobus sp. JdFR-41 | reverse complement strand
CTCCTGCGCAGTCATCGACAGTCCGGGCTACTACATCCTAACTCAAGATATAATTGATAGCAGTGCAGAGATATGCATAAACATTACATCAAACGATGTAGTCTTTGATGGAAATGGGCATACAATTGATGGTGTTGGTTCAGGTTGGGGTATTTACGCCAAATCAGTGACAAACGTTACAGTAAAAAACACTAATGTAACGGACTGGAATTTGGGTATTTACTATAATGACGTTCAGAATGGAAGAATTGAAGATAATAACCTCTATTCGAACAATGAAGGTATCTTGCTGTACAATTCAAGCAGTAACACGATAACTAGCAACAATTTAGCGAATAAGTGGGGAGGTATCATCCTGGATCACTCAAGCAGCAACACCATAGGCAGCAACAATTTTGAAAATGATGGTTTAATAATTTTTTATTCGTATCAAAACACTGTGGAAAACAACATCGTCAATCAAAAACCTCTCGTTTATCTGGAAAATGTGCAAAACGTGAAGATTAGCGATGCAGGGCAGGTTATACTTGTGAACTGTGAAAACATTAGTGTTGAGAGACTTAACATCTCAAACACGGATTTTGGAATTGAACTGTGGAGAACAAATGAGAGTAGAATAGAGAACAACATCATAACCAACAACATTGAGGGTATATTTTTAGCTTACTCGAAAAGTAATATAATTATGAGTAACAACATTTCATCGAACTATGATGGCATCAGTTCTGGTTACTCAAGTAATAACACGATAATAAACAATATACTCTCTAACAACAGTTATGGTGTCTCTTTGTACCGATCTACTTCTAACATTATAGAAAGCAACGCAATCTTAGGAAATGGTGATGGTATCCACATCGCATATTCAAGCAGCAATACAATAACTAACAACACAATCTTGAACAATGATTACGGTATCAAAATCTCTTATCTTTATTACACAAGCAGTCAGGTCTTAGCTAACGATTTAGCTTCAGGGAGCTATATCTGGATCGGATATTGGAAATCATGCGAGAGTCAGTTTGTGAGTGACACGACAAATGAAGTTGGTAGCAGGGCATGTTTTAGCTTCTGGGATGAGTCGCTGAGAACATTAAACACTGCTATTTCCAGCTATACGGGAAACCTCATCTACAACAATTACTTCAACAACACAAACAATTTCGAGTTCTATGGGGAGCTATTGCAAAATACTTGGAACATAACAAAAACCCTAAGTAAGAACGTAATCGGAGGACCATATCTGGGGGGAAACTTCTGGGCCAAGCCTGATGGAACGGGCTTCAGTCAGACTTGCGAGGATAATAATAAAGATGGAATCTGCGACAATGCTTACCAACTCAATGCTAATAATACGGACTATCTTCCTCTCACATTCTACACAACAAAGATGGGTGATATCGACAATGATGGCGATGTTGACTTCAACGATTTAATCGGAACTCTGAATCTGATCTTAACTGGTGGTTACAGCGCAGCAGCAGACATTGATGGCAATGGCGATATAGATTTCAACGACTTAATCGGAGTGCTAAACATAATTCTAGCCTCGTGAAGTTAAACTGGTTCGATTAGTTTATTTTATTTTTCATTTGATTAAATGAAGAATTAAGTAATCGCCCATCCTATTTTTGGTTATGACAAGACCTCCTGATCCGGTGAGAGTGAGGTGTCCTCGATGCAAACTTGGTATGAGGATTTCTTTTATCTCTCAATAACCTAACGCTTGAACCATGGTTAACGGAAGAGGAGATAGAGAGAATGGCTACATGAAATGTCCCAATTGCGGGAGGGAAGTATGGATGACCTTCTAATTGTCGAATCTCCTGATCCCAGTGGGTGATGTTCGGGGGAGGGCACATCTCGTCTCTGCAAAAACTGTAGAAGGTTCAGAAGGAAGATAAAGATCGAGCTGATTAAGAGGTAAATTTCGAAACTCCTATTTTTAATCTCGGCTAATAATTTTGTTTACTTCAGGTTTTGCTAATAGATGTCATTAGTTTATATAAATAAAATCGAGGTGAAAAATGAAGAAGAGAAACGAATGTGTATATCGATGTAGAGTTGTTGGAGTGGGAGAAGAATGAAAAGCTGAATTTGTCCCGTTTGGAAGAAGCAATAAAAAGCGTTAAAAACGGAAATCAGCTGGCAGAGCGGGTGACTTGTAATCACCAGGTCGCGGGTTCAAATCCCGCCGGCGGCTTTTGAAATTTAATTTGAATCCCAAAGCTGATAGTTTTCTTTTCTTTCTCTATTTAGATGAATAGGATTTATATTGCTGAGAATTATTTCCATGTTCTCTTTAAAAATTCTCTAATGGTCTCGGATTCAAGCCAGCCCTTATCAAAGCTCTCGATAACCTCTTCTATTCTTTTAACCTGAATTCCCAGCTTCTGCGCCAGTTTCTGGTCTTCGACCATCGTTTCAATGTAACCGGAGATGGCTGCCAGCGGATTTCTGAGATGATCTACGAGTACAGCGAATTTTTCTATATTCTCTTCTATTTGCTCGAATGCTCTTTTTCGCATCTCAAACAATATGGCTTCATGAAGTGCAATGGAGAGCTGTGAGGAAATCTCGTCTATGAGATGAGAGACTTCCATAAATGCTTCNGGCTTTCTTGAAAACAGACACAGAATTCCAATGAATTCTTGTCTGGCAATTAAAGGTATATGGAGGTATGATCTCATACCCAGTTTAAGCATCTCCTTTTCAGTCTCTGTGAGATCGTTCTGCATTAAAAGATCGCTAATTCCTATAATTTCTCCTTTCATAAGAAGACCAAAGTCACGGATGTTGGAGGGAGAGAGAATATCACATTTTCTGAAGTTAGGTGTTGCTGCCATCAGCTCCAGTACCATTTTTTCAGCATTATATTCAAAAAGTGCAGCTCCGTCCGCTCCTGTCAGCTCCAGAAGCTCTTCCAGTGCCACATTTGATAGCTCTTTTAAAGACTTGCCTGCAAGCAAACCTTTGTCAATCTCGTGTAGGACNTTGAGTCTCAGGAACATCTCCTCAATTTTCTTTTCATACTCCTTCCTCTTTGTTACGTCCCTGATAATGCTGAGAAAACCATAAGGTCTTCCTTCTCTCTCAACAAGAACGGATGAAATCTCAATCCATTTTATCTGGCCGTCAACTCTTATTTTTGCTTCAAGAAATGATTTCTCTCCCTGCANTCCTCTGTAGAATTGTTCAATGAAAAACGGAAGATCCTCCTCATCAATTACGCCAAGTTCTGTAAATTTCTTTCCGATAACCTCCTCTTTTTTCTTGTTGGCAAGTTTCAGTGCAGCTTCATTGCAATCAATGATCCTCATGTCTATTCCAGAGAGGACTATTGCATCGAGTGAGTTCTCAAATATCATCCGATATTTCTCCTCACTTTCCACCATTGCACGTTCTGCTTTTCTGAGTTCAGACACATCCATAATAGAAACTATAGTTTTGGTTGTTTCTGGAATGAGTGTCACATTCAAAAGGAGACGTCTTTTNCTACCTTTACCATCTAAAATTGATATTTCATAACTCCTGGGCGCAAGAGAAGGATCGATCATTCTGAGTTTGTGATATCGCAGAATTCTCTCCAGATCATCTTTCGAAACAAATTTCTGCCAACCTTTCCCGATTATTTCGTCTCTCGTTGCTGCAAAAATATTTTCAGCTTCGCTGTTAAGATATGTTATATCGAGGTCTTTTTCCACGATCATTACAGCAGTCCCGGTGTGCTGAAGGATGATCTTCTGAAANTCCTCTTCCCTCTTCTTTTTGAGAACTTTTTGAAGCTGGGATAACAGGATAACCACAAACTCAGCATCCTCCTTAGAATATCCTCCATCTCTGTTTCCAAGTATCAACACGAATTTTCGTTCGCCTTCAAGAACCGGGATTACCATGTAGTTCAGCAGATCGATATGACCGGGCGGGGGTGAATTCTCCTGCTCTGACGGTTTGTTTATGATAACTACCTGCTTTTTTCTGATAGCTTCAATCCAAGTTTTTAGAAGAATATGGGATTCATGCTCAATACATTTGTCTTTGAAGCCCGAGCAAGCTTTTATTTTGACATTCTTATTGTAGATCTCTCCGAAGATCCCAAAGTTACTTCCCGTTAATCTGACAACTTCATTAAGAGCTCTGGAAATAATTTCACATTCGTCCATCTCTGAGACAGCCAGATTCAGTAGGTAACTTTCTGCATTTTTCATTTTCTCGTAGTACTGTTTCTCTCTTAGAAAGGCAATTTTGCGAGAGAGGTTTAACGCAAGATTTTTCAGGTTTCTGATTTCTGCTTTATTTGGAACTTTTCTTGATACACAAACACAAAAGACTCCATACAGGTTGTTGTTGTATATCAGTGGAATGGAAACTATTGATGCATGTTTTCCACGAATTTCGTGGCTGACAATTTCTTGTTTCTCCACACTCTTGTTTGCTGCAGCTTCAATTTCACTCTTCAGGTCAGTTTCTTCAACACCTGAGTGTGCGGCAATTCTCAGACTGTTATCAGGCATTTTGAGCCAGATTACAGTGTAGAGAAACGTTCTTTCCTGCGATATTATCTTGCACAGTTCTTCAATCATTTCTTTTTCACTCTCGGAGCGTATTAATAGATCGCTCGCATTCTGAAGAACGATGTTAAATCCTCGTTTTTTAGAAATTCGCCTACCTTTCAGCATTGTAACATCTCATAACAGGATTAATGAACCAGAATTACTGCAATCAAAAATTTTGTAGGTAGTATTGCTCAGAAGAAGCTTCATTGNACCTGGATTAAGATTTAAGGAAATTTCACTTAAATTTCTACTAACCTGACTTCCGTACATACATCTACCTCATTATCATGTGATTGTAAAAACCATCTCTAAAATTTTTAATAATATTTTCGGTTACTGGCATGTGTTGCCTCAATGCAAAGCAAAACTTGTGTACATTAAATGAAAAATAGCTTTTTTAAGGATGTGTGCTTCAGAGACTTCTTATTTCACAATCTGGGTTCGTCTCTGCAGTTCTGGTTAAGGGAGAACAAAGTAATATAAACTATCAACCTTATCTCACACAGGTGACAAAATGAGACACGTAAAGAGGATAAGTGATAGTGTTTACTGGGTAGGGGTCAAAGACTGGAACAGGAGGCTTTTCGATGCCTTGATACCTCTTCCCCAGGGAACGAGTTACAACGCATATCTTGTAATTGGGGACGAATCGATTGCTCTTATCGACACTGTAAACCCAGGATTTGAAAAAGAACTGATAGAAAAGATTGCTCAGGTGGTAAAGGAAGACGAGATCGATTATGTGATTATGAATCATGCAGAACCTGATCATGCAGGTGCAATACCACACATTATGGAATTGAACAAAAAAGCTGTGCTGGTTACAACAGAAAAAGGAGCGAAAATGGCATCAACTTATTACAGGGTACCTGATGACAGAATTAAGCTGGTTAAGGACGACACATCTCTTGATTTGGGTGGAAAGACACTTAGATTTATTGAGGCTCCATGGCTTCACTGGCCNGAAACCATGTTCACATACTTACCAGAAGACGGCGTACTTTTTCCNTGTGACTTCTTTGGTTCCCATACGGCTTTTGGTTTTTACGATGAAGATATCGAAGAGCTGATACCAATAGCGAAAAGNTACTTTGGTGAAATAATGATGCCCTTCAGACGGATGGGAGCTAAGGCACTGGAGAAAATAAAAGACCTCGAAATAAGCATAATTGCTCCCAGTCATGGACCAGTATACCGAAACCCTGAAAAAATAGTAAACGCNTACAAAAAGTGGACCGCTGGTGAAACCGAAGAGAAGGCCATTATGGTCTACGTCAGTATGTGGAGGTCTACCGAGTTTATGGTAAAGTCAATTTCTGAAGTTCTATTTTCCGAGGGTATTGAAGTTTGCATTCACGATCTTGCTGTTGCAGATATTGGCGATGTAGCGAGAGACCTTGTTGACTCAAGAGCAATTGTACTTGGAACACCTACAGTACTGGGAGGTATGCACCCGCTTGCAGTATTTGCTTCTTATCTCATCCGTGCACTACGTCCACCACTGAAGTACGCTGTAATTCTCAGTTCCTACGGGTGGGGCGGAGGAGCAATTAAACAGGCTCTTGAAATTCTTGGACCTACGAAAATTGAACTTGTCGATTCTTACGAAATCAACGGACCCCCATCTGAAAAAGATTACAGTAAAATTGAGGAAATTGGTCGAAAACTGTCTGAAAAAATAAAAGAATNGTAAGCAATTGGTGTGGTCAAATCCTAAGATTTTCGGGAAAACGTATTTAAAGTATAATTAAAAGTGTTAAAAGGTATGAAATTTAGTCGTAGGGACTTTATAAAATCGTCTATTCTCGCCATTGCTGCAGGCGCTGCAGTTAATTCCAGATACTTCGAGGTTGCTCAGTCCTCTCAGGTTGGCAGCGATAAAATTGAGTTTGTGAGGTCCACCTGTTCCCCCAACTGCACAGGTGCGTGTGCGTACAATGCCATGGTGTACAGGGGTAGAATAGTCTCGCTTATCCAGGCAGCAGACTACCCTGAAAGTGAGTACAATCCAAGAGGCTGTCTGAAAGGTCAGTCAATGCAGAATCTCATTTATGGACCTGATAGATTGAAAAAACCACTCATAAGAACTGGAAAGAGGGGTGAGGGAAAATTCAGGGCTGTAAGCTGGGATGAAGCTCTTGATTACGTGGCAGATAAGCTTGCAGAAATAATGAAGAAATACGGACCGGAAAGTGTGGCAGTCTCCGTGCAGGTTCCTGGGACTGGATACGTCCACAAAGGGGCTGTGATAAGACTTGCATCCATGTTTGGGTGGAGTGCCCTCCATGGATACACAATGAACGGCGATTTACCAGCTTTCTGGTCGCAGACATTCGGGGTTCAGACAGAGGAGTTTGAGTCACTTGAATGGGTGAACTCCCGGTACATAGCAATCTTTGGCTCTAACATCATGGTTACAAGACTGCCNGATGCAAAGTTCCTCAACATTGCCAGAGANAAGGGGGCAAAGNTTGTAATGATAGATATGAACTTCACACCAACNGCAGCAAAGGCTGATGAGTGGATACAGATAAATCCGTCAACCGATGCTGCTTTAGCCCTTGGGATTGTCAATGTTATCATAAACGAGAGGCTGTACGATGAGAATTTCATCAAAACTTACACAGACATGCCCCTTCTTGTAAGACTTGACAACAACAAGAGATTGAGGGCTTATGAAGTAAAAGATCTTAAAGAGAAAGCCGAGGAACTCAAAAATCAGATACCCGAATACAGAGACCTCTTCGTTGTTTACGACGTGAACAAAGGCGAATTTGCCATACCAAATCCTGAAACACTGGAAAGAGATTTTGAACCAGCGCTTGAGGGAACATTTGAAGTTGAACTCGTGGATGGGAGCAAGGTAAAAGTCAAACCCGTGTTCCAGCTGGTGAAAGAACTTGTCAACAGAGATTACACGCCAGAAAAGGTTGCAGAAATCATAACTCCGGAGAATCGGAGTAAGAGCGAGTATGTGGAACTTATAAAGAGACTTGCGAGAGAAATGGCAACAATAAAACCTCTGCATATAATATACGGAGCAAGCAACTACCAGTGGTTCCATGGAGACCTTAAGGGCAGAGCACTCGCTCTGATTGTTGCACTGACTGGAAATATTGGAAATCCCGGAGCAGGGATATCAACATATGCTGGGCAGTTCAAAATTAGGTGGCCTCTGGGTGCGTGGTGGCTGTTTAAGGGAAGAAAACCGAAGTGGGTAACCTTCCTTCTCTGGATGAACAGAGAATACAGAAACAGCGAGGAATTCAAAAAGTACGCAAAAGAAACACCGTACCCAAAGAACGACGTAAAAGCCTTCTTTTTCGGATGGAACAACCCCTTCGATCAACATAACATGGCAAATAGACTCAAAGAAATG
Source organism: Archaeoglobus sp. JdFR-41 (assembly GCA_002010285.1). Classification (GTDB taxonomy): domain Archaea; phylum Halobacteriota; class Archaeoglobi; order Archaeoglobales; family Archaeoglobaceae; genus JdFR-41. The sequence continues at coordinate 30,937 of MTNC01000002.1, read as the reverse complement.
GCTGAAAGTGGGGAACTTGAACTTATAGTGGCCATAGATTTCCAAGCAACTACATCAACCAAATGGGCAGACGTTGTGCTGCCGGGGGTTGCTTGGTATGAAAAATACGAGCTTACTGCTACGATTCTACATCCATACGTCCAGTTGCAGCAACCCGCAATCGAACCGCTGTTTGAATGCATGCCTGAGATCTGGATAATAAAGGAACTGGCAAAGAGACTCGTGGAGAAATGGGATGACGAGGAGTTGAAGAGAAGTATAGAGGAGTTTTATCCGGATCCAGAGCTCTTCAGACGGGAGGAGGAGGCGAGAAGAAATGGTACGTGGAATTTGAAGCTTGCAAGAGAAATCGCTCACNAAGCATCACTGAAAGCGACACAGCTCATGCTTGAGAAAGGGGGAGAGCTGGTTAAGGGTATTACACTTGAAAGATTGCTTAAAGAGGGAGCAGTTAGATTGAATCTTCCAACTCCGAACAAGAGGCAGATTCCGTTCTGGGAGCAGATTCATCTCAAAAAACCGTTCCCACCACAATCATTCCCAGCCCCATTACCCAAAACGGCAAGATTTGTAAAAAGTGGTAGAATCGAATTCTACAAAGAGGAAGACGTTTTTATAGACTTTGGTGAAACTCTTCCCGTCCACAAAGACCCGTTCATCGACACAGAATACAGGAGAAATCCGGAGGCGAAGCAGAAGTACAGGTATGCATACATTACCCGAAATGCCCTTTACAGAGTCCACTCAACTCACAGTAACAACATAACCATGCTTGAACTTCAGGATTTCAGACCAAGAGTCTGGATGAACCCGAAAGTTGCCCGTGAGAAGGGTATTAAAGAGGGAGACCTCGTTGAAGTTTACAATGATAGAGGCAAAGTTTATGGATATGCTGTTCTCGATCAGGGGCTACATCCAAGGNTTATAATCTTTGAGCAGGGATGGTGGAGCAGATANCTGAGGGGTACATCCTACAACACTCTCACGTANCCATGGGTGAAGGCAACTCATCTTGCTTACTTCGTACCTGGAATCTGGGAGCCAACAACAGCGTGGAATGAAGCTGTCTGCGATGTCAGAAAGCTGTGAGGTGATGTAAAATGGTCAGGTACGGCATGGTTATCGATTTAAACCGCTGCATTGGGTGCAGAAGCTGTGCGGTTATATGTAAGATGGTCAACTCCGTTCCAGCCGGCACTTGGTGGCAGAGAGTTGAAACGGTAGGCTCAAAGGAGCATATGGTCCCAGCTGGTGAGTATCCAAATCTATCAGAGGTTTATCTACCTGTTCCATGCATGCACTGTGATAATGCTCCCTGTGTGAACGTTTGCCCTGTGGGGGCTACCTGGAAGAGGGATGATGGACTCGTGCTGATCGATTTTGAACGATGTATTGGTTGCAGATACTGTATCACTGCCTGTCCTTATGGTGTCAGACAGTTTAACTGGCAGGATGCCGNTGAGAGTATCAAGCAGGGTTTTGAAGTTGCCGGTTTCGAGGAAAAATGGTACAAATTAAGGGACTACAAATATGGATATCCGCTGGATCACAGAACCGAGGATGGGAGACTTGTTTATACACAAAACAGGCCAAGGGGAGTTGTTGAGAAATGCACTTTCTGTGTTCAGTTTGTGGATCAGGGGATAGCACCAGCCTGCGTGAGAGGATGCCCAGGAAATGCAAGGATTTTCGGCGATCTGGACGATCCGAAAAGTGAAATTTCAAAGATGCTGAAGGATAGATCAGTATTCAGACTTCTGGAAGATTTTGGGACAAAGCCGAANGTGTTCTACATACCTCCTGCCAGAAAGGAGGGGAAAGGAGGTGTTACGTATGAAGAGAAAGTATGACCTCGCCATTGCTCTGCTTTTAATTCTTGCGATCATAGGCTTACTGGCATGGGCTCTTCAGATACAGAAGGGGCTGATACTGACAAATATGCGTAATCCATTCTCATGGGGACTTTACATCGCAATGTGGGCGTTTTACGTCGGTACTGCTGCTGGTGGTCTGGTGGTCTCCTCTGCAATATACATCTTTGGCGTAAAACAGCTTAAACCTGTAGCTCCAGTGGCATCCATTACGGCTTTTATCTTTGCTGTAGCAGCGATGCTAATAATTCTCCCTGATATGGGCAGAGTTGAAAGGATATTCAACATAATTCTCTATCCGAATTTCAAATCGCTTCTTCCATGGGACTTTCTTGTGCTGTCAACCTATGCTGTACTATCTGCCATCTATACATTTGTTCTCCTGAGACCAAAAATTGCCACTCATGGGATCAAACTCCCCATTCTCGGTACAATTATGAAAAAAGAGTTAACAGCTCAGGAACTTGAAGAACTGGAAATAAAGTCTGAAAAACATGCAAGAATTCTTGCACCAGTAGCTTTACCATTTGCAATTCTCATTCACACGGTAACTGCGTGGGTTCTGGCAACACAGCTTTCNAGGCCGTGGTGGTATGGCGGCCTGCTTGCACCAACTTTTATAGCTGCCGCCCTCTCTGCGGGTCCAGCAGTCGTTATACTTGCATGTCTCATAGTTTACGGTTACCGGGAAGGGCTTAAAGACGCCTACAGGTTACTTGCTAAGGTGTCAGCTTTCTCGGTTGTTGCACTGCTGTTCATGTACTACAACGACTTCGTTGTAAGACAGTGGTGGGAAGCAGGTCTGGAATTTGATGCTCTTCTGCTCGTGGTCAAGGATTACATAGGGATACACGCAGTCGAGATANTCTTCATGCTTACCGGAGCCTACATCCTCGCCACCCGCTACGAGAGTGTAAGAGGTCTGGTGACGGGAAGTCTTGCTGTAAACATAGGAATACTTGCACACAGGTATCTCCTCATGCCACCTGCTTACAACCTCATTCCCTTNAAAGTACCCGTAATCCTTGGATTCGAATCTTTTGAGTGGTCGTATCCTATAGCTGTGGGAGAGATACGGGGATCGCTGATGAACCCCCAGCCAGTTTTTGTAAGCTACTGGAATTACGTACCCTCACCTGTGGAGGTGGCAATAACAGTTGGAATCTTTGCAATAATCTCTCTTGCCCTCCTCACACTGCTCAGAATTCTGCCCGTTAATACCAAGGTGTCACAATGACCTGCATGAGTGCTCACCCAAAAGACCGTGAAACACAACATTTCAAGCTTTTTTCTTTAATTTTTTCGTATCCGAGCGAAGAGGTACTTGAAGAAATAAAAAGCATGGTTGAAAATCTTCCCGAATTTAAAGTTCTCCTCGAACAATTTTTTAAGGTGGATCTGGAAACTCTCCAAACGGAGTACACAAGACTTTTCATCTCCACCTTTCCGACACTCGTCTGCCCACCATATGAGTCATACTACCGTGAAGGACTCGTTTACGGAGACACTTCTGTCGAAGTTAGGGAGATTTATGAGAGACATGGACTGAAATATACCTATGAGAGTGAACCTCCTGACCACATCAGTGTCGAACTTGAGTTTCTCTCAATAACAAACAGCAGAGAGTTTCTGAGGAGATTGAAAGAGTGGGTTTTTGATTTTACAGAGAGGGTAAAGAAGAATTCAACAGTATATGGTGTTTTTGCAGAGGAACTGGAAAAATTCCTCGAGAGGTTAAAGGTTTAAACAGGTCTGGAATAGATAACTCAAATGGAAAAAGTCATCGTCGCACATTACGGAGAGGTGGCAATAAAAGGCAAGAACAGGGAGTTTTTTGAGAGACTCTTAGTTCGGAATATCAGGAGGGTTACGGGTAGCAAAGCGAGGAGGAAGTTTGGAAGAATCGAAGTTGAGTANTCCGAAACTGCGCAGGACAAGCTTGCAAAAATTCCGGGTATCAGATACTTTGGTGTTGGGGTTAGAGTGGAACCTGAGATTAACAGGATAAAGGAGGCATCACTGGAAGTCATACCAGACTCATTCAGAACTTTCAGAGTTGAAACATCAAGGAGTAACAAAAAGTTTCCACTTAACTCGATGGAGGTCAACAAAGAGGTTGGGGCATACATAGTGGAGAAAACCGGTGGAAAAGTTAATCTCACCAACCCGGAGGTAACGATCTGGATTGAAATCTGCGATAAGGAAGCATATGTGTATACAAAAAGAGTTGAGGGGATTGGAGGATTNCCTGTTGGTTCTGCAGGGAGGGTCGTGACTCTTGTTTCTGGCGGAATAGACAGCCCTGTTGCAAGTTTTATGGCGATGAAGAGGGGCTGCGAGATCATTGTTTCTCATTTTTTCAACCGCACACTTCACTCACCAAATGTGAGAAGAAAAATCCACATGCTTGCAGAGAAGCTTGCGGAGTTCCAGGGGGAGATAAAATTGTATATGGTTCCATTTCAGGACGTTCAGATGGAGATAATTAAAGCAGTTCCTCCCAGACTGAGGATGATAGTTTACAGAAGGAGTATGATGAGAATGGCAAACATCATCGCNGAAAAAGAGAAAGCCATGGCAGTGGTTACGGGGGATAACCTCTCGCAGGTTGCCAGTCAGACTCTTGAAAATCTCAATGTAATATTTTCCGCGTCGAAGCTTGCAGTTCTTCCTCCACTTATTGGAATGGATAAGGAAGAGATTGTTGCGCTTGCAAAAAAAATAGGAACCTACGAAATATCTATTCTACCCTACGAGGATTGCTGTACATTCATGATAGCAAAGCATCCAGAAACGAGAGCAAAACTTAAAGATGTGGTGAAATACGAAACTTTCAAGGAAATTGAAAGAGAAACGGTGGAGAAATCAGAGATAATCCATCTGAAAAAATGGTAATCCAGNCGCAGATGGTCAAATTCCTTCAAGAGCCTNTCCAACAATCGCTATATTTGTTGCAAACGATATTGCGGCGAGACCGCTTTTTCTGCACACTTCAACCGCAGAATCGAGAATTGCTGCCTTTGATACAACCAGGGGAATTCCAACCCTTGCACACTTCATAGCTATTCCTCTGGAGATTCTCCCTGAAAGCAGAAGAAACATTTTGCTGAGATCCATTCTTTTGATCAGTGCTGCCCCTATGACCTTGTCAACTGCATTGTGTCTTCCCACGTCGTATCTCCGGATCAGCAAACCCTCTTTTCCAACCAGTGCTGCAATGTGATATCCACGAGTTCTGTGATATTCCTCAATTTCCAGATGATGTAGAGCTGCTTTTATCTCGTTCAGTGTGAATTTCTCTCCAGCTTCAACTCCAGGAATCTCCTCATTCTCTCTGTAAATACCTATGCAACCTGAAGATCTGATCGCTGCCTGGCAGGAATCTCCGTTAACTTCAATCATGATGATTCTCCTGTTATTCCTGAGACAGGGCACCTCCGGGAATACTATGTCATCAATCGATTTTGCAATTCCTTCCGAAATCAAAAAACCCACGGCAAGCTCTTTCAGATTCTCAGGTGTGCACATTATGTGATAAGGGACATTTCCAACATAGATGGTAATCTGTTCTTCCTTTGCAAGTTCGAGAGGTGTGCCCAGTTTCTTAATTGCCACAATCAGGCTGCTGTTGTGGATGTTAAAAAACTTCACTATGTTAACATCCGTGTAAAATTTCGCTCTGGACAAAAATTCTCCACTCCACGAAAAATTTAAAAGTAGTTAACACTGTTAATTGATGATGCACCGACCCTCAAAGGGNATGATAAACATTCATCCCATACAGAGAGGTGGAATACTTACCGAAGATGCCAGGAAAATTCTGCTTGAATGGGGGGATGGATACAGCGTTTGCGACCTGTGTTTTGAAGGAAGAGTTGACCTCGTGGACAATCCACCTGTAAGGGAATTCAGGGAGGAGGTAGCAGAATTTCTTGAAATGGATGAAGTTCGGTTTACCGCTGGAGCCAGACATGCGAAGTTTGTTGCCATGAACGGTTTTGAAGGAAGCGTCGTTGTCGACTCTCTCGCCCATTATACAACCTATATTGCTGCAGAACTGAACAATCTCAAGGTCTATGAGGTTCCAAATACAGGTTATCCTGAATTCAGAGTTGAACCGGAGGGTTATGCGGATACCATTGAAAAGGTGAAGGAGGAAACAGGAAGTTACCCATCTCTTGCGCTTCTAACTCACGTGGACTACAGGTATGGAAACGTAGCAGATGCTAAAAAAGTTGCTGAGGTTTGCAGCGAATACGAAATTCCTCTAATACTGAACACAGCTTACAGTTCAGGAGTGATGGAGGTAAAGGGTAAAAAACTTTGTGCTGATTTTGTAATCGGAAGCGGTCACAAGAGCTGGGCAGCAACTGCTCCGATAGGAATTCTTGCTGTAAATTACGATTTCACNGAGAGGGTTCTCAGAACTTCTCAGATCAGGGGCAACTGGAGTGGCAGAGCCTTCACAAAGAAGGAAGTCGCACTATTTGGCTGTTCGCCAGTTTATGGGCTGCCACTCATTACGCTGATGGCATCCTTTCCCCACGTTAGAGAGAGAGTGAAAAAATGGGATGAAGAGGTGACCAAGGCAAGATGGCTTGCCGGAGAAATGGAGAAAATAGAAGGTGTGCANCTCCTTGGAGAAAGACCGAAAAACCATACCCTGATGCATTTTGAAACTNCATCATTTCAAATGATTGCAAAAAACCACAAAAAGAGAGGTTACTTTCTCTATCACGAGCTTAAGAAAAGAGGAATTTTTGGGATTCATCCAGGCATGACACGAAGCTTTAAGCTGAACACTTATGGTCTGAGCTGGGAAGAGCTTGAAAGAGTTGCGGAGGCTTTCAAGGATATCGCTNAAAAATACGGTCTGGAGGTGGAAGATTGAGCTTCAGGAGGCATTTTCAGCTGAAATCAAATCCTGTAGGAGTCAAAATTTTAACAGAGGAGCTGAGGGATAGTGGTGATGCCACAAGATACTGTGAAGCTGTAAGAATTGCCGCCTCAAAGAAAGTTGTTCTGTCAGATAATCTCAACTGTGCCGGAGCCGAGTTATCNCTTGGTTTTGTCGAACCTCTGAAATCGTTTAAAGGTGAGACCAAAGCAATTGTGCTTGAACCCTACAGAGAAACTGAAGACTACCATGCTGTCCTGATTATTGCAAATCCTGAGAAGGTTATGGAAATTGCGAGAGCCTACAAGCAAATTTTTGGTGAAGAGGTAATCGCGGTTTTCAGTGGAGAGAGAGCAGTCTGTGGGGAAGCTACCGCAAACCCTCTGGAGACAGGCAAGCCAAACGTCTCATTTCTCTGTGATGGTGCAAGAATTTTAGCCGGCTACAGCGCTAATGAGGTTGTTATCGGTTTTCCGGCTGTGGTGTTCAGAGAGTTCGAGAGAGCAATTACAGCCGGAAAGTTGAAGTCACTCTGTGGATGTTTAACAGACGATTTACCTGACCATGTGAAAAGAAAATTTGAGGCGGTAGGATTTGAAAAGGCTTCAGATCACTTTGTTGGATATGTTAATGGTACAATTGTTAATATATACATTTTCAGAGGAGAGATCATCAACAGAATCGGCATCTTTGCTTCTGTCAGACTGAAAAGTGAAAATGAGGCAGAGGCTGCAGTCCGAAAACTCTCTGAGGGATTAGGAGAAAACGGTTACATAATAACACGAAGGGAGAACTGGGTNGAATTATCGAAGATCATCATNCTCGATGAAGACATTTCAAGGTTTGTTAGAAAACCTCAGTTTGAGAAAATAATTCGGGAAGAGGTGGAAGAAATTTCATCCAGGGCAAAAAGTATCAAAAAAGATCTTAGGAATTCAGACTAACATGATTTAGATCAGTATCACACTCGTCTCTGTATTCTTTGTATTCTTCAGTATTTCCTCAATCTTCTCTCTGCCCAAACCTCTGCTGAGAATCAATAGATTTACACCATTTAGTTCGATCATTTTTCTGACTACATCTCCAGCAGAGCCTCTTACCACAATTTTGTTAACCCTTTCGGGTTCTGCAAGTTGATCAGCTATTTTCTCAATCTCTTTTTCCAGTTTTCTCCTTCTTTCCTCCATGATCCGCGATGATGCTTCGGGTGGCAGAACGGGTTCAACTATTCCCGCAAGGATGATTCTGCGACACCTTCTTAACCAGCTNATGTCTGCCCCTTCAGCATGAACGTAAAGCACNTTTTCAAACTCTATCCCANCCTGTGGCAGAGCAACCGGAATGCCTATGGAAATGAGGACTCCTATCTCTCCTTTGTAGGCTACAATTATGTCCGGATTGAAGATTTCAACGGCGTGGATGATCTCCTCTTCAATACTGCTGAACGTAACACTTAGTCCTGAGACACTGTAATATCTCTCAAGTACATTCACGAGTTCCTCAGCTTTTTTTATTGCAGCGAGCTTATTTTCTGCAAGTTTTAAAGCCTCACCCTTTTCCGAGAGGGTTACAACGGTTCTTCCATTTTCTGCGAATATCACATAAACCTCCTTCACCCCAAGCTCTCCAAAGTTTATTTCTCTGTCCAGAACCTCACTATCAGCAATTAGAACGCACCTCACCATTCTCCCACCTTCTACTTAACTCTCGCAAATACATTCTTCATTTCCTCCGCCCACTCACTCAACCATCTGCTGAGAGTATCGTATGGTTTGACGTCAACACTGTAAACATTCACAACTCCAAGCAACTGACCCTTCCTGATTTCACCATCAAACACAGGCATGAAGAGAGCTCTCGTAATCTCCTTCTCTTCCTCAACCATCGATGGCTTTTTTTCAATCAGGTCAATAACACTACCGTACGCATTTCTCATTATGTAGAGTGGGTAGAGAATAGTATTTTCCTCGATGCTCACAGGTTTTATGTTAATCTCGACAATTCTGCCTGTTTCAACTCTGGTATCCTCATCTGCAATTACTGGTTCCCATCTTGCAACAGCTTTTCTGCGGTAGGCAAATGGGCGTATCCTGACACCTTTTCTGACCACTCTCTCACCACTTTCCGTAACTCTATCAGCGAACATCTCTGCCTTGGGTTGCAATCGTGGAATAAAATCTCCAAGGGCTACGTAATAGACATTCAAGATTCCAAGAAGGTCTCCCTTTTCAATTCTCCCACTTCTTCTTGCAACAAATATTGATTCATCAATTGTCTTCTTCTCCTCAACTTTCGATGGTTTTCCAATCTGTATAACATCCACAACTGAGCCAAGAGCGTTTCTCATTATATGGAGTGGAGTAACAACTGTATTCGGCTGTAAATTTATCTTCTTGATCTTTACTCTGACCACTTCACCTGCNTCAATTTCAATGCTTTCATCTGCTATTACTGGTTCCCACTCTGCTATGTGACTCCTGAAATATCCGAAAAACCTTGTACGTATTCTCTGTCTCTCTATTTCACCGTCGAGTCTGTATGTGATGTTTGCGTCAATCATCTCCTCACGTATCCTGATGTCGGATGGTGAAAATCCAAGTCTCCTCCCTATCGGTCCTGTTTTGACGAAGAAGATCTTAAGAACACCAACGATATCTCCTCTTTCCACAACACCGTCCTCAACCGGCAGCATCACTGCATGAGTTATGGTTTTCTGTTCCTCAACTCTCGACGTTCCATCTTCAATAACATCAAGCAGCGTACCGTTTCCATGTCTCATAATTGAGAGCGGACCTATTATTGTGTTCTGTGGAATTCTGACGTTTCTGATTTTTATCACTGCAGGAGTGCTTTTTTCAAGCTCCACACNTTCGTCGGCAATTAGAACTTTCCATTGTGTAAATGGTGCGATTCTGTATTTTATGCTCTCTGCTTGGATTTTCAGCTTTTCAACGCTCTCTCCAATCCTCTTCCATCTGACTATTTCCATGGGCATTTCACATGATAAACGATTTAAAAATTTATCGGTTATTTGTAATGATTAAAGAAGATGAAATATTTATTTTAACAATGTTAACAAAAACGGGGAGGTTTTATAATGTGGGCAGGGATTCTTGTCTTATGAGTGAGAAAAATGAGCTTCTGGATTTTGCTGCCAGACTGCACAGTCATCTCAGTCCTGGAGTGGCTCTTGGACTGAGAATGGCGGAGATAGCTTATAATAAGCTGGGAGTAAATTTCAGAGGAAAGGGACTGGTGGGCGTGGCCGAAACAAGTATGTGCATACCCGATGCATTACAGGTAGTCGCAGGAACAACGCCCGGTAACAGAAATCTGATTGTTAAAGACTTTGGAAAACTTGCTCTCTCTCTCGTTAGATTTGACACAAAAGAAGGTTACAGAGTGTCCATCAAGAAAGAAGCTGCAGAAGCATCAGAACTTATCCGGAAATTTCTTTACAGGCTTGGAAAGCTGAACAGAGATGAAGAGGTGGAACTCTCAAATCAGTTTCTCAAACTTGGTGATGAGTTCTTCGATGTTAAAAAGATAAAACTGAGCATACCAGTTGGTGGTAAAAAAGAGCCTATAATTGAGTGTGAAATCTGTGGTGAACTCCAGCCAGCAGATTATATTGCCGAAAAAGATGGCAAAAAAGTCTGCATGATGTGCGGGGGAGATGTGTACTTTGAAGTGCTTTGAATAATTACTATTACTCATAATTTCTCGACCAAAAATTATTAATACTCATACTCTTTTAACAATGTTAATGAGATTGAGATGTAGAGTGTGCGGCGAGGAATATGAGGCAAAACCCATCTATGTGTGCGGCAGTTGCTTTGGTCCACTTGAAGTGACCTATGACTATGAGAAGATAAAAGAGAGAATAAGCAAAAGGGAAATAGAGAAAAGACCACCAACGATATGGAGATACAGAGAGCTCCTTCCTGTCAGCACTGAACCAGTTGATCTTGGTGCTGGATTTACAAGATTCATCCAGGCTAGAAATCTCGGGGAACAGCTCAATTTGAGGAACCTTTATCTGCTGGATGATTCTACAAATCCGACATATTCGTTCAAGGACAGAGTTGTAAGTGTTGCTGTCTCAAAAGCCCTGGAATTTGGTATGAAAGCTGTTGGTTGTGCATCAACTGGAAATCTTGCGGGCAGTCTGGCTGCACATGCAGCGAAAGCGGGATTACCGGCGTTCATCTTTGTTCCAGCGGGAATAGAGAAAAACAAGATTATCCAGGCCCTTGTTCATGGTGNTACTGTTATAGAGGTTGAGGGAAGTTACGATGATGCCAACAGACTTGCTGCTGAAATTGCTGAGAAGCAAAGAGAGTGGGGATTTGTGAACATCAATCTCCGGCCGTACTATGTGGAAGGTAGTAAAACTCTNGCATATGAAACTGCTGAAAGACTGGGATGGAAAACACCGGATCANGTTGTTGTACCGGTTGCGTCAGGAGCCTTACTGCATTCCATATATCGAGGTTTCAGAGACCTTGAGAGAGTTGACTTCATAGATGACAGTAACGTAGTTTTCAACGCAGCTCAGCCCAACGGATTTCCAGTTGCAAGAGCGGTGAAGGAGGGTAAGCAGATTGAACCACTTCAGGAATTTAGCACAATTGTTCACAGCTTGGCCATAGGTACACCGGCGGATGGCATCTTTGCAAAACAGGTTATTGAGAAAAGTGGCGGATATGCTGAGGATCCAACAGACGAAGAAGTTGTGGAAGCTGTAAAGCTCCTTGCAAGAACAGAGGGGATATTCACAGAACTTGCAGGTGGAGTTACGATTGCTGCACTGAGAAGACTTGTGGATGATGGAAGAATTGATTCCAGTGATACTGTCGTGGCCTATCTGACAGGAAATGGTTTGAAAACAGGTGAAGCCATTGCCGAAACACTCAGTACGATTAAAATAAAACCGAGATTCGAGGAGTTTGAAGAGGTTGCCAAAAAAGTTGTGGGGGTGGTCGTGTGAGTGTAAAAATCAGACTGCCCTCTGCTATATCCCCCGAAAATGAGATCGAGCTTGATGTGGAGACATGCACAATTGAGGAACTCTTTGATATGCTTTCGGAGAAAATCGGTCAGGACTTGAAGAGAAAGCTGGTAAAAAATGGGGAGCTGAGTCCATTTATCAACGTTTTCGTAAATGGGGAAAATATCAGGTACCTTGACGGCCTCAGAACTGTCATCAGGAAAGGAGATGAGGTGTCTGTGGTACCGGCAGTAGCCGGTGGTTAAAATAAATGTTGGAAGGTGTCTGAATGCTGACAAAAAATCAGGTGAGAAGATACGGCAGGCAGATACTGATTCCTGAAGTAGGTGGAAAAGGACAGGAGAAACTGCTAAATTCGAGGGTTCTTATAGTTGGTGCAGGGGGTCTTGGCAGTGCTGTAATTGAGTATCTTGCTGCTGCTGGTGTTGGTTCTCTTGGCATAGCGGATGGTGATACTGTGGACGAAACAAATCTCCACAGGCAGACAATCCACGCTGGAAACGTGGGGATGAATAAGGCCGAATCTGCAGCAGAATTTGTTCATAAACTTAACCCGGATGTGGAGGTGAATGTTTACCCCTATAGGGTTGCAGCAGATAATGTGAGGGAACTCATCCGAGATTATCAGATTGTGGTTGACTGTACCGANAATTTCCCGGCAAGGTTCCTGCTCAATGATGCATGCATAATAGAGAGCCGACCATTAATTCATGCAGCCGTTCTTAGATTTGAAGGTCAGATAATGACAATAAAGCCCGGTGAAACTGCATGTTATCGTTGCTTTTTGCCAGAGGCTCCCCCTCCTGGAAGCGTTCCCAGTTGCAGCGAAGCTGGAGTTATTGGAATTACAACCGGATTTTTTGGCATTCTTCAAGCAGGGGAAGTTTTGAAGCTTATTCTGGGGAAAGGTGATCTATTCACAAACCGACTGCTTTATGTTGACCTTCTTAACAATGATTTTAACATCATTGAGATAAAACCCCAGCCAACCTGCCCAGCTTGCGGGGAGAGTAAAATAACAGAGCTGAGAGAGGAGTACTATGTCGAAACCTGCAGNATCCAAACAGGCTGAGAGACGACCTGATGCCACTCTTGACATTCGTGGCGAAGTGTGNCCCTTCACATTCATAGAGACAAAGCTCAAACTGGAGGNGATGAAAAGTGGAGAGATTCTTGAGGTGATACTGGATCATGAACCAGCTGTAAATGATGTGCCTAAGAGTGTTGAAAGCGAGGGGCATGAAGTTCTTATAGTTGAAGAGATTTGTGAAAAGACTTGGAGAATTCTGATAAAGAAAAGGTAACCATTCCAATTTTGAAAACAATCATCCAGCTTTAAACCTGTAATAAATTGATGATAAGTTTATAACTTAAATAAAGACTGGCTGGAAAACCTGTTTTTACTTAACTCTCAAAACCTCAATACCTTTATCTGAATTTTAGAGCCTATATGATTTGAGGTGGTAGAATGAAACTGGCAATAGTTCTTGCAAGTGGAGAACTTGAGAAAGTTCAGGCTGCGAGCATCATAGCGAGTACAGCAGCCACGCTTGGTGAAGTTATGCTTTTTGCAACCATGGATGGCTTGATGGCATTCAGGAAGGATGTTGTTGAAAATAAATCCTGGAAAGCAGGTGAGCTCGGGAAGGGGATGCTGCAGACAAATGCCCCGCTATTCGTTGACGTGCTAAAGCAGGCAAAGGATGTTGGAAATCTCAAAATCTACGCCTGTGGAATGATAATGGACATGCTGAAAATGAGTCTGGACGACTTTGTGGATATATTCGATGACGTCATTGGAGTTACAAAGTTCCTGAGCATGGTTGAAGATGCCAAAGTTCTCTTCATTTGAAGCTGGATCAGAGGTGGTGGCNGTGGTTGTTGTGGATGCAAGAGGCAGTTACTGTCCGGGACCGCTCATGGAACTGATAAAGACGATCAAACAGGTAGATGTTGGAGAGGTAATAGAAGTTCTCTCCAGCGATTCCAGTTCTGCAAAGGACATACCCGAGTGGGTAAAAAAGGCTGGACACGAACTCGTAGAGGTAAGGGAGGAAGAGGGTTACTGGAGAATCATTGTCAAGAAGTTGAAGTGATATGAAGCGTATTGTTATTATCGGCGGCGGAGTTGCTGGCAGTATCACTGCAAATTACCTTGCAATGAGGTTGAGAAACGAGATCAGAAACAGAAAGGTCTCTGTAACTCTCATATCAGACAGAGAGAAGCAGCTTTACGAACCGGGACTACTTTACCTGATTTTCAATAGAGTTGAGGAGGAGGACATAACAAGGGAACTCAAATACCTTCTCGATCCGCAGGTGGAGTTAAAGTTTGCCAGAGCCGAAAAAATTGATACCGAAAACAGAAAAGTCGAACTTGATAGCGTAAATGGTGAGGTTGAATACGACTACCTCGTCATAGCAACTGGCTCGAGAATCGTTCCTGAAGAAATCCCCGGACTTGTTGAGACGGGACACTGGTTTTACAATTTGGATGGAGCCAGAAGGCTTAGAGATGCACTTGCGAACTTCAGAAAAGGGAAGATAGTCATCAGCGTAATGGGAATCCCGCATAAGTGTCCCGTTGCTCCAATCGAAGTCACCTTTTTACTTCACGATTTCTTCAAAATCCATGGTATACGAAAGGATGTGAATTTACTGTACACTTACCCCATAAACAGAGTTTTCACAATGGAAAATGTATCTGAGCTGGTTGAACAGATGTTTGGTGAGAGANACATAGAATACAGGACGTTTTTCAATCCAATCGAGGTTGATTCAGAGAGGAAAGTTGTTGTTACTCTTGAAGGGGAAGAAGAGTNCTTTGATCTGCTCATAGCCATTCCACCACACAAGGGAGCAAAGGTGGTAATGGATTCCGGTCTCGGTGATGCTGATGGCTGGGTTCCAACCGACAGATACACTCTCAAAGCTGAAGGACACGATAACATTTACGTTGTCGGCGATGCAACGAATCTACCTGTCAGCAAAGCTGGGAGTGTTGCACATTTTGAAGCAGAAGTTGTAGCTGAAAACATTGCTGCTGAGATAAAAGGCTTGCCACCGACAGCCAGGTATTTTGGAAAAACCATGTGCTTCATAGAAACCGGATTCGATGAAGCTACATACATCTGGTTTGATTATGAAACTCCTCCACGCTTTGTCAAGCCGAACAAGTTCATTCACTGGATGAAAATAGCCTACAACAGAACGTACTGGCTAACTGCGAGAGGAATACTGTGAAAAAGTTAAGGTATGAATCGAACTTTGGAGGTGCTGTTAAATGAGTGATGGAGAATCTGAACAGGTTAAAACCTCTGAAATTGAAATAAATAAGCTCGAACCACTCCTTACAAAAATAATCGAGAACAGGGATTCACTTGCTGAAGCAGTAGATAAACTTGTGTGGCTGGAAAAAAGTGGCAATCTTGATGCCCTTCTTGGATTTTCAGCACTGATAAAAATTATCCAAGATTCAATCAGTGACGCAGTCGTTGACAGGAACATGGAAATAATCACCAACTTGGGTCTTATATCCACCAAGTTCACAAGCGACAGAGCACTTATGCTTTTTAACGCTCTTGGGGACGCAATTTGCAGATGTGAGAGAGAACCAGAACCAGTTGGTGTTGTTGGTCTGTTGAAGGCTCTGAGAGAACCAGAGGTTCAGAAAGCTCTTGGTATGCTTATAAACATAGCGAGAGAACTTGGAAAGAATATTTAAATTATCAACAGTAAATTTAAAGCATCCCTTTCCTTTTAATCTGCTCCTGTCTCCTCAGCCATCCTGCTTTCCATTTCTGATAGCAGCTTTTGCTGCAAAATGTTACTGGCTTGTTAACACAGCAGGTTTTTATCACTATTGGATCCTTCGCCAGAGAACCGCAAACATCACAGCGAAGTTTTGCAGAACTTTTATCTAATTCAAACGGCATGTTCTCCCTCTACAAGTCCTTCAGCCCTCAGAATCTCACACACTCTGCAGAGGTAATCCGCCTCATCTTCAATTGTCGCCTTTCCGCTTATAATATTATCAACGAGTTCTCGCACAACATCTTCTGCTTTTTTTGATTTCTCAATTACACTCAAACCCTTCTGACCTCTTTTACTCGATAGGTATTGTGAAACTGCTGCCTGCGTTAAACCGAGCATTTCCGCTGCCTCTTTTATTCTATATCCCCTACTTACAAGTTCCTTCGCTACCTTTGCCCTCAACGCAGGCAGAACATATTTAACCATAAATATGCAGTGCGGCTTCATCCTAGTGACTCACCTTCTCTTTCAAACCTTTCACACGTCTATGCCTCACAAAACTCTCCATGGTCATCTTCTTCGCCTTTTTCCATTTTCTCAAGCTCTTTTTCAAGACCAAGCTCTCTAATTTTGTCAAACCTACCGTTCTTTCTCAGATAGTCAACAATTGCTCTTTTTAAAGCATCTGCAGCCAGATTTGAGCAGTGCATTTTCTGTTTTGGTAAACCTCCAAGTGCTTCAGCCACAACGTCTCTGGTGATTTTTATCGCCTCATCAAGTCGTTTTCCTTTTGCAAGTTCTGTAGCCATGCTACTCGTAGCAATAGCAGCAGCACAGCCGAAGGTCTGAAACTTAATGTCCTCGATCACATCATCCTTAACCTTAATATATATGGTCATAAGGTCCCCGCAAACTGGGTTACCGACAGTTCCTATCCCGTCGGCATCTTCAATCTTCCCAACGTTTCTGGGATTTTGGAAGTGTTCGAAAACCTTTTCGCTGTACATCTTTCCATCACCTCCTTTACTTCTCACTTTTTGTAAAGGGGAGACATCATTCTCAGCCTCTCCACGACTCTTGGCAGAACTTCGAGCAATTTGTTGACGTCCTCGTCAGTATTGTACTTTCCAAGTGTGAGGAGAAGAGAACCGTGTGCCTCCTCATGNCTCAAACCGCATGCGATGAGGACGTGGCTTGGCTGAAGAGTTTTGGAGCTGCATGCTGACCCAGTTGAAGCCTGGATCCCCTCCATATCCAGACTCAGAACTATTGATTCACCCTCTATGTAACTGAACCTCACGTTTACGTTGTTGGGTAACCTCTTCTCTGGGTGACCGTTGAGGTAGGTTTCCTCAATCCTCAAAACATTTTCTATTATTCTGTCTCTTAATCTTCTGATTCTCTCTGAGTCTGCTTTCCACTCCTTTGCTGTAATTTCAGCAGCAACACCAAATCCTACAATTGCTGGTACGTTCTCCGTTCCACTTCTCAAACCTTTCTCCTGCCCTCCGCCGAGTATCACAGGCTGAAGTCTGACTCCATTTCTGATAAACAGTCCTCCCATCCCTCGTGGTCCGTAAATGTCATTGGAGGAGAGAGTGAGCATGTCAGCTTTTAACCTTTCAACATCCACCTCAATTTTACCGAGTGATGCTGTTGCATCAACGTGTAATACTGTATTTTTATCCTCAAGTATCTCCGCAATCTGTTCAATTGGCTGAATAGTACCAACTTCATTGTTGGCATGCTGAACTGAAACCAGAATCGTATCGTCTCTCACCCTCTCTGCGATGAAGTCCAGATTGACCATACCATAGCTGTCAACGGGAATGAACTCGACCTGAAAACCCTGTTTTTGAAGAAACTTTGCCGGATTTATCACCGACATGTGCTCCACCGCAGAAACCAGAACATGTTTTCCTCTTTTTACGTTTCGAAGTGCATATCCGATTATTGCCAGATTGTTCGCTTCAGTTGCTCCAGAAGTGAACACTAAATCGCCGTCACTGCCATTTATCAGTGCGAGAACTTTCTCTCTTGCTTCTTCGATTGCTTCTCTGGCTCTGAATCCAAATGAGTGAACTGAAGATGGGTTTCCGAAGTGTTCTCGCATATAGGGAAGCATTGCGTCAACAACTCTTTCATCTACCGGACAACCGGATGCGTAATCAAAATACGGCATGACCATCACCTTGAAAAACTTTTGTATACTCTCTACTCTCTTCGGCATCTGATCCAATTACATTCTTTAATGACGGGAATGTGCCAGCTTTTATCCTCTCAGCATTGCCCTTTTTCACAACCGTTGCACCGCCCGTTACACTCTCTACCACAGGGTATATCACTGCTTCGTTTCCCACAATNCTTACACTCATGGTAGGCATAAATGGAGTGTAGAACCCTTCAGGAGTATCGATTCCACCTGTCTGCATGTAAACGATCTTTGCCATTTTCATTTCACCCTCCTGACGACTTTAACAACAAACCTCATCACACCATCCTCATCTTTTTCAAATTCAACAAGTTCTTGACCGAGTTTTCTAACAAGTACAGGAATATCTGACTCTGCTGCAGGATCATCAGCAAATATTTCTATGAGTTCTCCCTCTTCAGCCTCTTCAATAGCTTTTCTGGCTCTGAAGACTGGTTCAGGACAGTAAAGACCGATACAGTCGACACATTTCATAGATTAACATTGTTAAGAGAATATTTAAACGTTGTGCGGGGTTGAAAAGTTCTGCACAGTTGCTTTCCTGAAGCTCTATATGCTGCTTGAGTTTTTCCTTCAAACTGCTTGTCAACTGCTTGTCAATCTATCAAGTTTAAAGACAAGTGAAGTAGGTGAAAAAGGAACGGTAAATACCAACAGCAGGAAGCTTTTGATACTGGAAATTGAGAACAATCTTTTCATGAAAACCGGAAAGANCAGCCTAATAATTTCGGGAAAAACCTAATATCGTCATCTCAGAGTAATCTGATCGGTGATATTATGTTCCCGGGTGAGGAATGGGTAACAGTATTCGCAGCTTTAATTTTCGTTGCGATTTCAGCTGGAATTTACTTCAGGACAAAACACATTGCTCCGGCGCTCTGGACAGTATCAGCTATCTGTTTCCTGTTAATCTCGATTGCACTCGCAACGATGGGATTAAACGCTCTTCAGCTTTCNGTGACACCGTATCTTGGCTCTCTTTATCCTGGACTCCTCGCTACAGGTATTATAGCCAGTCAAAGCAGATTCTGGAGATACTACCTGGCTTTTGTAGTCCTATTACTGATTCTGATGGCAGTGGGAAGTGCTGGAAGCGAAGCTCTATCAAGAGTTTCAAGAGTTCTGCTTCATTCGATCTCGGGTCTTGTGATTGTGCTGCTTCCAGTGGTTTTTGCATCCAAGAAACTCTCACCTCCATCAGCGATTCTTGTGAGTATTGGAGGTCTTCTAATATCGGTAGGTGGTCTTGCACTGGCAACACTGATGGCAGGAAAACCTCTACTGCCTTTTGAGACAGTCGTATATCTTCTGCATCCACTTTTGTTCATGTCAGCATTCGTGATGGCTGCTGGGCTTTACATCAGCAAGGGACTCGGATTGAGAACCAGTTAAAGAAGGGACTGTTAAGGAACTGTTAAGGAACGGTTGAAGAGGGATGAAGAAGAGTAAAGAAGAAGAATAGAAGGAGTGTCCCCATGAAGCCAGAACATCACATGCTGATGGCGTTCACACTTGCGATAGTTCTTGTGGGTTTTGGGGTTTTACTATCTCCACCCTTCAAAGACTTGAGAAAAACAGTTGGACTCCCTGAAGAGCTGCCAGGGGCAAGGTATTCAAATGGAGTTGCAGAGATAATAAATCCTGATCCCGAGAAAGCAGAACTCTATCTCGCAAGAATTGCTCATGTGTATCATGCTACGTTTATTGTGCTGATATACGGTATGCTTGCCGTACTCGTCAGACTCTACGGCATTGAGAGAGANGTTCTTGATCTGATGTTTTTCGGTACANTGATGGTGATCGGTGGTGGAATAATCTACTCTTACCTCGACAACACATTTTTCTGGCATGGTCTTTTCATAGCTGGGCTGGCAGTAAGTTTTTCAGCCAGTCTTCTCCTCCTTCTTAAACTCCTCAAATTGGAGGGGAAGAGTAAAGTTGACTGGGCTATAATCGTTGCAGGTATTCTGCTTCTTGGAGGAGCAGTGATTGGTGGATGGGTTGGTAGCAGCTTCATAGATCACGAAATCGCAGAAGAATTTCTAACAGCCAAGATACAGAGCAGATTCAATCCTGATTTTGCAGAAGAGAGTGTTGTATGGAGAGCCATGACCGGGCACCTACATGCAATGGTTGCCCTTGCTTTAGCACTTGTGTTTCTAATATCTGTGAAGATTCTGGAGCTAAAACCAGGTAAATGGACAGAAATATCGGTTTACGCGGTTATCTTTGGTGAAACTGTGATGGCAATTGCCTCTTATTCAGTGTGGTTTGTCGGAAAGGCTGCCCACCTTATAATTACTCCCGCTGCTCTCACACTGATTTTTGGCACTCTCATGCTCTCATTTAGGGTAANGAGTTATGAGAAGTGGAGTCCGAAAGGTGTTTTGAACTGGGGACTGAAGCTTGGTAATCTGTGGGTGTGGGCGTTTGTAGCGATTCCCGGAGCGATGGTAGCTATAAGCCTCAGGAAACCAAAATTCTTTAATCCAGAATTCAGAGCAGAGGTCTGGGACTGGGCTGAACTTGCGTACAATATCGGTCACTGGCACATTCTCTTGGCAATCTGGGGTGTAATTCTACTGCTCGTATACCTCGCAATTTCAGCCAGATCAAAGATTGCAGCAATTTCTGGATGGATAGCTCTCACTGGACTTCTCATTGCAACTGCAACTGTAAATCTCTATATGCTCGCAAATCCTCCACTGCCTTATGAACCGAATCCATACAATAATCTCTGGTTGCAGTATCTGGTTGAGCCAGGTCTTGCGATAATGAGCATTGGTGTCGGGATCTCCTACTTGGTGTTTCTCAGATCCTTTTTTAGAGATTAACATTGTTAAGAAAATTTTTATAGCAGGCTCCTTTTTAACTTAATGAGTGCTGACATGAACGCCGCGAATCTGCCAGATGAAACTGCCAGAAAGCTTGAGAAAATGATGGAATTTATTAAAGAGTTTAACAGTGTAGTTGTTGCCTTCAGTGGGGGAGTTGACAGTTCCACACTCGCAGCGGTGTGCAAAGAAGTTCTCGGAGAAAACGTTCTTGCGGTGACGGTTATCTCCCAGAAATCTCCGAGTAGGGAAATCAGAGATGCGTCAAAAATTGCAAGAGAGATAGGTGTCATTCACGAGTTCACAGAACTTGATATTCTGAACGTTCTGGAATTCAGAAAAAATTCGGAAGAGAGGTGCTATTACTGTAAGAGAGAAGTCCTTTCTGCATTGCTGAAGCTTGCTAGGGAGAGAGGATATGATGTTGTTTTTGAGGGTACAAATGCAAGTGATCTCAGCGGACACAGGCCAGGTTACAGAGCCATATGTGAGCTTGATAATGTGTACAGTCCGTGGGCGGACTTCGGAATTACAAAGGACGAGATAAGATTGATTGCGAAATCAATGGGATTTACATTCCACGATAAACCATCTCTTGCCTGTTTAGCCTCTCGCATCCCTTTCGGAATTGAAATCAATGGAGTAAAGCTCCGAATGGTTGATGAGGCTGAAAATGCTGTGGCTGAGATTGCAGCTGTAAAACAGGTCAGGGTGAGGAACTTCAATGGTGTCGCGATTGTTGAAGTTGGTGCTGATGAGATTGCGAAAATTCTGAACGAGAATGTGGCAATAAAAATAAAGGAAAGGTTGCTGAAACTTGGATTCAAGTCTGTTCTACTCGATCTGGAAGGGTACAAGACTGGAAAGGCTGCAGAATTGAGTGGAGTTGCAAAACTAACTTCCTGAAGACTGGTATCTTTTATTTTCAAAATCTGAAGAAAATTAAATTAATTCAGATTTGTTCTGTATCTCATTTTGGATAATTCTGCATCTCTATCAGCTTGTTATTCNGCTTTGTTATTCCAACTCTTTAAGATAATTGATTACGTCATTCAAATCTTTCTCACTCATCTGCCATCTGGGCATACACCAGTCCAGAGTCTCTCCTTCGTGAACTCCTTTCGTTATTGCCATTTTTATCTCTTCATCGCTCATCTCATCTTCGATCAGAACTGAGTACCTTATGTTCGGTGCGGCTTTACCGCACATCATCGGAATTATGCCCCCTGTTCCATCCCTTCCATGGCAGTTGACAACAGCTACCACCATGGTTTATCAACCATTGAGGTCCGCCGGTAAACGGTATCCTCTCACCCTCCTCGTTTATGCCTGTGAAGTATATTCTCTCTCCGTTTGATTTGAAGCTCACCGGACCCTGACAGCATCCAGGAGGATAGTACCTGCCATCGCTGTAACCACCAGAATCCATTCCGGAACCCATTCCGCCCATCACTCCTCTACCATATCCCATATCGCCATATCCCATCATCCAACCTGGAAAGAAGAAAAGTGAGTAAACAAACAGTGCAATTACGAAACCTGCAAGCAACCCAACAGCCAGGTGTGTGATCTGTTTCTCCATGATTTATTATTTTGCTTATGGCTTTTTAAGTTTTATTATAATTTATTCAGAAACTAAATATTTGAAATACAAAATAAATTCAATATGCATATATTTTTCCATATGGCCTTTTTGTGACAGGTTTCAGTTTCAAGAATTTTCCACCAAGGATCTCATCAGCGTCAAATCCAAATTCTCTACAGAAATCACCAACGTTTTTCTCGAGGAATTTCCAATCTTCATCATCCATGTCAACGATTCCAACTTCTTTACCAAATTGCCACGGTTCAACTTTCCCTCTTATGTACATCACACCTCCATGCATTCCTGTTCCGATATATCGAGCTCTGTGTGGTTTATCACCAAGGCTCAGTCCAAGGAGAACAACTCTGCCTCCTGCCATGTACTCTCCAAAGAAATCCTGCGCCGTACCACCAATCACAAGTGTAGGGATTTTATCCTTGTACTCTTTCATGTGTATGGCGGTGCGGTATCCGACATCGTCTCTGATGAGTATTCTCCCACCTCTCATTGACATTGCAACAACATCTCCCGCTCTTCCGTGTACAATTATTTCACCATCGTCCATTGTGTTTCCAACGCCATCCTGTGCATTACCGTATACTATTATTTTGTGACCATCAAGAAAAGCTCCCAGATCATTCCCCGGGAATCCGTAAATTGTTATCTCAAGTTTGGGGCGTGGATTCGGGAAATAAAGGCGTGTACCTATGTATCTCTGACCACAAACGTTCCTCACTGTGATTTTTCTCACACCNTGCATGGCAGCAAGTCTCATGAGGTCATTTATTTCCTTGTGAACCAAACCAGACGCGTCGATCTCAGCTTCTCCATTCTTAATTATCAGTTTTTTCCTAAGTTCCTCGAGACTCCGAACATCCTCAAGGAACATCTCCCTTAAACCACCAATTGAGAACTTCATTCTCCCGCCCCCTTTATTCCAAGAACTTCAAGTTCCCAGTCCTCAAGNCCAACACCACGTAAGTGATCTCGGTTCCCCCTCAAACTCTCGATGGCGTTGATACCCATTCCACCAAGCATCTCCTTTATTTCGTGGCTCCATCCTCTAAGAAGGTTAACCAGTCTTTTTGCGGTTATCTCNGGGTTCAGTCTTTTCGATAAGTAGGGATCCTGTGTGCAGATCCCCCAGTTACAGATTCCTGTATGACACTTCTGGCAGAGAGTGCAACCCATGGCAACGAGAGCTGGAGTTCCTATGTAAACCGCATCTGCTCCGAGGGCTATTGCTTTAACAACGTCTGCACTACATCTGAAACCGCCCGCAACAAGAATCGACGCTTTATTCCTTATTCCCTCTTCCCTCAACCTCTGATCAACTGATGCTAAAGCGAGTTCAATGGGTATGCCCACGTTGTCCCTTATTATCTTTGGTGCAGCTCCCGTTCCTCCTCTCAGACCATCAATTGCTATTATATCTGCTCCAGCTCTAACCATTCCACTTGCTATCGCTGCCACGTTATGAACAGCTGCAATCTTAACGCTTACAGGTTTTTCGTAATTCGTTGCCTCCTTCAATGCGTATATCAACATGCTGAGGTCTTCAATAGAGTAGATATCATGCTGCGGAGCAGGCGACAAAGCATCGGTACCTTCAGGAATCATTCTTGTAACGGAAATTGGGAGGGTGACCTTTTCGCCTGGCAAGTGTCCACCTATACCCGGTTTAGCTCCCTGGCCTATTTTTATCTCTACGACAGCAGCGACGTTCAGATATTCGGGATCAACTCCAAATCTACCGCTTGCACACTGAACTATTGCATTCTTTCCGTATTTTCTGAGCTCTTTAGGAAGTCCTCCTTCTCCGGTATTGAAGAGCGTTCCAAATTCACTTGCAGCCATGGCGAGAGACTTAAAGGCCTGATAGCTTATTGCTCCGTAAGACATTGCAGAGAAAACGATAGGCGTCTCAATTTGAACGTTTGGATGCAGTTCGGTGACTATTTCCACATCTTCAAATTCTCCACCGTTGTATCTAATCTCCAGCGCATCCGGCTTTCTACCAAGGAAGGTGCGAAGTTCCATTGGNTCTCTCAGAGGATCTATGGACGGATTGGTAACCTGAGAGGCGTTCAAAACTATGTGATCCCAGTATATCCNGTACGGCTTATCGTTTCCACTTCCTGTCAGAATTACTCCTCCTGTTTCGGCCTGTTTTTTCAAGTCTTGTATTCTTTCTCTTGTCCAATTGGCATTGGGTCTGTAATTTGCCGGATGCGGTCTGATGATGAGAGCGTCGGTGGGACACATCACAGCACATCTCTGACATCCAACACAATTTTTCTCGTCAGCTCTCATCATGTCAAGCTCTTCATCNTACCAGTGGACTTTGAAACCACACTGCCTTTCACAAACTCTGCAACGTATACAGCGATCCTCTCTCCGCTCTATGATAAATTCGGGGAGCATGTGGCTGTAGAGTTCTCCTTCGAGCATTATTCGATCACCTCAGAGATTTGCTCCCTGATCTCTTTCTCTCTGCTCTTCAGCCTTCCAACCACCGGTTCTCCGCCCATGGGGGTAAAAACTCTATCAAGTTCAGGAGATACGGCTCTGATTGCTGCTTCTTCTGAAGACACAAACAGTAGATCGCCCTTCTCTCCCGAGGTTATCGGTCTCAGGCGGATTCTGTCAGTTATACCAAACATCTCGCCATGGCGGGCAACGATAATCGTCCAAGGACCATTGATGAGGAGGGGAGCATAAACCATTCTCAGAGTTGTATAGAGCTTCTTTTTTTTCTCGTCCATTATATCGATGTGGTCCCACATGGGAGGGGCAAAAATCTTGGAGACTATCTCTATCGGCAATCCCTGTCTCCTCATGAGGAGATCGACTGCATAAGCCATAACCTCTGTGTCTGTCAGAAGAGTGCAGTAGTAACCGTACATCTCAAGGTAACGCTTATTTGTTCCATANGAGGATATCTCTCCGTTGTGGACGACTGTCCAGTCGAGAATGCAGAAGGGATGCGCTCCTCCCCACCAGCCGGGTGTGTTTGTGGGAAATCTTGCGTGACCTACCCAAATGTAACCCTTATACTCCTCGGCAAGCATGAAGTATTCAGCAATTTCTTCAGGAAACCCCACACCCTTGAAAACACCCATATCTTTTCCAGATGAAACTACATATGCGTTCTCGATTTTTGTATTAATGTGCATAACCTTCTTGACGACGTAATCATCATCGTTTAATCTCTTCTCTTCTCCCTTTTTATTTGGAAACACAAAATATCGCCAGAACATTGGTGGGTCTACAACCGGAGCTTCAGGATTGGTTGGAATTTCTTCCGCATGTACAACATCAAAATTCGCGTCCAGAAACTTGTCAACCTCATGTTTTGCATCCATATCCCAGTTCTGGAACATAACATGGAGTGCGTAGTAGTCTTTGTATTCGGGGTAAATGCCATAGGCAGCAAATCCACCTCCAAGTCCGTTCCCTCTCACTTTCATATTAACCATTGCCTTGATCACCATTCTGCCATCAAATCTTCTGCCGCTTCTGTCCATTACCCCGAACAAACCGCAGGCTTGGTGATCCTTATCAGGCAGAATTCTCCTCTGCCTACCATTCCGTCTCATAGCTCATACACCACCCCAAGCTTAACATCTCCCTCAAGCAACTCCCATCTTACCGATTCGGGAATGTCAAGATAACTGAAATCATCTTTCAGAAGTTTCTCCTTGAAATCTGTCACATCAACNCCTTCTCTCATCAATCTGAGAAATATACCGGCCCGATCAACTTTACCGGCAATGATGAGACCAGCGATTTTGCCATCTTTTATTGCAAATTTTCTATAATTTTCTCCTTCCAGTCTGTTAAGAATCTCAAACTCCTCACTGTCATTCGGGATGTTCAAACCAGCGTTGATTATATAGTAATCGAAGAAGTGCATTGCATTCATCGCAGTAGCGAAATTGTATTCTCTCTCCACACCACACATGTTGAAACCAGCAATTCTACCGCCAATGTAGGCTGTTGGCCACAGCGGAAGAACTCTGTTTGCTCCAAAGATAAAATCATAAATTTCGGCACAATCACCACATGCGTAGATGTCTTTCACGGAGGTTTCCATTTTTCTGTTCACAACAATACCACGGTTNACTTTAATTGGCGTGTCGCGAGCGAGTTCAGTATTTGGAATTACACCTACAGCCACAATCAGCATGTCGGTCTCAAATACTCTACCGTCTCTCAGGATCACCTTATCAACTCTCTTTTTTCCCACAACTTTTGAAATTGTATTCTCAAGGATTATCTCAACCCCATTTTCAGCAAATTTATCCTGAACGAGTTTGGAAGTGATATCATCCACAACCGGAGCCAGAACCCTGTCAGCGAGTTCCACAACTTTAACATCAAGCCCCTTTTTCTTTAAAACCTCTGCAGCCATCAGGCCTATTATACCACCGCCAAGGATAACAACATTGTTTGCCTCTTTCATTGCCTTTTCCACACTCAGCACGTCATCAAGACTGAGGAAGGTGAAAACGTTTTCTTGGTTGGAAAGACCCTCCATCGGAGGTATAAACGGCTTACCACCTGTAGCTATGAGGAGTTTCCCATAACCTATTTTTCTCCCATTCTCCAGTTCCACCTCCTTTGCATCTACATCTATTCTTGTAGCCTTGGTTCCGAGAAATGTGTCCACATTTTTCTTCTCGTAGAAATCCAAAGGGCGGTAGTATATCTTGTCCAGCGAAATCTTTCCGTCCAGATAGTATGGTATTAGAGCCCTGGAGTAGGCGTGGTATTTCTCTGCTGAGATTACTGCAACACTTGACATCTTGTCAATTTCTCTGATTGCCTCAACACACCCGATTCCTCCTGCTGAGTTTCCGATAATTACATAATCGTACTTCATGCCAGTTCCTCCACCTTTCTTTTCTCAGTTACCCCCAATTCAGCCTCGTCTTCAATATATTCAAGTGCGTTGTTGGGACACATCTTCACGCAGTAAGGATAATCGAGATCCTTACACAGATCGCATTTAACAACCTTTCCTGTTACAGTGCTTATTCTTATGGCTCCATAAGGACATGCCATAACACAGCTATAGCATCCCACACACTTATCCTCGTCATGAATCACTCTCCCTACCTCATCTTTATAAATGGCTCCACTGATGCACGCATACATGCACTCTGGTTCCTCACAATGTCGGCACTGGATCGCAAATGTATCAGGGAGGTTCTCCTCAACAACTATTCTTGGGACGGGTTTTGGCTGTTCATACAGGAAAGCCTTGATTATNTCCTTGGATTTTGAGTGGGCAACCACACACCATACCTCACATAGGTGGCAGCCAATGCACACTTCCGGTTTTGCGATTATTCTACCCATTTTCTCTCCCCGAATCAGCCTTTTTCAATGAATTGCATAAAAGCTTTACTGTTAAATACATAGGGCTACAACCTGCACGTATTTATTAATGTGTAGTAGTGTAGATACGTATAACTCATCACAGGTTAAACGATGGTAACTTTGTAAATAGTAAATAATTTAATATAATTAATTAAAAAGTATGATTATAAACTTAAAAAATAAAATGCNCCTNGATGCNGTTAATGTTGGACTTGTTGACAAACTGCAACTTGCTGGACTGGTTGTTGGAGTGTATTACTTGTGTTACATTCTGGATGAGTTATCAAATTTTTAAAAATGAGCAAAAATGAGCACAACACACAAATAATTGAGTACAAAAAAATTAATAATCATGGTAGAATACGATGTGGTTGTTATAGGGGGTGGTGTAAACGGTCTTGCAACCGCAGCATATCTTGCGAAAGCTGGAGCAAAAGTAGCTGTTTTTGAAGCGAGGCANGAGGTTGGAACGTACTGCGATACTGAAGAAGTTATGCGTCCGGGAGTTAGAGTTAATCTTCACGCAGTTGGAATGCTACCTCAAATCAGTCCAGCGTACGAAGAACTTGAGCTTGAGAGATTTGGATATGAAACCCTAATACCACAGTGGCAGTTCTTTTACCCTTTTAAAGACGGGAGTGCATATCTTCATCATATCTGGGATGCTCAAAAGACCTACGAGATCTGGAGAAAGTTCAGTGAGAGAGACGCTCAGGTATTTAAGGAGGTGATAAACTACTTTGGACCGGCTATCCATTATCTTGCAGAAGGTGCATGGTTCACAAAGCCTGAACCTGAGTCGTACGAATTTGCAAAGGAGGTGCTTGGAGCTTGTCCGGTTTACCCTGATGATGTTCTTGACATCACGGGGTTTGAGCTGATTGATCTACTGCTTGAAGATGAGAAGCTGAAAACGGCCATACTGAGTCTTGCCATCTCCACGGGACATGATCCGTGGGAGAGAGGTGTAGGACCAGTGGGGATAACACTGGCGTTCATATTCGGTCCAGCTCTATCCTACACACTTGCACGAGGTGGGAGTCATGCACTCACGCATGCTCTTGTGAGGTGCCTTGTTCACTATGGCGGTGAAGTGCATCAGTGCTGCCCAGTTGAAAAGATTCTCATAAAAGATGGAAAGGCCATCGGGATAAAACTTTCTGAGGATGCAATATATCCTGGGAAAGAGGTTATGGCGAAAAAAGCAGTCATTAGCGATCTCACTCCAGTACCAACTTTCCTCTGGCTTGTTGGAGAGGAACACTTACCTTCAGATGTAATCGCAGATGCGAAAATGTATGACTATGAAGGGCAAGTTCTTTTTGCAACATACTTCCTTCTGAACGAACCACTTGAGTTCAAGGCTTTTGATTTCACTGACAGCATTGATCCTGATGTTAGAAAGGAAATGACATTCTTCAACTTCGGGGCGGAATCAGTTGATGATTACCACAGATTGCACAAAGCAAAACTGCATGGGCGATTGCCGGATCCACCAATGTGTCACGGACTCTGTCACAGATTTACTGCTTTAGATCCAAGTCAGACTCCGGAGGGTTTGCATACAGCTCAGGTCTGGGCTGATGTTATCTACAGTCTCAGATATAAAGGTGGCCCTCAGGCCTGGGATGACATCAGAGAAGAGTATGCAGACAAGGTCACGGATGTTCTGGCAGAGTATGCACCGAATGTGAAAACTGCTCTTGTTGATAGATTTGCTCACACACCTTTAGACAGCGTCAGGAAAAACCAGAGTATGCTTAGAGGGACATGGTGTGGAGGTGCTTTAAAGGAGAGTCAGTGGGGATACAAGAGACCTTTTCCGAGCATCGACGCACCTCGCACACCAATAGAGAACCTGTACATAACCGAGGTNAACGAAGTCAGGGCGACGATCCTCGTTCAGGGATACGTCACAGCTGTGGAGGTTGCAAAGGATCTTGGAATCAGAAACCAGCCATGGTGGACGGTGAGACCAATTGAGCCCTGGCAACGATTGCTTGAGAGAAGGGGCTATGGGTGGAATATGAGAGTAGAGTAGGTTGAATGAGAGGTGGTAGTATGAGCAGGCATGACGTTATCATTATTGGGGCTGGTGTGAACGGTCTGACTGCTGCAGCATATCTTGCAAAAGCAGGACTTGATGTTCTTGTTCTTGAAAGAAGATGGGAAACNGGGGGAGCAGTAATGACAGATGAGCAGTCAGGAGTCAGGTTCAATACTCATGCAATTTACATGATGATGGCGGAACTCATGCCCCCCTACAGCGATCTCGGACTTCATGGGAAGGGATGCGTATTTAAGCGACCTGANCCAAAGTTTTCACTGATTACAGAAGACGGAAAAGCTCTTACATTATACGAAGATCCCAAAAAAAGCTGTGAATCGATTAGAAAATTCTCAGAGAAAGATGCTACGGCATTTGAGAAGATGTACAGAGATTTCAAGGAAATGAGTGATAACATACTTATTCCTCAAACTTACCGGCCACCACTGCCACCAACTGATGTTACTGTTATGCTTCAGGAGAGTGAACTTGGCAGAGCTTTTCTTGAAATTGCTGAAGATTCACCTGTGGAAATCATAGAAAAATATGGATTTGAGAATGAACTTGTCAAAAGCTCTCTGCTATATCTGTTTTGCATGTGGGGTATGCATCCCGAAGAACCAGGACTTGGATTCCTCTTTCCTCTATANGTCTACAGAATGTTGAATGCTGCATTTGTCGTTGGAGGTTCACACAGACTGACGTCAGCTCTTGTAAAAGTTCTGTATGAGCACGGTGGTAAAGTTGAGGAAACTGCTGAGGTTGACAGGATTCTTGTAGAGGGAGAAGCTGTAGCTGGTGTAAGAACTGTGGATGGTAGAACCTTTGAAAGNAAGATTGTAGCAAGTAGTGTTGATCCTGTGCAGACATTTCTGAGGTTTTTCGAGAGGGAGACTCTGGAGAAACTGAGTCCTGAAATGATTGACGTGGCTGAAAGGTGGGAATGGGAAGCTTGCAGCCTTTATGGACTGCATCTGGTGACGAATGTCCGGCCAGAATTTGAAGCTGCGAAATTCGATGTCGAGGTGAACAACTCCTTCATTCAACTTCTTGGTGTTGAGTCGGTTGAGGATGTTGTTAAAGAGGCAGGAAAAGTCAGAGAGGGTGAACTTGCAGAGTCGTTCCATCTAACAACAATGACAAGATTCGATAAAACNCAAGCACCCTCGATGATTGCTAAATTTGCACCCAGAGAGGCGCCTCCAGGAATTCTGGAGGTTATTCGNATCGAGACAATCGCNCCTTTTGAGCCGAAAGAAGGTGATTGGGAAACTCTGAAGGACAGATATGCCGATGAGATTTTGGTTGAACTTCAGAATTATGCACCCAATATGAAGGAAGG
>MTNC01000089.1 GCA_002010285.1 Archaeoglobus sp. JdFR-41 | reverse complement strand
AAAAATATAAATAGATATTTAATTAATTTAAAAAAAGAAATCATTAAGTTTCGTTGTTAATATAAAAGTTATGCTGAAAGTTGTAATAAGAATTGAGGTACCAAAGGGGTGCAGCAAAATTATCCATAAGGATTCCATAACACTCAAAAGAGTTCAAGCAGATCCCGAAGGCAATATACGAGCCCTCTTAATAGTTAAATCAACTAACGGTTACCAGCCTGCAATTATTGAAAATCATCAGTGTGAGTTTGCTAAATCTCTGCTTGATTCTGGAGTAATAGTTTTGCATGCTCAAATTAAAAGAAACGAGGCTTTGTGGACACTTTCCTGCACGTGGGACGGATTCAGAAAGCTCCAAGCAAATCTGGACAACCTAAAGCTAAAATACGAAATTATCTCGAAAACCAGATTTTTCGAGGAAAGTATATTAACCCACACAGAGCTTGAAATCCTTAAGCTTGCTCTGGAGTACGGATATTTCGAGAATCCTAAAAAAGTAAAGATAAAGGAACTCGCAGAAATTCTAGGGGTGTCTGAAGCTACTGTGTCAANCCTGATCAGAAGAGCTCTGAAAAAAGTCGTTGAGCAGGCATTCGCTAAAACATTGAACTATTAATTAAGGGGAGAACTATTAAAATTACTCACAATCCCTGTGAGCACACAGTGCTGCCTTCAATCACAACTCAAGCCTAGAAACCTTCAAGTCTTAAAGATATGTTTATTGATGTAGTTGCACTCGTATGACTAAAATCAAAAATAAAATAAAAAATTATTACTCTACCCAGCCAAGTCCAAGCTCATCCAGTTTCTCTCTGCTCGGAATTCCATCTTTCCATTTGCGGAAGTCGTAGTACTCGCTGACCTGCTTTTTGACGTCTGGAACGTGACCCTCACTTCCCCCTTCCACAGGTTGAAGAACCACATCCGGGAGTCTGTCATCCTTCGCAGTTATGCCACACTTCACATTGTACATCCTTTTAAGTGTGAATATCCTTTCTCCAATCACTGCGATTTTCTGAGGATCGTAATCGTAACCTGTCACGTGTTTCAGCATATCTGCCATCACAGTCGGAGTTACTGGCATGAACACACAGATTATTGCTGCATTGAAGAGCTCTGTGAAGTTCTGAACCTTCGCAGTCATTATTCCCTTACCCTCGTTCGCAAATCTATCTTCGCTCATCACATCGTACTCGGGAATTGGCTTCCCCATCTCATAAAGGTACATTTGATGAGGGAGATGACACGCTCCCCTTGGATGCGTGGCATATGCACACGCAAGTGCTGCAAACCCGCGAGCGTCATGCATTGGAACCTCAAGCCCCTTAACTTCAGCAGCCCAGTTTTCCTGACCGTACTTCTTCCCAAGGAATTTCACACCCTCAGCAAGCTCGTCTCCCTTTCCTCTCCGGAATGCTATATCTTCCACAAGCTTTTTCGCTGCCTCAGCGTCTCCCCATTTGACATTAAAATCTCCCACACCTTTCTCCGTCATCCACATGGTAAAGGCAATTGTAACNCCGGCAGAAATAGAATCCATCCCCAGATCATTGACCAGATAGTTAATTTCCAGAAGCGATTCAAGATTATCGTTGAGCTGCAAACAGCCAAAAGATGCCAGAGTTTCGTACTCTGGACCGTGAATCTCTTTTCCTTTAAGCTCTACGACTCTCCCACATCTCACTATGCATCCCAAACAGCCATCATTTCCCTTGAGAACTGAAGTTGCCATTGCAGCCCCAGAAATCTTTGTTGCTCCCTCAAACGTTCCCTGACTGTAGTACTTGATTGGCAGGTCTCCAAATCCCTCAGCTGTTTCCATGTACCCNGCCGTACCGAGATCCCTCAGCATTGTGCATGAGAAGTCATCCTTGATGGTCTCCACAAACTGATCAACAAGTTTATCAAGAGCTTCCGGATCAGCATACTCGATTGAAAACCTATCCTGTGGATCAAATGTAACTGCTATACCCTTAAGGTTTTTGGAACCCATCACAGCTCCCATTCCGGTTCTCCCAGCATGTCGTGAGTTGTCAACCTGAACGCATGCAAACTTTACCAGATTCTCTCCTGCCGGTCCTATCACCGCTGTGGAAATTCTCTTTTCATCAACTTCCTTTTCTATGGTCTCCTGCGATTCGTAACAGCCCTTTCCCCATATACCCTCAGCATCTCTGATTTCCGCTCCATTTCTATCAACAAGAATGTACACCGGTTTCTCACTTNTACCCTCAATTATCACACCATCCCATCCCGCATATTTGAGGTAAGTTGCCATTCTTCCCCCAGAATTGGATTCGCCCCATATTCCAGTGAGAGGACTCCGGGCACAGAACTCAAGTCTGCTCGTCCCCGGTATCTTGGATGCGTTAAGAGGTCCGGTCATGAGCATCAGTGGATTTTCTGGAGAGAGCGGATCTATTTCAAAAGTTCTTCGTTCATAATGCAGCTTAACAGCAAGCCCCGCACCACCTACAAACTCTCTAAGATCTTTCTCATCAACCCTGAACTCGTCAACCGATTTCTGTGAGAGATTCACCTTCAAAATCCTTCCACAGTATCCCTTCATCNGATCACCTTTCAGAAATCAACCTTTTTTCCATGAAAAGCATACTCGAACAGTCTGGTCATTTCCTGTGTATCCGGNCATCGGGGACTGGTCACTATACAGGCATCACTCATAGCCCTNTCAACAAGATCATCGAGACTTCCAAAGTACTTGTTTTCCTCGACCAGCTCAGAAGCTCTTGTTGGAGCTTCAATATTCCTCATAAGTGCAAAGATGTTTTCTATCAGATCTTCAGCATCCTTCATCCCGAGTTTTACAGCCAACTCGTCCATTATCTGCCTCGCTTCTTCGTGAGGCA
The DNA here is from genome assembly GCA_002010285.1 of Archaeoglobus sp. JdFR-41. Lineage (GTDB taxonomy): Archaea > Halobacteriota > Archaeoglobi > Archaeoglobales > Archaeoglobaceae > JdFR-41. The sequence goes on along the minus strand of MTNC01000089.1, from coordinate 36,506 downwards.
GGTAAAACTGGAGGACATAGGGCAGGAAAAGACCAACCGCTATTCCGTGATGCACCTTGAAGAGAGCGCCAAGGGAGTGCCCCATAGAGTGTACCATCCCAGCCTGCGAGTTTCCAAAACCAAGCCCGGAAATCGTAGCTGCGTGATGCATTCTCTGTCTCGCCTCTAAATCACCTTTATAGGACTTTTCAAGGTACTTGAACACAAGTTCGACAGCCTTTTCACACATGGCATCACTGAAATCATGCTTCCAAGGACAGACGAGTCCTTCAATGGCATGTGTTAAAGCATCCAGCCCCGTTCCAGCAATAAGTTTGGGAGGTAACTTCTCAACAAATCGATAGTCAAGTAAAGCGATTTCAGGTATGGCTTCTCTGTTCGCAGGGAGAACTTTTCTTTTCTCCTTCGTATCTGTCAGAACCATTGCCCACGTAACGTCTGCTCCCGTCCCACTCGTTGTCGGGATGGCTATCAGCTTTGCCTTCTTCTTGAAGCCGAGTTCGTAAAGGTCTGTGAATGGTGTAACTTCTTCAGGATTTATATCAANCTCCATCAAAATTCTGGCCATCTTTGCAACGTCCATTACACTGCCACCACCAAGAGCTATTATGAGCTGTGCATCAAGCTGTTTTGCTGCATTACCGCACTTAAGAGCCGTCTCAACANTTGGATCCGGCTCAACTTCATCGAAAACCTCCACCTTCTCTGCCTTCAGATATCTCTTCACTTCATCCACGTATCCAAGTTCAGCAAGAGACTTGTCTGTGACTATCAAAACTCTCTCAGCCTTCTCGTTTTCAAGAATTTCAACGGCGTCATCGCCAAAAACAATTCTCGGGCTGACAAACCACCACATACAATCACCATCAAAAATTGCAGTAAGGAGAATATAAATCTTCTCGATTTTTAAAGACAATTATACAATCCTGCCGAAAGCATAAAAAATGAAAATTTTCCTGTACATATTTAAATCATCAAAGCAACTTGTTTCAAACTTTAACTTCTAAGAAGTCCAATTTATTTTCAGATGTATNGACATATAGTAAGTGTTCATAGTTATTATAAACATAAATTTAAAAATATAAAAATTAAAGCTCAGTCAGAATTTCATCCAGAAGTTTCAGATAGTCGTCTTCTCTCCTCCACAGATTTCCAAAGCTCATCGCTGCATTTGGATGATAGTATCTGTCAATCGCAATCGCTCTGATATGTGGAGCAAAGTTCTTGAGAGCTGCGAGCATCTGTGAACCGTGGTAGTATATGCTACCAAGCATCAGAACGAGGTCGTAGTTACCCTCGCCATCAAATCCTGGCCAGTCTGGATCAAGCAAAAACTGGGTGAGCTCATGCAGTACAGCATATTTAACCTTTCCATCCACTCCTGCATCGATAAAACGGGTTATGGCGTTTCCTGTTGCGACAACGGTAACTCCCTTGTCAACAAACTTGAGCACTCTTTCGAACATCGCATCTGTTATATCTGGACCAACGATAAGAAGGGGTCTTTTCGCCTTCTTGATCATGTTCGCTACCGGCTTCCCCTTTTCGAGCAGAGTTGCCATCTTTGGCCCCGGAATGTTCGCAGCATCAAACGGCTGCTCAAATGCCTTTGGCATTCACATCACCTCACAGAGTCATGAAACCTTCNTTAAACAGCCTTTCAACATTTGTCGGATTAAAGCCCGCATGATACCCTCTTATTGGACCCTCAACGATCTTTTTCTTCTCCCAGTCGATCTTCCAGCCGTGCTTGTCCTCAAGAATCTTGAGCAGTTCCTCCCTCTTTGCAAGCGGCAGATCGCTCTCAGTTCTTACATAGAGATGCCAGTCATCAGGCATTCTTTTGAGATATTTCATACTGAGGTCCAGATAGTGAGTGAGCTTTATTGACCTCCCCCTATCGGTATCGTTCGGTCTGAAGCAGAGCTTCGCTATCAGTGGAATTGCCTCTTCAATGGTCTCCGCAGCAACAAGCAAATCCTGTGGAGCCGGTTCTATCCTGACTCTCTCTCCTGTTCTGACATCATAAACCATCCAGTCCTCGTCGTTGTATGGACGACCCAGGAATGCCCTTCTATATTTGCTGCCATGTGGTCCAACAACAACCGGAATTCCAAGTCTGTTAACACCTGTTGCAATTGAAGCTGCCTTCTGACTGTAAGCTCCCCATGCAACACCGCATGCACCCAGTCTGTTTAGTATGTAATCTGCGATTTCCTCAAAGTTAGCCCTGATGTTTCTCTTGGCAAAAATTCTTGCCACCTTGATGGCTGCCCCATGTATGTGAGCATTTGAAACACAGCTTCCCAGATTTGCAACGCAGCCCCCATCGAAATCGTCGGGATACTTCTCGTAAATTGTTTGTCCATCTTCATCCCTGTACAACCCAGCATCCATGGCCATGCAGCCCGTTGTGACAACTATGTAGTTTCTTGAGGCAAACTCATTCATTATTGTGTATGCGTCTTTTGTTCCGTTGGGATAGTTGCTGCAACCAACAATTGCTATAACACCCGGAATTGTTCCAAGCACAATCGGAGCGCCAACATTTCTGATTTCAGAATCTCTTACAGGTCCTCTTCCTCTCCTAACCTTCCCCTTCTCGTTAACTATCCTGTCCCAAGCTGCAAAGTTGAACATGTCAATGATCGGGATGTTCTTCGGACATACCTGCTCACACCTGCCACAAGCAATGCAGATGTCCCACCTCTCTTCAAGCTTGCTTTTATCCCCATTCTCCGCTGCCTCCATAGCCTCTCCAATTCTTATTCCCTGTGGACATGCGATGGTACAGTTTCCGCACTGTGTACATGACTTTGCGTAGTTTACGAACTCTTCTTCACTCAAAACGGGCTTGAATTCCTCGCTTCTCTGTTTTCTCCTTGCTCTTGCAACTTCCACTGCTACTTCTCCAACCTTAAGTGGATCGAGGATCACACATCCTGGATTACCATCNAGGAGATATTTTACGACTTCTTTCGGATCCTTCTTTGTCATATCCGGTAATCCGTGCATAGCTTTTTCGTTTGTGCATATTACTGGGATTCCCAGTTTTCCGGTGTGATACAGGATATCTGCTCTTATGCACTGTTCATCTATGACTATTACATCAGCAATTCCTGCTCTTATAGCTTTGAGCTGTCTTCCAAGAGAGCCAACAATTTTCGCTTTTTCATAATACCTGCTCATATCATGGGCCGTGCAGCAGATACCTGCCAGATCAACTTCATCTCCCAGTCCATTTTCGTCAATGTAATCGGCTATATTAAGAGCGGGTGGAGCGTGGTGGCCTATTACNAGGACAACAGCCTTACTTTTATCAACCACGCCCATTCCGACTTCAATAAGTGGCTGGTTGCTTTCACCTTTTGGAAATCCAAATGCACATATCTGGGCAATGTCTGCAATCTCCTTGCCAAGAGCATCCATCATACCAAGATGGAACGCTTTGGACTCGTAATCAAGATAGCTACCTTCCTGTCCGGTATGTACAGAATCCATAACCTGAGTTATCTGCTCCTCCACATACTTCAGTGCCNTTTCAAGATCCGCGAGCGTTTTTGGCTTTATTCCTGTAATTAACTCTGTCAGTGGAGCAACTTCTGCAATTTCTGGTCCAAGATCAACCGGAATCTCATCAAGTCTCTTTCCAGTAATATGGACGATATCATGCAGCATGTGTCTCGCATGTCCCGTATGACAGGTTGTTCCCATCGCCACCGCAATTGTAACAATTCTTCCGGTTTGAGTGGCGAGGTCTATACCACACGCTCCCCTTTTGTTGCCTGTGAGGTCACACTTACCCATGGTACACAAGCAACACATATCNCAGTACGGAGCGTAAAACGGCTTGTAGCGTTTGAGCAGGANGAAATCCCAGTCCCTGAGAGTGGCGATNCCAGGCATGGGTGTTGGACCCATCGGAGCCCATTCCTCTTCNTCCTCCACGACTTCACCAATTTTTATGCTGACATTTTTCAGATCATCTATAACAAGAGTTCCCTTTCCAAGTTCAATTACCATTCAACCACCTCAGAGGTTTCTATGGGGCTGTTGGAGTTATACTTTATAAAATTTCTCAATTTGCGCCTTTGGTTTTATTTAAAACGAATAAACATTGAACATTAACGGATTTGAATACGGTAACAAACAGAAAATATTACTCTTTAAAGTATCTCTCAAGCACTTTTTTCTGTCCTCTTCTGAGAATTTCAGAAAGTGTTGATGGTGCAATTCCAAAATATGCCGCAAGCTCTTCCAGCTTTATTTTCTTTGGAAAATCGAAGTATCCTTTCTCGAGAGCAATCTTAAGAACTTCTTCTTCTCTGTACGTTATTTCGTAATCCTTTTCTGGTGTGCCCTTGTAAACTATTTCGAAGTCGACTTCATAGCTCTCAAGCTCCCTTATCAGCTTCACAAATGAGTCATCATCGCAGATTACATCCCAGAGTATACTGTTATCCTCGATCTCAACCCTGTTGATAATACAACCGGATTCAAGTATGGGATACGCTATCAGACAGGTATGCTCTCTGATCAGTACTTTTGCCTCTTCATGGGAAACAGCTATACCTTCACAGAAAGAGGGGAGATTATCAATCACGTCTCTTACTTTTCGCGCTTTGAAGCTGACCAAACTCTTTATTCTGTCCTCAATTTTTGCAAATCCCTCAACCTCGACTACAGCCTCTTTTGCTATTTCCTTTATGGCACCCAGTGCACAGTTTTTAGGTAACCTTGTTTTCATCTGAAGTCTGAGCATTGAAAATGAGTATCGTGAATGAGATATATTGTTTCTGATTTGATCTGGAATTGATTATTAATTTCTCACCTGCGCAGGTACAACTGTTTTTAAACCCACTTAACCTCCTCCAGCTCACTGAGCTAATTAGTTCATGAGGTCTAAAATAAAACTTTTGTAAAAGTGTGCATACAGATAAGGGATGCAAAGTCTCAAAAGAAGAGAAACATACGTGGTTCTCCTTGCGTCATCATCGGCGTCTTTTTTAACGCCGTTTATGGGTTCAGCCATAAATGTAGCTCTTCCTGAAATAGCAAGAGAATTTCAGCTTGATGCTTTAACTCTCAACTGGGTGGCTACAGCGTTTCTCCTATCAGCCGCAATGTTTCTCCTTCCAGTTGGCAGGATAGCGGATATAAAAGGAAGGAGAAAAGTTTTCACGGTGGGTATTTGTATCGTGGCAATCTCCTCAATTTTCTGCAGTATATCAACTTCTGGAATCATACTTGTGGTATCAAGATTTTTTCAGGGAGTGGGATCTGCAATGATTTTTGGAACAGCAACGGCGATTGTTTCATCAGTTTTTCCTCCGCAGGAAAGGGGAAAGGCTCTTGGGATTAATGTTGCAGCCGTGTATCTTGGTTTATCACTTGGACCTCTTCTCGGTGGATTTCTAACTCAGAATTTCGGATGGAGAAGTATTTTTATTGCCGTGTTTTTGCCAAGTTTTATCGCATTAGCGACGATATCGACAGTGAAGGGAGAATGGGCTGAAGCAAAAGGGGAGAGACCTGATTTTGCAGGTTCGGTTCTCTATGCTTTGTCTCTTTTTTTGCTGATTTATGGTTTTTCAATTTTCCCAGAAGCTCTGGGTAAATTTCTTCTTTTTACAGGTATTCTCTGCCTCACCTTTTTTGTTGTATATGAGAGCCAAGTGAGGTTTCCTGCACTCAACATGTCTCTTTTCAGAAAAAACAGGGTTTTTCTCTTTTCAAATCTTGCNGCTTTGATAAGCTACTCTGCTACTTTTGCAGTGGGTTTTCTGCTAAGTCTATATCTTCAGTACATAAGANGTCTTACTCCACAGGAGGCAGGTATTGTTTTGGTAGCTCAGCCCTCTGTTATGGCAATCATCTCCCCACTGGCTGGATGGCTTTCTGACCGGGTGGAGCCAAGAGTCGTAGCCTCACTTGGAGTGGTCTTGATAACCCTAACACTTACTTTTTTTACATTTTTAGACGAGAATACACCTATTCAGAGTATTGTCGTACTTCTGAGCGTTATGGGCTTTGGTTTCGCTCTTTTCAGTTCTCCAAATACCAACGCAATTATGGGTTCGGTTGAAAGAAAGTTTTACAGCGTAGCATCAGCTACTCTGGGAACAATGCGTTTGTTAGGTCAGATGTTCAGTATGGGAATCGTCATGATTGTTTTCACGATATATATGGGTAAAATTGTAATAACTCCCGATGTTTACTGGAAGCTCATGATCAGTATAAAACTATCATTTTTGATATTTTCCTCATTATGCTTTGTAGGTGTCTTAGTATCAGTAGCAAGGGGGAAGGTTAGAAAACAAGATTGAACNTGTTTATTTTAGAGTGGTGGGGTGAACGGGTNGCTGAAGTGTCAAATACCTATCACCTTTTTCACAACATCGGGTATATCNTCATCCCCCTCATAACCTATAGCCACATCTACAGCATGTCTTGCTATGTAACCGGCTATATGGAGAAGAGTTTCGCCGTATTCATTGTCTTTTTCCATACTTGCAGTGCAGGGATAACTGTGATGAGCCTCACTTACAACATTCCAGAGTTCTCGAATATTGTCAAGAATTTCTGAATCCAGACCACGTAATTTTATTCCGATATACCACGCAGCTCCACATGGCTGGCTTCTGAGTATCCTCACTTTAAGTTTTCCATCCTGATCTGAAAATATCTCAAATTCAGGAAANCCAATCCCAAATTCCCGTATGAATCGATTTATTAGGTTAAACTCTTCGCTCTCCCTCAAATTGCAGAAAGGTTTTGGAGCAGCAAACTCAATGCCAAGTTCATCACACTTCTCCTTTAACTGCTTGGCGAGGCCTGGTGAACACCAGTGAGGTTCCTCTACAGGTACAATAAGTGCTTTGATCTTACCGTTTATTTTTTCAGGTAATGCAGCAAGAACATCCGGATGCAGGTTTATCGCAATAGCGATATCGGCTTCTGGAATATACTTAGGAAGAAAGTCCTCTGCATCCTCTATGAAATCTGGCATGGTTGCTGGATCTACCATTGAAAAAGCAGCGATTATATTTTTGGAGAAATTGTACAGGTTCTCTTTGCACTGAGTACATCCGTCAATTCCGCACGCGCCATATGCCGGGCAGGAGTTGNGATAGTTCATAAGATTNGCTATGAACCTTTCTCCGAAGAAACCGTGGTGAAAAACCACTAATTTAAGGTCTGATTGGAACATACTCTATTCTCACTCATGGGAGTTAAATTCCTTCTCCCTAAGATCTTCACCGAAAGGTTTGTTAAAGAGGAATTGTGGTAAAACAGTGTGAAAGTTTTTATAGCATTTCTTAAATCTTGAGATGTGTACGACGTGGCAATTGTTGGAGCAGGAGTTAGTGGAAGTTTCATTGCAAAGGAGCTATCCAAGTACGAGCTAAGTGTTGTGGTTTTTGAGGCAAAGTCTGCTGCTGGACTTGGCCAAACAAAAGGCTGTTCTGGGATAATACATCCATTCCAGTTGCCATTCAAATTGCTCAGGAGTAAACTCTGTCTCGAAGGCAATAGAATGATGGATGAGGAGAGCGAGGAGCTTGGATTCGAGTTCAGGCGAGTTGGCCTTCTTCTACTTGCCACGAACTGGATCACGTTTTTCCTCCTCCCTTTCATAAAATTTTATCTTTCCCGTAATGTGGAGGTCAAGCTGCTCAGTAAAGACAAAATTCTTGAAATGGAACCGAACGTAAGAGAGGATATAAAAGGGGGACTGTTTGTTCCGTCTGCAGGCGTTGTTAACCCTGTCGAGATGACAGTGGCAGCTCAGAGATTTGCGATGGCAAATGGAGTGGAGTTTATCTTTGACTGTAAAGTAACAGGTATTGAGAGAAAACTCAAGCATTTCGTTATTAAGACCACGAAAGGTGATTTTGAAGCAAGATATGTCATTAACTGTGCCGGGTTGTATGCTGACGAAATTGCAAGAATGGTTGGCTATGAAATGGAAATTCTGCCTGGAAAGGGCTCTCATATAGTCTTCAGGGAAAAAGATTTTGCCAAACACATAGTAGTGGCAATCCCACTTAAACCTGACAAAAGAACAAAGGGTGGAGGAGCTCTGGTGAGCTTCGATGGAAAATCAATATGGGGTCCAAATCTTGTTGATGTGAGCGATAAAGAAGATACGAGTGTTAAGAGGCAGGAGATAGAAGGGATTAAACGAAAGTTTGGCAAACTGTTCAAAAGGATGCCCAAAGACNTTGTAGCCTACTATGCTGGAGTCAGATCAATGGCTGGAAGAGACTTCGTTATAAATCAGCCTGTTAGAAATTTCATCAATGTCGCAGGGATTCAGAGTCCTGGTCTCACTGCTGCACCTGCTATAGCAAAGATGGTTCTCCGAATGCTCGCAGGAAGTGGAATGGATCTCAGAAAGAAGAAAACTATCAGTAAACCGACTCCCATGAAGAGANTCTCAAAAATGAATGAAGACGAAATCGAAAAAGCAATTCAGGAAAATCCAGAGTACGGTGAAATTGTCTGCCTCTGCAATCTTGTAAGTAAAGCTGAGATAAAACAGGCAATCGACGATGCACCATGTCTCGATGGTGTTAGACATTTGACATGGGCTGGCATGGATTGCAACAAGTGTATAGCTGACATAATAATTTTAATGCAGAGACATACTAAAAGAGTAGTGAAAGACAGAGAGGGAAGTGATGTGGCATGGCGGCAGCAGTAGATTATGTCGTAGTAGGCGGAGGATACGCAGGTCTGATGTGCGGGAAAAAGCTAATTGAAGAGGGATTCGAAACGCTCATCTTTGAAATGAAGGAGGTTGGTGGAGAATTGAGTTTTTTATCCAAACTCAGTGATTTTAACTCTGCGTATGAGAAATACATCGAGGAAATCGAAGAGTTGAAAAAAGAGGTAGCCGTAGAGAAGGGGACTGTTATCAAATCAAAACCTGTTATTGTTAGCTCGGAAAATGGATTGAAAAGGTTTGAAGCAAAGAAGATACTTCTGTGCACAGGTGCTACAGATATAGTCCCAGCAAAACTCAATGTTATTGGAAAGAGAGTCGCTGGTATATACACTCTTGAAACTGCTTTAAGACTCCTTTCAGAGAACATGANAATAGGTAGTAAAGTTCTCCTTGCTGGGAAAGAGGGAGAAGAAAGTAAGATTCTTGAACTGGCCGAATCTCAGCTTTACAGACTGGGGTATGAGGTTGAATTCTGCGGGCTTGATGAGGATATCAATGTTATTGGCAAGGAAAGGGTTGAAGGGGTGGAGATAGCAGGCAGAACGTATAAATGCGATACTCTGATAGTTTTTGGTGGTAGAGAATCGTTTAATCCTTTGAAATTAAGAGGTATGCCTGTTGGCAACGTCTCAGCCTGCACATACGATTACTCCAAGGTCGAGGAGGATGTGAAAAACTTTATTTCGAAACTCTGAATTCTGCACAAATTTTGATTAGAGTGGTATCCCGTTTTTGCTGAATACTGATTACAGAATATAGAACTAAGCCTCTGTCCACTTCACTTATCTGCTAAATCAAAATTCTGAACATGGCCAGTAAATATGGAAACATTTATCAGCTTCTCGGGATAGCTTTAACTCGGTGGTTTTAATGGATGTGAGAGAGAAAATTAAGAAGGTTGCAGTTCTTGGTGCCGGCGATATGGGACATGGAATAGCGGAAGTATGCGCAATCGCTGGCTATGATGTGACAATGAGAGATATCAAGCAGGAGTTTGTTGACAGGGGAATGCAGAGAATAAAAGAGAGTCTGGTGAAACTCGAACAGAAAGGAAGAGTGAAAAACATTGACGAAATTCTTGCAAGAATTAAGCCTGTGGTTGACCTTGAAGAAGCTGTGAAAGATGCAGATCTAATCATAGAAGCAGTACCTGAAGTATTTGAAATCAAAACTGAAGTTTTTGCAGAATGTGACAGAATCGCCAAGCCTGAGTGTATTTTTGCCAGCAACACTTCAACAATAAGGATTACAGATCTGGCAAAAGCAACCAAAAGGGAGGATAAATTTGTTGGTCTGCACTTCTTCAATCCACCAGTATTGATGAGACTTGTCGAAGTTATCAAGGGTGAGAAAACAAGCGAGGAAACAATGGAGTTGATGATTGAATTTGTTAAGAGTATTGGTAAAGTCCCGGTTAGGGTGGAGAAGGACGTGCCAGGTTTCATTGTGAACAGGGTTCAAGCTCCTGCAGGAGCACTTCTGATGTCAATACTCGAGCAGGGGGTAGCAACTCCAGAAGAAGTTGATGCAACGATAAGGAAACTTGGACTCCCAATGGGTCCATTTGAACTGATGGATTTTACTGGTGTTGACATTTTCTACCATGCAATGAAGTACTACGAGAAAGCTATCAGTCCCGATTACAGGGTTCCAGAAATTCTTGAGCAGATGGTTAAGGAAGGGAAACTTGGAAAGAAGACTGGCAGAGGCTTCTACGACTGGAGTGCTGGGAGACCACAGATTGATACATCAAAGGCAACCGATAAAGTGAATCCAATGGATTTCACATTTGTTGAGTTAAACGAAGCTGTGAAGCTTGTCGAAATGGGGGTGGCGAGCCCTGAAGATATCGACACAGCAGTTAAACTTGGATTGAATAGACCATTTGGTCCTTTTGAACTTGCAAAGAACTTCCCAGAGGAACAGATTGTAAAAAGACTGGAGGAACTTGCAAAACAGTATGGAAAGAAGATATTTGAACCCACTGAAACTCTCAAGAAGGGTAAACTCAAGGAACTTCTGGAGAAGAAAGAAAAGAAAGAAGAAAAAGAAGAAGAGGGTTTCAAAACGATAATCCTTGAAAAAGACCCTGAAACCAAGATTACAAAAATAATCCTCAATAGACCTGATAGAATGAACTCTCTGACCCCAGAACTGATAGAAGAACTCGACAGGGCAATTACAATGCTCTGGAACGATAATGATACAAGAGTTATAGTGATAACAGGCGCTGGGGATAGAGCATTCTCTGCTGGAGCTGATCTTACAACCCTGATAACTCATCCATTCGATTTTATGGAACACCTCAGGAAGGGGGAGAGAATTTTCAGAAGGTTAAGCGAGATTCCGAAACCTGTAATAGCAGCCATCAACGGCTATGCACTTGGTGGGGGACTCGAACTTGCAATGAACTGTGACATCAGACTGGCGAAAAAATCAGCGATTCTTGGATTCCCAGAGGTTACACTTGGATTGATACCCGGCTGGAGTGGTACGCAGAGGGCTGTAAAGCTTTTGGGAATCAGCAGAGCAATGCAACTTGCCCTTACAGGAGAGAGAATTTCCGCCGAGGAAGCTGAGAAATTTGGTCTGGTTAACAAAGTTTTCGACGATGACAAGTTCGAAGAAGAGGTTATGAAATATGCAAAGAACATAGTTGAGAGCTGTGCACCCATAGCCATGGCAATAATCAAGAGACTGGTGAACAAGGGTGGAGAAGTCCCAATGGATATTGGACTGGAAATGGAGAGCTTTGGTGGAGGCATAATATTCTCCACAGAAGATCTCAGAGAAGGAGTTTCAGCATTTCTGAGGAAGGAGAAACCAAAGTTCAAGGGNCGATAACTTTTATATATTTTTTCCTTTCTTTTTAATTAAAAAATTTAATCAAGGAGTCTGAACATCAAAACAACACGACGTCTTTTATCAGGGTAGAACTGCTCTGGAGGCATCTCCTTTCCGAATACTTCAACTTTCTTTCCAATAAGCTCCTGTCCAAAATCCTCTGCATCGCTTACGTTTATATCAACCCTACCAGCAATCCACGGCCCCTCGTCAAGTTCAACAAAGGCAACGACGTAAGGAGCGTCTTCCTCGTATCCAGAAGGAGCTACATAGGTTGTCGTAAAGGTGGCAATTCTCCCTNTTCCACTCAGCTCGACAATTTCCAGATTTCTGCCTCCACAACCATCACATGTGGTCTTCGGAGGACATGTGTAAGTTCCACAGTCTCTGCATTTCTGACCGATAAGCTTTCCCTCAAGCAGCAAATCGAAAAATTTCGTAAAAGCAATTCCGGTCATTATTCACCTCCTGTGGATGCTGAGAATTATATTAACAAGTGTCCCAAAATCACCACCCAAGGTGTCTGTCATGGCATTCTCAGCGTTTTTTACCTGATTGAACTTGAATTCACCCCTCAACTGTTTAACTGCTGTGTAAATCTGAGAGGNCCCAGTAGCTCCTACGGGATGACCCTTACCAATCAGCCCACCATCAGGATTTACTGGCAAATCGCCGTTGATTTCAGTAACNCCATCTGAAACAGCATANCATCCCTTTCCATATTCAAAGAAGCCCATCGCTTCGGTTGCAATTATCTCAGCTATTGTGAAGCAGTCATGAACTTCAACAAAATCTATATCTTTTGGTTGCATCCCTGCTTCTTTAAATGCTATCTCCGCTGCTCTTTTTCGTGGAATGGCTCTAACGATGTCTTCTCTCTGCCTGAATAAACTGCCAGCTGACGATTGACCTGTGCCTCTTACGTAAACAGGTGTTTCAATGACGTCTTCAGCAAATTCTGCCGATGCAACAATCACAGCACTCCCTCCATCAGTCATTGGGCAGCAATCGAAGAGTGTAAGAGGTGATGAAACTACCTTTGAGTTCAACACATCCTCAATTTTCAAATCGGCAAACTTCCCGTAAAACTGAGCTTTGGGATTTATCGCTCCGTATCTGTGATTTTTCACCGAAACTTGAGCCATCATCTCTCTCAGTTTCTCCAGCGGTATATCGTAAATTCTGGAGTAGAGTCTTGCAGCCAGAGCAAATACACCGGGAAACGTGAGACCAGCGACGATTTCGTAAACTCCATCCACAGCAGTTGCAAGAGCTCTCGTTCCAATAGCTGTTCCAGCACTGTAGAGCCTTTCGCTTCCACCCACGACCACACAATCATAGTAACCGGCTGCAACTGCTCTTACAGCTTCTCTAAAAGCAACGCTTGAGGATGCACATGCACCTTCGTACCTTATCGCTGGAATCCCACACAGTCCTATCTCGTCTGCCATGAAACCAGCAAGATTTGCGGAACCGTCGGTCATTTCCCCAACAAAATTTCCGTAGTATAGCGCTTCTATGTCTCTCAGTTCGATGTTTGAATCTTCAAAGGCCTCGAAAAANGCCTCAGCAAATAGATCGACAAGAGATCTATCAGGATGTTTACCAAATTTTGTCATTCCAACTCCCAGTATGGCTACATCTCTCATCTCCGACATAATTTCACCTCTTCAAAATCAAATTTTTTCAAACTCTCCACCCTCCTTGAGAATAAGAAGGTAAAGAAGATAACTGAGTTTGTTCAGACATTCCACGGCGAGTTCTGAGGCAATTCCTTCCCTCCTCAGTTTAACTGCCCACCTCTCAGCTCTCCTGACAACAGCCCTGGCAACACTGAGAAAAGCCGTACTCTCATCCTTTTCAAGAATGACAAAATTTCTTGGTTTGTTCACTTCTCGCTCAAATCGGTCAATCATTAACAATAGCCATTCGTAATCCTCCTCTGTAATCTTGGGTCCAAGAGCAAAATCAGAACCAATCTTAAACATCAATCTCTGTACGTTCCCAAGAACTTCCTTAATGTCTTTGTTCTTTGCAAATACCTTTGCAAGTCCTATGAAAGCATTCACTTCATCAACAGTTCCGATCAACCATGCAATATCTGAATCTTTGCCGACGGTTCTCCCATCCGCTAGTGTTGTTTTCGTGGGATCTTTCATATCCTCACCAGTTTAGAATTTACGATTTGACAAGTTTCCGAACGATTTCCTCTGCTGCGGTGTGAGGGTCAATGCCACCCTTCACTATTTCATCCAGAATCTCCCTGAAGTTCATTNGGGTTTTTATTCTTCGTTTAACCTCTTCCATAACAAGTTCAAACAGTTCTCTTTTTACCCTCTCCTTTCTCCTTACGGTAAGAAGACCGCTCTTTTTCATGTATCTGTAGTGCTCCTCTATTGCGTCAGCAAGTTCTTTGATACCTTTCCCTCTGTCTGCCACAGTCTTCAACACTGGGGGGATCCAGTCGTCTGTTTCACCCTCGAAAATTTCCCCACTCTGGACTCTGNCTTCATCGCTGTGTGTCGTTCTGGAAAGCACTTCAACAGTCTCCTCGGTCATCATCAGCATAGCCTTCAACCATCTTACAGTTTTATCAGCGCCATCAAGATCTGCTTTGTTTACAACATAGATGTCTCCAATTTCAAGAATTCCGGCCTTGTTAATCTGGATGTCATCCCCTATCTCAGGCATCAGAACCACAACAGATGTATCTGCAACTTCGATTATATCCACTTCACTCTGTCCAGCACCAACAGTTTCAACGAAAATAACATCAAAACCAAAAGCATCCATGAGTCTCACAACGTCTCCCGTTTTTGCCGCCAAACCACCTGCTCTTCCACGAGAACTCATGCTTCTGAAAAACACGCCTGGATCAACCCACAGATTTTTGCTCGCATCAAATCCATCCATCCTGAGCCTGTCACCGAGAAGAGCACCACCGGTAAAGGGAGAACCAGGATCTACACCTATTATTCCAACCTTCTTTCCTCTTTTTCGAAATTCCTCTGTTAGCTTGCTGACAAGAGTGCTCTTACCCACACCTGGAAATCCTGTAAGACCAACAATGTGTGCCTTTCCGGTTCTTTTGTGAACTCTCTTTAAAATTTCCTTCCCCTCAGGGTAATCATTTTCAACAAAGGTTATTGATCTAGCCAGAGCCCTTCGATTGCCCTCAAATATCCCTCTTACAAGTTCATCAACTATGTTCTGGTCATATCTTATTTCCGTGCCCATCCATACACCTTCCCATGTTTTTGACTCTTTGTTTGTCTCCTTTATGCATCTCGCTTAACCTCGCTTTTTCTCTTAACATTTTTCTTTATGTACTCCACAATTTCCCTGACAGGTGTTCCAGGAATAAACACCTCATCAACACCCATCTCTTTGAGTCTTTCGATGTCATCGGTTGGAATTATCCCTCCAACCAGAATCAGAATTTCATCCAGATTTCCTCCATATTCCTCGATATACTTCATAACCTTTGGAACAAGAGCAAGATGAGCTCCACTGTGCAGACTTATGCCAACAACGTCAACATCCTCCTCTACTGCTGCCATCGCCACTTCCTGCGGNGTGCGATGGAGGCCGGTGTATATCACCTCAAAACCTGCATCCCTCAAAAACCTTGCAAGAACCTTTGCCCCCCTGTCATGACCATCTAAACCAACTTTGGCGATAAGAACTCTAATTTTTCCCATTTAGCTCACCTTCAACATCTAAATTATTACAGGTTTTCTGTATGTGCCATACAGCTCCTTCAGAACTCCCATAATCTCACCTATACTGGCATAGGCTTTTACAGCTCTCAGAATTGGTGGCATGACGTTCTCCTCATTTTCTGCAGCACTTCTCAGCCATTCCAGAGCTTCTTTAACTTCCCTGTTGTCTCTTTCTCTTCTGACCTGTTTTAACCTCTCGATTTGCCTTCTCTGGACTTCGGGATCGACTTTCAATATAGGGATCTTTAATTCCTCTTCGATTGTAAACCTGTTCACCCCAACAATTACTCTCTTACCCTCCTCAATCTCTCTCTGATATCTTGCAGCAGCATTTGAAATCTCCTTAACAAAGAATCCATTTTCGATACCTTTAAGAACGCCTCTGAGCATGCTTCCCTCCCCCATTTTCCTTATCTGCTCTATGTAGCCCCATGCAAGCTTTTCCATCTTGTCTGTTAGCCATTCAACGTAATAACTTCCTGCAAGTGGATCGACTGTTGAAGGTATTCCACTCTCGTATGCAATTATCTGCTGAGTTCTGAGCGCAACTCTTACCGCTTCTTCACTTGGCAGCGCCCATGCTTCATCAAAACTGTTTGTGTGCAGAGACTGGCAGCCACCCAGAACGGCTGCCATCGCCTGTATTGTTGTTCTTACGATGTTGTTAAGAGGTTGCTGTGCTGTTAAAGAGCAACCTGCTGTCTGAACGTGGAATTTCATCCACCATGAACGTGGATTTTTTGCCCCGTACTCATCTCTCATGATTTTTGCCCACATCCTTCTCGCTGCCCTGAACTTCGCTATTTCTTCAAAGAAGTCGTTGTGAGANTTAAAGAAGAAGCTGAGCTGAGGTGCAAGTCTGTCTATGTCGATTCCTCTCTCCATTGCTGCCTCTACGTAAGCCATCCCGTCTGCAATTGTAAACGCCAGTTCTTGTACTGCAGTTGAGCCAGCTTCACGTATATGGTATCCAGAGATGCTTATCAGGTTGAACTTGGGAACATTCTCTACCCCCCACTCAAATATGTCCACAATGACTTTCAGCGAAGGTTCCGGGGGAAGAACAAGGGTATTCTGAGCATGAAATTCCTTCAACATGTCGTTCTGAATTGTTCCACGCAGCTGATCTCTTGGAACACCCTGCATATCCCCGATTGCTACATACATGGCGAGAATTATCCCTGCTGGAGGATTTATTGTGAAAGAGGTTGAAATGGAGTCAAGGGGGATACCATCGAAGAGAATCTCAAAGTCCCTGAGTGTGTCGATAGCTACACCAACCTTACCCACCTCTCCATCAGCAAGCGGATCATCACTGTCCAGTCCCATCAGGGTTGGAAAGTCAAAAGCTGTGCTCAGTCCAGTTTCACCTTCTTCAAGAAGAAGTTTCCACCTTGCATTGGTATCTTCAGCAGTACCAAAGCCCGAAAACTGTCTCATCGTCCAGAGTCTTCCTCGATACATCGTGGGGTAAACGCCTCTGGTAAACGGAAATTCGCCGGGGTATCCTATGTCCCTCAGATAACTGATGTGTCCGATATCCANGGGATCGTAAATCTCACTTACTTCAATTCCTGAGAGGGTTTCAAATTTCTCCTCTCTTTCTCCTTTTTCAAGCCACGGAGCCAGACACTTCTTTTCCCATTCTGACCTCTTTTTTCTTATCAACTCAAAATCATCTGGCATCATGCCTTGTAGTTCATCCTGAACTTAAATTTTCTCTATTTAGCCTGAAAGTTTTGGGTTAGCGGTTTGTCAAGTTTTAACGAGGCAAGAAGCCCCTTAATATCATCAAAACTCGGAGTCTCCACTCAATATCAAATCTCAATACCAAAGTTTTAGTATCTGGATGCTGCCACAGGTATGATGAAGGAACTGATCCTCGCTCTCGATGTAATGAATGAGAAAAAAGCACTGGATATAGCAGAAAGGGTTCGTGACAGTGTGGACAGAATCAAAGTTAATTATCCACTTGTCCTCTCTTCCGGAATTCAGATCATTGGAAAACTTTCCAGTATTAAACCAGTTATTGCTGACTTTAAAATAGCTGATATACCCTATACCAGCTCTCTTATAGCCGAGGCTGCGTTCAGAGCGGGTGCGGAAGCTGTGATAGCACACGGTTTTTGTGGAAGTGATATGCTGAAAGCTCTACTTGAAGTTTCGGAGAGATACAATGGGGAAATCTATGTGGTAACTGAATTGAGCAGTTCTGGTGGCCAGCAATTCATGGCAGCACATTCAGTTGAAATAGCCAGAATGGCAAGGGAACTGGGATGCCACGGTTTAATTGCTCCTGCCACCAGAGTTGACAGAATTTCCAAAATAAGGGATGTAGCGGGACGGTTAAAGATATATTCTCCAGGTGTTGGGTACCAAGGTGGCAGTCTTGAAGCTCTCAGATATGCCGACGGCATCATAGTTGGAAGAAGTATCTACCTTGCAGACAACCCAGAGTTTGTGGCAGCACAGTTAAGGAGAAGGATTCATNAAGTTGATTGGTGATGTGTGTGGAAAAGAGAAGGAAGGAAACAGGTGGAAAATCTGTTAAAAAATTTGAAATGGTCATTCTCGATTTTGACGGGACCCTCATTGAGTTTAACCTCCCATTCGATGAAATCAGAAAAAAACTTGGTATTGAGAAGGTTTTTGTGCTGGAATCCATTCTTGAGATTCGGGACCATCGTAAAAGAGCTCAGGCACTTAAAATCCTTGAGTCATATGAAATAGAGAGTGCAAGAAAGTCGAGAGCTGCCTACTACGCATATGAACTGCTGAAAAACCTTGAAAATGCGGGTGTGATAAAGGGAATTGTGACCAGAAACAGCAGGAAAAGTGTGGAAATTGCCGCAAGAAAATTTGGATTTAAACTGGATTTCGTAATTTCCAGAGAAGATGCCAAACCTAAACCCTCCCCAGAACCCATATTGCTGGCCCTTGATATGTTTGGAGTAAAGCCCGAAAACGCCATCACCGTTGGAGACTTTATTTTTGATCTGATAGCAGGGAAAGAAGCAGGAACTAAAACAGCACTCATACTAAATGATAAGAACAGGGGGATGCTGGAATCATTTAAGTCCTACGCTGACTATATTTTTGATTCTCTGAAAGAGTTGGCGGAGTTTCTTGGAGTTGCTGAAAAGTCTGCAGATAAACCAGATGCGGGGTGAGTGTTGTGGAAATACCGCCATCGCATCCCCGATACCTCTCTCTTATAACAAGGGAAAAACTGGTTGAGGGNATGGAGGAAGGAATCGTGGCCATACAGGGGTTGATAGCGCATGGAAGGGGAGAAGCATTTGACTACATAATGGGTGAAAAAAGCAATGATTTCGCAATAGAGGCTGAAAAAGCTGCTGTGGCTGCAATGCTGCTCTCAAAACACCCAGTGATATCAGTAAACGGAAACGCCGCTGTGCTTAGTGGAAGAGAGATAGCAGAATTATCAGCCGAAGTTGGTGCTTTTGTCGAGGTCAACATCTTCCACTTCTCCAAAGAGCGGGTACAAAAGATAAAAGAATACCTGGAACAATTCGGGATAGAGGTTCTTGCAGCATGCGATGCTGAACTCAAAGGTCTCGAATCGGCAAGGAGAATAGTTGATAGCAGAGGCATTTATGTCGCCGATGTCGTTCTCGTTCCCTTGGAGGATGGAGATAGGTGTGAGATTCTGAAGATGCACGGAAAAAAAGTAATAGCAATTGATCTGAATCCTCTATCAAGAACATCTCTCATGGCTGATATCTCAATTGTGGACAATATAACAAGAGCTATCCCAAACATGGTGAAATTTGCCAGAGAACTGAAGAGACTGGACAGAGTAGAAATTAAAAAAATTCTGGAGAAATACGATAACAGAAAAATTCTGGCAAACGCTGTTAGGAAGATCATTGAGTATCTGGAGAAAAAAGCAGGAGAAATTGAGCTTGGTAAATAATTTTAGGTATAGAATGGGAATAAAATTAGATAGATAATTTTTAATCTTTATCTGACAGGAATGCAAAAAGATATATCAAATATGAAATTTACTCATAATATGGTTAGGGTAACCGTAACTCCGATCGGTGAAGCGGTTAAAACTTTCAAAAAACTCTTTTCAGATTATGACCTTGAGATAAACGGGAGAGATGTCTACATCAAAATAAACGCTGTGGACTTCAGAAAGGGTTGCTACACGTCTCCCCACATAATTGGGGCAGCAATAGATGCACTCTACGATCATGGAGCCAGTAGAGTTTATGTAATGGAAAACTGCACTCAGGGAAATTTCACCCGTCTTGTTTTCAAGGTAACGGGAATCGAACGGGTTACGAAAGAGAAGGGTGCCAAGCCCATTTATCTCGACGAGGAGAAAAGTGCCAGAGTCAGGATTGGCGAATTTGAAGTTGACTTTCCAAAGATCGTATATGAAAATATAAAGAATGGTGATGCTTTTTACCTCAGTCTTCCAAAACTGAAAACTCACGACATGACTACCGTAACCCTGAATCTTAAAAATCAGTTCGGGTTTATATACCACAAAGATCGCAGAATCCACCACAGCAAGTTTGAACTTCATAAGTTCATCGCTGCAATATACGACTTTATAAAGCCAGATTTTTCGGTGATTGATGGCGAATTTGCTGTTGTGAACGGCCATTATCCACTTGAAAAAATGTATGATAAGTATGTGGTTCCAATGAACNTATTCGTTGCCAGCAACGATGCCCTCGCAGCAGACATAGTTGCATCAAAGATTCTTGGATTCGAAGTTGATGAAGTTGAACACCTCAAACTGGCCAATGAAAAATACGACATTGCTGATAAAATAGAGATTGAGGGAGATATCAGCCGGTTCAAGCAGAAATACTCTCACAAACCTCTCGGAATATACCCAGAAGGGGTTAAAATAGTTAAGGGTAAAGAGAGAGCTTGTAACGAGGGATGCCAGGATAATACGCTAATGGTTCTTGAGATGCTGCATGTGGACTACGATGGAAGTGGAGAATTCACAATTGTTTTTGGAAAGGGCTTCTATCAAGAAGAACTCGAAAATCTCAAACCACCTGTACTTGTCGTGGGTCCATGTGCTGTGGAAGAGGTGGGAGACTATCTGAAG
The DNA here is from genome assembly GCA_002010285.1 of Archaeoglobus sp. JdFR-41. GTDB lineage: Archaea > Halobacteriota > Archaeoglobi > Archaeoglobales > Archaeoglobaceae > JdFR-41. The sequence continues at coordinate 16,111 of MTNC01000089.1, read as the reverse complement.
AAAAAGTATCGGAAAGTTGTAGAAGTGCCCTACTGCAACGATCTTGCTGCTGTAACCGAGGCCCTGATGAAGTTCATGGGATTAAAAGCGACTCGAATTGTACCAATCTCCACATTAAGTCTCATTGCAACCTGGTTGAAGGCGAAGATCCATGGTTCAACTGCAAACACGCCGTCGATATTCTAAAACTTTTAATTGCACTCAAACATGATTCTTAATTTCAGAGCAGCATGTAATTGTGAGGACACTGTATTCGGAGCTCATAGNCCTGGCTATCATGACTTCAAAGTTGATTATGACCAGATAAACAAGTGGATTGAGTATGTTAAGAAAAACAGTGTTGAGAGGGTTGTTTGTTTGCTTTCAGATTCAGAACTTAATACGTACTACTCTGTACCTCTCCTGAAATGTTACAGAGAAAGCTTTGGAGAAAGAAACGTTCTGTGGGTGCCAGTTGAAGAGATGAATCTGTGCAGCAGAGAAGACCTCGAAAGGATAATGATGTTTCTGTGGGACTCTGATAGAGCGGGCAAGAAAGTGGTTGTACACTGTAATGGTGGTGTGGGAAGAACAGGATTCATTCTCGCAGCATGGCTGGTTTTTGGGAGAAGTTTTGATATCAAANCAGCGGTTACAGCAGTCAAAAGAACGGGGCGCATTCCGACAGAAGCATGCGACTACGGAGATGCAACGTATGAGGAACTTTATCAACTCTTAAATTTTTGTTATGANCTTAGAGAAAGAAAAAAAGAGAGAGATTGGTGAGACTACCCAGTTTCGAATATTTTCAGACTGGCAAGTTTTCTGAGATCCCCCTCGTAATTTTTCAGAGTTTGAAGTCTGTAGTCCTCCTCCAGAACTTTCTTTAAAGTTTCGGGCTCGGATTCAAGTCTCATCTCTCTCGTTCTTCCATATCTGCCTTTTGAAATGATAACTGAGTTCACAACTCCCAGCATGTCAAGTTCTGAAATCAGATCACTCACCCTGCGTTGAGTTAGAGCATCTATTCCAACCTTTCCGCATAGCTTCTTGTAAACGCAATAAAGTTCCCCAGTGGTAAACTTCTCCGTATGCTGTGAAAGTAATGCCATGCTGTAGAGAAGTATCTTGCTCTGTATNGGTAGAGTTCTGACAGTCTCCATCATGTAGTCAGTTTCAATTTTCCTCACAGCCTTTTTCACGTGTTCAACTCTGATTTTGCTGCTTCCTTCTCTCTCGGCAATTTCGGCAGCAACTCTAAGTAAATCAAGAGCTTTTCTTGCATCTCCATGTTCCTGAGCTGCAATAGCAGCACAAAGCTGAATGACACCATCTTCAAGCACCCCGTCATTAAGAGCCATTTCAGCTCTCTGGAGAAGAATGTCTTCAAGCTGCTCTGCATTGTACGGGGGAAATACAATTTCCTCCTCGCTCAGGGAACTCAAAACCCTTGCATCGAGAAAACTCTTGAACTTGAGATTGTTAGATATGCCCACAAGACTAACCCTCGCGTTTTCAAGGTCAGAGTTCATCCTTGTGAGACTGTAGAGGGCCTCCTCACCCTTTCTTGCAAGCTTGTCGATTTCATCNAGAATGATTATCAGTCTGAGCTCTCTTGAATCCACGGCTCTCTTGACCTCTTCATACACCTGATCTGTTGGCCAGCCTGTCATGGGTACATTTCTACCAAATTTCCTTGCAATACTCGCAAGAACTCTGTAAGCGGTATCAACTATCTCGCAGTTTATGTAATGAATCACAATATCGGAGTTTACCTTCAAGCTCGCTTCTTCAAGTTGCTTTCCCACAAATTTTGCAGTTGCAGTTTTACCGGTACCAGTTTTACCATAAATAAAAATGTTAGAAGGGGTTTCACCTTTCAGTGCGGGTGACAGAAGGAGTGCAAGCTGATTGATCTGGGCTTCCCTGTGGGGGAGATAATTGGGGGTGTAACTGTGCCGTAAGACGTCTCTATTTTTAAATATAGCCCCTGAGCTTAAAAAGTTATCAAATATGTTCATTCAGATCACCTTAATTGCTGTATCTCTCCCGCATATAGCTTTTTCCATTTTCCATTTTTGTTATTAATAGATGAATCATATCCGTTTTTAGAATTAACAAATTGGGTATTATTTAAAACTTTCCTACTAATCATGATTAAAACTAATTTTAGTGATTATTCATCTTTGTTCATGTAATTTACTTTCATTGTCCAGTGTGAAGTACATTTCCGCTTCTCTGAAGATATTTTTTACTTCCTCAATGGACTTAAAGGGTCTCTTTGAGATTATTACTGATACCTTATCTCCCAAGATGCTTTGAAGCTGGTCGTAAGTTGCCTTGTTTACGTTGAGTGGGTATTTAACAGCTGTTACACTTCTATAACCCCAGTCCACAACTCGCACATCTAAAAACGTGTTTCTTTTATATCTGCCAACTATTCCAACAAGGATCGGGTAGGTAGCGAGTTGTCTCGCGTAGGTTATTTTTCCCTCCATCTCACACCTCAGATCTGTCAGTTTTCTACCTCTGGGCAGTATTCTCCTCATCATCTGATTGTCTATCACCTCACGGACTGTTTTTTTGAATGCTCTGAAATATCTTTTATGTCTTTTCAGTCTTCTGTAACCCTCTTTTTCCATCGGTGTACCTCTGAAGATTTTAACCTGTCTGATGTTAATTCTTCTGAGCAAAAATCCTCTGTCTGTAACCTCTCTAAGAAACTCCAGGTTTTTACTGAACGTCTCTTTTGTTTCACCCTTTAATCCGATTACAAAATTTACTCCGGGAAGAAAATAGGGAAGCCCGTTATAACCAGCAAATCTTCCGTATCTGTTTACAATCTCGATGGCTTTCATAACCTCGTTCGGGCTCGCGCAAAGACTGTTTCTTCTTACAACAGTTTCATCAGCACTTTCAAGCCCCATCGCTGCCACATTTCCTGGAGTTTGGTAAGTTATAATTATTTTAATAATCTCAGCTGACTTTTCTGGATACTCTGCGATTGTTTTTGGATTGATGTTATCCAAGTGTAGTGTTCTTATTTTCGGACATTCACTCCAAATTAGCCTGTGAAAAGCTCTCATTCTATCTGGATTTGGCTCAGGCACACCCTCATCTCCGTAATCTGCAAGATAGGTGAGGAAATCTGTCTGTCTTCCAAGTCTGAAGAATCTTGCCCCAGAATTGTAGAGGGCTTTAATCTCAGCAACCACACTTTTGGCATCTCTCATCCAGAATTTGTGAATTCTCTCGATACAGAATGAGCATTTTCCCCAGTAACATCCTCTGTATGTCTCGATTTCGCAGATTATGTACGGATAATCCGGATGTTGTTTTATAACATCGGCTCCAGAGATTGAGAACNTGTCTAGGTCAAATTTTGGTTTTGGATTTCTGAAAAAGTCGCTCAGAAACTGGAAAAGTCTTTTTTCAAATGGGAACTGGATAGGAAATATGGANACATCTTCGAGTTGTTTCAGCTCTTTGTCTCCCATCTCGAGAACAACTGGTCCCACCAGAATGTTTTCCTGGGCAAGGTTGAGTCCATAGATCTCCTTTTTTGAAAGGGGTTTACCTCCAAGATATTTTCCAGGAACTGCGATTCCAGCAATGATGATTTGGAGGTCGAATCTCGTAAGTCTATTTTTGAGCTCTACATCCTCTCTGAGCCTGTCTATTGTTATGTAGAGGGGACTAACTCCAAATTCTCGAAGCATTCCGGCAATGTACCTCGGATAGGGAGCTACATAGGGGGGAACTCCGAGACATGAGGGTTCATCCACATATCCGTCAAGAATTGCGACTTTCAATCGATGTTCACCAACCTGTTATTCCCAACTTCAGCCTCTCTGGATTTTTGCNTGTCCTCCTATTATCGAACTGCTCAGTTCTATATTTCTAATCTCGCACCTATCATCAATTATACTTCTCCACAACCTCACTCTTTTGAGGATGCTTCTCTCAAAAACGACGCTCTCGCTAACGTCTGAAGAATCTATTTCACAACCCTTCCCTATGTATGCATATGGCCCTATTATCGATCTGCCCCTGATCACCACATTTTTTTCAATCACAACAGGTTCTATTATTTTTGCTGCTTTTTCAATCTCCACGCTCTTGTCCACATAATGATCAGTATAGAACTTAAACGCCTCTATGTAAGAATCGGGATTCCCTACATCATACCAGCTACCATCAGAAAAAATGTGCCCAGCGACCTTTCTCTTCTGACAGAGATAGGAAAGAAAATCGCCAAGATTGTCACTTCTTTCATTTTCCCTTACATATCTGGTCAGCAGCTCAATAACATCTCTGGGAAAAATGTAAATTCCAACTCCTACAAGAGTTGATGGAGGTCTCTCAGGCTTCTCGTAAAATTTCACAACTCTTCCACCATCCAGCTCAGCTACTCCGTATCTTTTTGCAAGTTCGTAATCTCCGACATCGTAAAGAGCTGTTACAGGTACCTTCTCCTTTTCAAAGTGATTCATCAGCTTCCTGAGATCAAACGAGAAAATGTTGTCACCAGCAACAACGAAAATGTCATCGTTTATGTCCTTTGAAATCTCCGCCAGTGCCTTCACAGCACCCAGTTTCTCCTCCTCTTTCCGGGTTTCTTCAGCGATGACTTCAACTTTTTTCCCTTTTGCCCATCGCCTGAAGTCATCTTCAAATCTCTTGTTTGTGGATATCAGAACAGGGATATCGAATTCAATAAGTTTCTCGTAAATCGTGTCTATTATCTTTCTGCTTCCAATTGGAAGCAGAGGTTTAGCTCTCGTTTTGGTAATTGGCCATAGTCTGGTGGCGTATCCACCTGCGAGTATGATTGCTCTCATTAGCTTTTACTTAACCAAGACTTGAAATAAATATGTTTAGATGAGGTCAAGATGTATAGTCTCACCGTTGAGCACCTGTTCCTCTGTTACATTTACTTCCTTCACGATGCCCCCTGCTGTAATTCGATAGGGGGTTATCGGTTTAACGGCATAAGATGTGTCCTGTGCGTAAGGAACTATGAACGAATACGTACCGTCTGTTACGTTTGTTTTCAACACATAATCAAACGTCCGATTCTGATTTGTTTTAATCGTGACTGTTAGCTCAACCTGAGTTGCATTCTCCACTCTTCCGGTAATCTTAGCACCCTTGACCCTCTCAAAAATCTTGACGTATCCACTTGGAGCGAGACTCTGGAGTTCAATTCCCAGCTTTTTCTGATACAGAACTCGATAAACATACTTTGTCAAAACCTCTTGGGTGAAAATGGGCATTGGATAACCACTAATTGTGTTCTGATACGCCACCATAAGCGCAGTTCTGAAAATAGTTGTATCATTTAGAGCTTTTTCCATACCCTTCTGTTTTGTTATCTCGAGAGCTTTTTGCCAGAGGTTGTCAGGCTTGCTTTCGTAGATCATTCTGTAATGATGCAGACCCNCACCATCAAAAATGTGGAGTCGAGCTTCCATGGTTTTGTAGTAATGTATGCTTGGATTGGCCATAGGTAAAACAACGGAGTTTGGTGGCACTTCCCATCTTGATGGAGCAAATCCAACCATCCCATTTTGGGTTATGTAGGTCAGCCCGTAGTAGTATTTTTCTGCCTTTTGGAGTGAGCCTTCAGCCCATACAGCCATGGCGTAGAATTTACCGGTTGCCATTTCAACATCGCTCACAACATATCTAACNTTCAGCTTTTCAGCAATTCTNTCNGCCTCACTTTCGTTAAAAGCAGTGAAGAAGGGTGCTGCTCCGGGAACATTGTTGTATTTATTCCCAATTCCCTTCTGGAAGGGGTTTGCTATCGGCATGCGATGCGCTATGGCTTCAATCCAGTGTCCGTAATCCCACCAGCTCATTACCCCATATGTTTCGAATGGATAGGAATAAGGAGCNGAGTGGTTNGATGGATAATCATAAAGCTGGTAGTAATAACTGTCGTAGTTTTCTCTGCCCGGTGTATTAGCCCCAAGCCAGACCAGAGCGTCAAACCACTGCTTGTTTGGGCCTCCTGTGTTTCCACTTTCCCACTCTGAGAGAGCGTAGGTTGGCCAGATGAGTGCAATTGCAACCAGAATCGCGACAGCGAATCTNAGATAACTCATTTTCACTCTGTTTCCCAAAAGATTTTCCATTGCTGCATAGAAGTGCAATTTCTCGAAGAGCTTGTGAAGTGCGAGTGCAGCATAAACAGCGGCAACAACCGCAAAGTAGTAGGCAAATCTGTTCTGCCCCCACAGAGCAATGAACATCACGAATGCCCAGAGAAGTACTGCAAGTTCAGCAGTACTCCTTTCCCTGTAAACTCTATAAATTGAGTAGATCATTGCTGGTAGTGCGAAAAAGAATGTTACACCAAAGTGAATGATTGCATTTGTTAAGGTAAACTCNCCATTTCTCGTGAAAAAGAACGGATAAACTTCAGCAACCGTAAGTGCTCCACCCTTTGGCTGAACCACATGTAAAATTTTAGCAATGTTGGCATAGAGATCTGGAGCAAACGAAGGNAGAGCTATTAAAGCGATTACGGGGATGACCAGTAAAACTGACTGCTCACTAACCCGTATCACCTTCTGAATTCTTTCATATCTTGTATCAAGGATCCAGAGGAGAGACATAAAAACACTCAGTGAAATCAGAAGCAGAAGCTGAAAAGGTGTGTAGCGGGTTGTGCTGAATCCCGGTGCCTTGAATGCGAAGGGGAGGTAAATCAGAGCGGCGAAAAGGAAGAAAAGAGACGTCAGTGGGAGAGCGTTTTTCAGATCGAACCTCAGTAAAAGAGCAAGATACAGAAAGATTGCTATTACTATACCAAGTATAAACCCGGGTGCCCAGGTATCCAGGTAAAGACCAAACGATATACCGGCCAGCGCGGCAAGGATTATGTTCTCTTTGAGATCCCATCTTTCTGATTTTAGCCACCTGTTTAAAGCAAAAATGTAAAGAGAGAGAGTAGTAGTCATCCAAAAAACTTCCCAGACGTGATGATCATTGAATCCGAGCATGCTTCTCTGAAGAAACTGCCCTGGCATAATTGCAATTGCGAGAGAGGCAATTACTGCGGCTCTCTTACCAAAAACCTCTTTTGCAAGCAGATATGTGGGAAATATTACGAGAATTCCACCAAAAACTGGAATAAATGCCAGAACTGTACGAATTGATTCACCATCAGTTGCACCGGCAATCATTGAGGCTATTGCACCCAGATAAACAAGAAACGGTCCGAAATGAGTGTAGGACCCATAGGGGTAGTATGTAAAGGGGTCAAACCAGATTCTATTTGGGAAATTGTGAATGCAGTTTTCAATCAGTCTATAATAGTACCAGGGGTCATTTCCACCTAACCTTACAGTGAATGTGAAGACACTATCCCAGGGATTGACAATGCGAAGTTTGAACGCTAAAGCTATTGATACGACAAAAATAAACACGTGCCAGTATTTTTCTACAATTTCACGCATGATTTCAGCATAGAATTCCGCCATTTAAATTTTATGCTATCTGGCTTTTTTAATCGCCAAGAATACTCCAAAGGATCGAAATACACGCATCGCTTAATCCAAACTCTGAAAGCAACCCTATGAAAACTCGAGATCCTCTGCCAAAATAAATTTTGGTCAAAAGACAGATATAGGAGAAGTATTTATATAGTAGATTCCAACACCACGATTAATGACAGATGAATTTGAATTCTCAGCTACAGATGGTTTAAAACTTTTTGGTCGAAAATGGGTGGCTGATGACCCAAAAGCTCTTGTATGCATCGTTCACGGACTTGGTGAGCACAGCGGAAGATACCAGCATGTAGCCAGAAGGATGAATGAGGCAGGCTTAACCGTCTATGCATTTGATCTCAGAGGTCACGGAAAGTCTGAAGGAAAAAGAGGACACGCAGATTACGAGGATTTGATGAACGACATAACCGTTTTCCTGAACACATGCATGAGAGAGTACCCAGACATTCCGCTTTTCTTGTACGGTCACAGTCTTGGAGGAAATCTGGTGATAAATTACGGACTGAAAAGAAAAAGTCCCGTAAAGGGAATAATTTCTACTGCTCCATTTCTCAAGTTAACAAAAGAAGTTCCTACTGTTTTGGTTGCTTTTGCAAGATTTCTGAATCGTGTGTNCCCATCTCTAACCCTCTCCAACGGTCTTGATCCCAGTGATCTGTCCCATGACCCACAGGTTGTGAAGGCGTATCAGGATGACCCCCTTGTTCACGATCGGATATCTGCACGGCTCTTTATACAGTCATATGACGCTGGGAGATGGGCTCTTGAGAATGCTTTTAGTTTTTCCCTGCCCCTTCTACTCATGCACGGAGACGAAGATAAAATAACATCCTTTGAAGCAAGCAGAGAATTCGCTCAGAAAGCAGGAAAAGTCTGCACGTTCAAAGCCTGGAAAGGTATGTACCACGAAATACACAATGAACCTGAATGGAAAGAAGTTGTTCAGTTTACCATTAGCTGGGTGAGGTCACATATTTAGGGGGTATATTTATGGGCGAATACGTGCTCGGTATCGATGCCGGCACGACAGGTGTCATGGCAGCAGTTTATTCTATTTCGGGAGAACTGATTTCAAAAGCATATGCTGAGTTCCCCACACACTATCCTAAACCAGGCTGGGTAGAGCAGAATCCAGAATACTGGTGGAACAGCGTTGTAGAGGCAAGCANGGGTGCGGTGAAGCGAGCAAATGCAGAGAATGATATATCAGCAATTGCTGTGGCAAACCAGAGAGAGACAATTGTTGCTATCGGAAGAGACGGAGAAGCGGTTGCGAATGCGATAGTCTGGCAGGACAGAAGAAGTTCAGAAGAGGCAAAATTAATTGCAGAAAAAATAGGTCTTGAGGATATTTTCAGAATTACCGGTCTGAACCCTGATCCATACTTTTCTCTTCCCAAAATACTCTGGTGGAAAAGGAATATGCCAGATTTACTGGAAAGAACCTGGAAGTTCATGCTCGTCCACGACTACATAGTCTTCAAACTGTGTGGTGAAGTTGTAACAGACTGCTCAAATGCATCCAGGACTATGCTGATGGATTTGGACAGAAGGATGTGGTCCGACGAAATAGCATCAGCTTTCGATATCGATCTTGACAAGATGCCAGATATTGTTCAGTCGGGAGATGCGGTAGGTGAAGTAGCTCCAAACGAGGCTGAGAAGCTTGGAATTCACTCTCGACCGATTGTCGTTGCTGGAGGAGGAGACCAGCAGTGTTCAGCCCTCGGACTGGGTGTTGTTCAGGAGGGCAGGGTAAAATCGACAACAGGAACTGGCACGTTTATGGTTGCTCCTGTGGAAGAGAGAGATCGAANCAGAGCAGGGACAATTCTATTCTCTGCCCATGTGGTTCCGGATATTGACATTGGAGAAGTAAGTATCTTCACAACAGGGAGTTTACTTGCGTGGGTGAAGCGAACTTTTTATGGAAACGAAGGATATGAGGTTATAAACAGGGAAGCAGCTCAATCAGAGCCAGGAGCAAGAGGAATATTTCTAATTCCATTTTTCTCTGGAGCAGGCTGTCCNCACTGGAATGCTGAGGCAAAAGGAGCGATTCACGGTCTCACACTTGCACACACAAGGGGGGATGTGGCAAGAGCAGTAATGGAGGCTGTGGCATTTGAAGTTAGAACAAACATCGAGGTTATGGAAAAGAGGGGAATTTCTGTTGAAGAGCTGAGACTCGATGGTGGAGCAGCGAAGAGTGAACTCTGGAATCAAATTTTTGCAGACGTTTGTCGGAGAAGGTGTCTGGTTTCTAAAGACGTTGAAGCTACTGCAAGAGGGGCCGCTATACTTGCAGCTATCGGACTGGGCACATACACATTCGACTCCGCTGTGGAGAGCTTCACTCCAGCCTTCACTGAAGTTATGCCAAAGCCAGAGATGGTTGAGAGATACTCCAAGATATATGAGAAATATCAGTTCCTACGAGACCTTGCGCTGAAAATTCGGTGAGAATGAAAAAATTAAGAAGTGAGAATTATATTTAAAACTCCGATTAAATCATTGAAGTCAATATCCCCATCCTCGTCCACATCTCCTGCATAATGGTACTCATTGAGCAGTATCAGATTCAAAACAGCTATGAGATCGTTGAAATCAACATCACCATCTCCATCTAAATCTCCAGGTTGAATGGATGTTACTTCGATAGACGAATTAACGAAAACAACATTTTCCATTTGAGAGACTGTGCCATTGTATCTCATCAACCTGCTCTCCTTGCCAAATGCTACTGGGCTCACACCTGAATCCACAGCCTGAAATTCGAGTGTTGCAATCTCCAGGTTCCCGCTGTAATGTGATGGTGGAATGGCGATAGATTGAGCAGCAATCTCTATTCCTCCCTCTATCTCTCTCGAATAGAGTGCGTGGACATCTGGTATGTCCTCACCAACACTCCACGAAAGAAATCGAATTATGGAACTGTTGAAGATAACAAAAACATCAAAACCGGTGAGATTCGTCGCATTATGCACCACTATCGAGATGCTGAAGTTCTGATTGACGAGAACTTTACCTGGCAGAACGGGATTAACGAATATCCAGTTGAAACGAATTAGCTGATAACTTCCACACTGAGAAAAGAGTGGGTAATTATCGGCTTCAGTCTGGAAATTGTGCGGAGTGTCTCCAACCCCATCCCCATTTGCATCAATTCCAGCGTAGTTGTTCCAGTAATTTCCGAGAAAGTTTGAGAATTGATTGTTGTTGTAAATATATGTAATTTTGACAGGTGAACTCCACCGATTGCTGGAGTCTGAGAAGGCATTGTTCTGGTTGTTAAAATCGTTGAGGTATATCTGATTGCTGTTTGAGCTGAGGATAACAGTTCCATTTATGTTATTCAGTATAGAGTTGTTTGTGATGATATTGCTGTTTGACTTCCACATATATACTCCGATGGGGTTATTTGTAATCGAATTCTGGTCTATTTTTGTTGTGTTTGAAACGAACATGTAGATACCTGCATTTGCATTTGAGAAAATTCTGTTTTCTCTAATTATGTTGGAAAAAGAGTTGAAAGAACCGATTCCATTCCATCCTGCAGTTAGNGTGTTGTTCTTAACCANGTTGCTATTGCAGCTTCTCAGGGTTACTCCATTGCCACCATTTAAAGTTACTGTATTGTTCACAATGGAATTGAAATTTGANCTGTTGGCNACGATACCATCCATGAAATTTGAAGAAACAATATTATCAGAAACGAGAACCCCGCTTGTAGACCTGATTTCAATACCATCATTTTGGTTACGAGAGACGTTATTTTGGATAATTGATATCCCAGACCAGTGCAAGATTATCCCATCACCATAATTGCTGAAAACATCATTGTAACTCAGTGAGTTGTTGCGTGAGTTTATGAGATCAACTCCGTCTCTGTTAAACTTCACGTCATTTTTAGATATTGTGTTGTTGTGTGAGGATGTCAGAAGTATACCATCGACGGTGTTGTTGAACACACTGTTGTTGGCAATCGTGTTATAGTCTGAACCCACAAGATTAATACCATCTCCCCCGTTAAAATGAACAAGATTCCAAGAAATTACATTGTGGTCCGAATTACTCAGCAGCACCCCGTTCATACCATTCAGACCGATGCTGTTGTTGAATATTAGATGGAATTTACAGCCAGGTATCTGTATTCCCCAGAAGCTGTTGTTCACAATTTCGTTACTCAGATACGTGCTGTTCTTCGAGTTCAAATCCTCTACCCCGTCGCCAAGGTTAAAACTTATATCATTGCCCTCCACATGGTTTCTGTCAGAACTGATGATGTGCAGCCCGTCTGCACCGTTAAAGATAATTCTGTTAAATGACAGGTTGTTGTTGGGAGAAGAGAACATCTTAATTCCATTGATGTTGTTGCGTACGATTGTGTTGTTTATTATGCTACAGTTATCTGACTGCTGAAACTCTATCCCTTCACTGTTGTTGAATACGACGTTGTTTAAAATCGAGCAGTTACTCACTTTCAGGAGCAGAATACCTGCATTAAAAATCGACCCAGTGATGTTGAAACCGCTTATGACTACATTGTCTGCGGTTACATTAAAAACCGGCTTATTGACGTTTGCAGCTACGATCTTTGTTAGAGTGGAGCCTGGAGAGAGTATTATGAGTGATTTGTTCACCAAAACGTTTTCCGTGTAAATTCCGGGATTTACAATTAGTGTATGTCCACTCAGGGTTGAGGGGTGGTTCACCGCAGCCTGTATTGTTGAAAAATTGAGCCCAGTGTTTGTATTTACAACGTAACCCTGAGCAGAAGCGGTCGAAATCAGTAGCAGGTAAATGAGAACAAATCTGGTCATTCCACATCCAGCTTTTTTTGAACTCGGGCTGGACATGTCCCACACCATGCAGGGGCAAAAATTAGCCCCGAATAAAAGCTGTTAATGATTGAACATTTAACATTTTCCTTCACAGTTTCAGCAGTGCTTCCAGTATCACAGAGAGTAAGAACATAGCACTCACTGCTGCATTTACATGGAAAAAAGCAATCTGAATTTTTTCGTTATCATATCTGTCTTTTATTAAGTAATGCTCATAGAAAATTAGTGAACTCAGTGCAAGAATTATTACAGGAAGAAATTCTGCACCGTATAGTTTTAACGCGATGGTTGTAAGTGTTAAAAAAGCAAGATGATTCAGTCGCGAGATCCAGAGCGCGGTATTTGGTCCAAAGTGGGCTCCTATGGAGTGCAAACCTTCTCTCATGTCGAATTCAAGATCCTGAAGTGCGTATATCACGTCAAAACCTGCAACCCAGAACATAACACCTATTCCAATGATAATAGGGATAAGTTCACTCCCAAAAATGTCAAGAGAGTTTGTAACTGCTATCCAGCCTCCAATAGGTGCATACGCCAGATTCAGACCAAGAACATAATGACTGAGACAAGTGTACCTTTTCAGATATGGGTAAATGTAGGCTGTTACAGCCGGTATGGGTGAGAGAATCATCGTGGTTGTGTTGATCATAGATGCTGAGATGAAGTACACAGCGAGTGACAAAGCTGCAATTGTATAAGCCTCCCTTAAGCTTATCACACCTGCAGGAATGTGTCTGCTTGCTGTTCTGGGATTTCTCGCATCTATTTCTCTGTCAATTATTCTATTGAATGTCATGGCAGCGGTTCTGATTCCTGTAAATGTGGTAAAGACGAGTATAGCAAGTCTGACATCGATTAACCCCTTGGCTGCAAGCAGAGCGCCTGCATACGCAAATGGTAGAGCAAATAGTGTGTGCTCAATTTTTATAAAATCCATGTATATTTTTATTTTATTCACTCTTTCTCACCTGGTAACTCTGTATACTTTCAGGTCTGGGCATAAATAACGCTCATAACTTTTTCGTGAAGCTCTCGAAGAACTTTTCTCATATCCTCCATTAGCACAACGTCCTCTTCCCCGAGCAGGTACAGATTGAACGCAAATGGACTCGGGTAAGGCACTCTCACAATTGAAATTTCAATCTCCTTCCCAACTTTTGAAAGAAAATCGATTGCGTTCTGGATATCCATGCTGTCTTCAATTATCTCCCTATACGTTTCTCTGAGAACCGGAAACTCCGGAAAATATCTTCTTAAAAATCTCAGTATCGAATCTGCATTCATTTGCTGCCTCCAAACACTTTTCTCCTTCCCAAGGTAGTTTTTCAGTACCATGAAACTCCTCACTGCAACGTGCCTAAACCTCCTCCTGAATATCTCAGTTCTCTCTATGGCTCTTTTTAAATGCTCCTCGAACTCAGGAAGTATGAACAGAGCTTCGATCTCAGAGTCGGAAAGAGGCCTGTGTTGTGGAAGGATCAGGGCAAAACCGTTATCATTTACAGCCATCTGAACATTGCAGTTCTTCATGAGACCGGCACGATAAGCGAAGGTTCTTGCAATTGCACTGTTTGCCCTTCTACCTACAAGAGTGTGGAAGAAGTAATAATTTTTCTCTCCCTCGTATTTTTCAACAACGACTTTTCTGTGCGTTGGAATTTCGCTGAAGAGTTTCTGTTCAACAAAGTAACGGTAAATGGCATTGGCAGCATTTCTGTCAAGTCTGTATTNCTTAACAAGGAAATTAATTATTTCTTCCCTATTTTCTTCTCTCCCGAGCATTTCATTTATTGTTCCTCTAAATCTCTGGATTCTGAGAGCCAGATCGTAGCTCAGTGGCAGCTGCTCACTGAACCAACTCGGTACAGTTGGTTTCTCTCCTTCGACTTCTTCAACAATAAGATTCATGCCTTTGGCTCTCAAAAAGCGAAAGGTCCTACCAGCAAGAACAAAAATATCGCCAGGAACGAGACTTTCTGCAAATTCCTCCTCGACCTTACCAACTCTTTTTCCATCCTTAGTAACAACNGTTATTGCCACCTCATCAGGTATTGTGCCTATATTCAGGTAGTAGATTGGTCTTGCCATTTTCCCTCTTCGTCCAAAAACTCCTTCCTCCTCGTCGAACCATATCTTTGCATACACCTTCTTTCTCTCAAGTTCCGAGTACTCTCCAGAAAGATACCTTAGCACCGAAATNAGCTCCTCTCTGGTCAATTCTCTGTAGGGATAGGCATTTCTGATTAGAGCAAGAGCTTCATCAACTGTCCATTTTTTCTCTATTGCCATTCCGACNATGTGCTGGCAGAGCACATCAAGACACTTTTTGGGAATTTTTATCCTGTCAAGTCTTCTCTCCAGAGCTTCTTTGGCAAGCACTGTACATTCAACAAGGTCATCCTGATCCACAACAACTATCCTGCCAACAGAGACCTCATGAAGCCTGTGGCCACTTCTCCCAATTCTTTGAAGAGCTCTGTTTATGCTCTTCGGGGAACCCAAAAGGATTACCGTGTCGATATATCCTATATCAATCCCAAGTTCAAGGCTTGTGGATGAAACCACACACTTCAGTTTTCCCTCCTTCAGATCATTTTCAACTTCCAGTCTAACAGACTTGGAGAGAGAGCTGTGGTGAGCTTTGATCGGAACATCCTTCAATCTCTTCTTTAAATGGTAAACAACCCTTTCTGTCGCACTTCTCGTGTTTGTGAAGATTAGTGTTGTTCTGGATTTCATAACATACTCGGCAAGAAGGTTATAGAGTTTCTCGCTGATCTCCTCGGCAGTTGCATTGAAAAAATCATGTATTGGAGATACAACCCTGATATCCATTTTTTTCTCAAATGTAACATCAGCCACAACACAGTCTCTTTCGACTCCATATTCGTAGCCCACAAGGAATTTTGCAACTTCCTCAAGTGGCGCTATCGTTGCAGAAAGTCCTATTCTGACCATTTTTCCACTCTGAATTCTTTGCAGTCTCTCCATTGACAGAGTGAGATGTACACCTCGTTTATTCTCCGCCATTGCGTGTATCTCATCCACTATCAGAAACCTAATGTCCGTCAGAGCTTTGGAGAACTTGGGACTGCAGAGAACAATTGCCAGAGTTTCTGGAGTTGTGATCAGAATGTGTGGAGGTTTTCTCATCTGTCTCTGCCTTTCTGATGCATCAGTATCTCCAGTTCTTACTGCAATTCTTATCTGCTGAAGTTTAATTCCTTTTTTCTCAGCAAGAGTGTAGATTTCTTCAAGAGGTTCTTCAAGATTCTTTTTTATGTCGTTGTTCAACGCTCTCAGAGGCGATACATACACCACATACGTTTTGTCTTCAAGTTCTCCTTTTTCAGCTTTCTCAATCAACATACTGATAGCAGCAAGAAAAGCAGCGAGAGTCTTTCCACTTCCCGTTGGAGAAGTTATTAATACGTTATTTCCGTTAAACGCTTCAACAATGGCGTAACGTTGTGGTGGAGTGAAAGTAAAGTACTTGGACACGAACCACTCCCTAACCAGAGGATGAAGTACTCGAAATATTTCATCATCGTTGTATGCTTTCCCCTGCCTGATCATTTTATTCTCCTCACCATCTGTGAAGAAAAGTGTTTTGATGGAAAACAAAGGAGAAAATGAAAAGGAATAAAAGACGAAGTCTCTCTTCATCCTCATGCAACTCCTCCTCGAACACGAATCCAAATCCCTCCTCCAGAAACACGGAATAGAGACAACCCCATGCATAATCGCACACTCGGAGAGCGAGGCCGT
>MTNC01000068.1 GCA_002010285.1 Archaeoglobus sp. JdFR-41 | reverse complement strand
TTTTGATTTTTAAGGGGTGTCACTATGGAGCGGACTTTTGTCATGGTGAAACCAGATGGAGTCCACAGAGGGCTTGTTGGAGAAGTTATTTCAAGAATCGAGCGAAAAGGTTTGAAAATAGTTGCTGTAAAAATGCTCTGGATCCATAAGGATCTTGCAGAACAGCATTACTCTGAACACAGAGAAAAACCGTTTTTTGACGATCTTGTTAATTATATAACAAGTGGACCCGTCGTTGCTATGGTCGTTGAAGGGAGGAATGCGATATCTGTGGTTAGAAACCTCGTAGGGGCTACAAATCCTGTGGATGCAGCTCCAGGAACCATAAGAGGTGATTTTGGACTTGATATTGGGAGAAATGTTGTTCATGCTTCAGATTCCCCTGCTTCAGCCGAAAGGGAAATAAATTTGTTTTTCCATGATGAAGAAATTATTAGCTACGTGAGAACAGATGAAAAATGGATTTATGAGGAGAGATGACGAAGAAATCAAATGAGAAGGATTTAAGGACACCGATTGTAGCAGTCCTGGGACATGTAGATCATGGTAAAACAACATTACTGGATAGAATAAGGAAAACAAGGGTTGTAGCGAAGGAAGCTGGTGGCATAACACAGCACATAGGGGCTACTGAGGTTCCACTGAGTGTTATAAAAGAAATCTGTAAGGACTTATGGAAAGTTGAGGTTAAAATACCCGGTCTTTTGTTTATAGATACTCCCGGTCACAAGGCATTCACAAATCTCAGGAGAAGAGGAGGGGCTCTGGCCGATTTGGCAATTCTTATTGTGGACATAAATGAGGGGTTCAAACCTCAAACTGAAGAAGCATTGAGCATTCTTCGAACCTTTAAAACTCCTTTTGTTGTGGCAGCTAATAAAATAGATAGAATTCCGGGCTGGCAGAGTATTGAAGATTCACCATTTCTCAAATCNTATGCTCAGCAGGAAGATGTAGCAAAGCAAAATCTTGACAACAAGATTTACGAACTTATTGCTGAACTTTATAAATACGGTTTCAGCGCGGATAGATTTGACAAAATAAGAGATTTTACGAAGACTGTTGCAATTATTCCGATTTCAGCTCTGAAGGGAGAGGGAATTCCAGAACTTCTTATGGTTCTGATTGGGCTTGCTCAGAGGTATTTAGAGGAGAGTCTAAGAATGCAGGTAAGTGGAAAGGCCAAGGGGACCGTACTTGAGGTCAAAGAAGAGAAAGGTCTTGGTATGACCTGTGATGCAATTCTGTACGATGGTACACTCCGGGTAGGAGATAAGATTGTACTTGCGGGAAAAGATGACGTAATTGTGACACATGTGAAGGCAATTCTGAAACCACGCCCCGTACAGGAAATGAGAGTGGAAAGCAAATTCAGGAGTGTAAAGAGTGTTACAGCTGCTGCCGGTATTAAGATTGTCGCGTCAGACCTTGAGCAGGTTCTTGCAGGGAGCGAATTTGAAGCAGTTGAAACTGAAGAGGACATTCAAAGGTTTAAGGAGAGAATAAAGAGGGAGTATGAGGAGATTGCAATACGAACAGATGAGGAAGGAGTTGTTGTAAAAACCGATACACTGGGATCGCTGGAAGCTCTTATCAATGAGTTGAGACTTCACGGAATACCTATAAAGAAAGCAGAGGTTGGAGATGTGGACAAGAGAGATATCGTCGATGCTTCAGCAAATAGAGACGAACTCAACAGAGTTGTTATAGCTTTCAATGTAAAAGACCTTCCTGGTGTTGAAGAAGAAAAAATGAAGTACGGTGTGAGAGTATTTCACGGTGAGATAATTTATGCACTTATAGATGAGTTTGTACAGTGGAGAGAGGCTGAGAGACTTGCGAGAGAAAGGCAGAAAATTGAGACTTTGGTGAAACCTGGTAAGATAAAGTTAATGAGGGAGTTTATTTTCAGGCGAAGTAAACCAGCTATAGTGGGCGTCAGAGTACTGGCTGGAGAGATAAGAAGGGGTTGCGATCTTATCAGGTCTGATGGAAACGTTGTGGGGACTGTAAGGAGTATTCAGAAAGAGGGGAAAAATATTGAAGTTGCAACTTCAGGAGATGAAGTTGCGATTGCAATTGAAGGAGTTACAATTGGAAGGCAGCTTGAGGGAGATGAAGAACTGTTGGTAGACGTTCCGGAAAGACATGCGAGAATAATAGAAAAAGAATTACTTGATTCCTTCGATGAGGAAACTAAGAAAACTTTTCTGGAATTTCTCGAGATTAAGAGAAAAGTTAATCCTTTNTGGGCTAAATAATTTGTAAATTTTAATACTGGTTAAATTTACTCTCCACTTTTGCAACTCCGGGGAAAACTATATATGTGTGATCATCTAAATAATAATTGTAATAATGAGGTGTTGAAAATGATGGAAGAAGTTGAGGTGGATAATAGCTTCTGGGAGGTTATGGTTGAGAACTCGCTCGCTGCAATATATGTAGTTGATATTGAAAAAATGAAATATATTTATATAAATAAAATTGTTGAAGTTGCTACTGGATACACAAGAGATGAGCTTTACTCGATGAATGTTTTTGATCTTGCGTATGAGGAAGATATCCCAAAAATTATTGAGAACATCAAAAATGTTTTTGAGGGACAAAGCGCTTTTTTTGAAACTCGATATGTCACGAAAGATGGTAGAATTAGGTGGGCCTGGGGGTATCTAATGCCCATTGTCCACCGAGGTAAACTCCTTGTTGTTGGTAACTGGGTTGATGTGACCAGAGTTAAGGAGCTTGAAGAGAAGCTGAGAGAGAGTGAGGAGTTTTACAGAACCCTGATTGAAGAGTCATTAACCCCTGTTTATCTCGTCCAGAAAGGNAGATTGAAGTATGTGAACAAAGCTTTTGAAGAGGTTACGGGATACACAAAGGAGGAGGCATATCAAATTGATCCCATAGAGGTACTTGTACATCCTGAGCATAGAGATATGGTCAGGCAGAGATACATAGAGCGAGAAAGAGGGTTGAGAGGAACAGAAACTTACAGCTGGAAGATTTTGACCAAGAATGGAGAAGAGAGGTGGGTAACAGCCAGACCCACCAGAATTACTTACAAAGGAGAACCAGCAGTTGTAGCCTCTGTTGTTGACACCACTGAAATACACAAGCTCAATGAGGAACTTCGTGTGAGGAACGAGTTTCTCACTCTTCTATATAAACTCCTGAGGCATGACATTTTAAATGAACTGGCTATTATAAGAGGAGCTATTGAAATCAGAGATGAAAAATTGTTGGAGGAAGCACTGTCAAGAATCGATAGAATGGTAGAACTAATAGATGCAACAAGAGCTCTTGAAGAGGCTGGGGGAGGAATCAAGCCCGTAAATATTGCAGAGATTGTCAGAGATGTGGTTGAGGAATTTGAGAAGATCCCGGAAATTAAAGGAGATGTAAAATTCGATGTTGATGTGGAGGAACTTTATGTCTTTGCTAATGAGGGTTTGAAGCCAGTTCTTTACAATATAATCCAGAATTCAGTCATTCATGGGGACAGGAAACCATTGTGTGTGGAGATAAAAGGGTATTGTGATAACAGGTATGCGACTCTTGAAATCCGAGATAATGGCGTCGGAATTCCTGATGAGCTTAAGGATAGAGTGTTTGAACCGGGTTTTTCCACAAAAGGTAGAAGAGGTCTTGGACTGTATATCGTGAAGAGGATAGTTGAGGGTGTGTATGGGGGGAAGATAGAACTTGAGGACAACAATCCGTCCGGTGCAATCTTTATACTTAAACTTCCAGTTGTGGATGGTGAGTAGGTAGTGCTCAAAATGTCGGGCAACAACTAAGAGAATAAAAACCCTGTCTGATAGTTAACTTCGATGGTTACAATAGCAATCCCATCATCGAGTCTCATAAATGAAACTGATGAAAAAATCAAAGTTTATAAAATTGGTTCAATAGCAAGAGCTGCAGCGATTTTTAGAGTAGAGGAAATTATTATTTACCATGATTCAATCCTTGATGAGAGTGACTACATAGCTGAAGTCCTTGAGTATCTTGAAACTCCTCAATATCTCAGAAAATATCTTTTTCCTTTAAAGAGAACTCTCAGATATGCTGGAATTCTTCCTCCACTTGCAATTCCATCTCATAAGACGAAACATTTAAAAGCAGGTGAAGTCAGGGAGGGTGTTGTAAGACATGTTGCTCCTGACGGAACGCGATGGGTTGATATTGGTGTGAAGGCCCTGGCTTCCCTTGCGGGCTCAGAAGCCCCCAAGGGGGCCCGCGTAACCGTCAGGGTCTGTTCGAAGAAACCGTTGGTGGTGGAAGAAGCAGAACCGGATGAATACTGGGGATATAAGGTGAGAAAAGCTCGCATACAGGATGTGCTGAAGAGGGAAGAGGTTGTCATTACCTCCCGGCACTGCAGGGTACCGGAACCCCAGGAATTGAAAGAAATGGCATGTCTTAACCCGACGTTCGTATTCGGTAACCCGGAAGAAGGTGTGTTTGAGATATTCAAAAGAATGGGGATTGAGATGAGGGAAGATATAAAGTGCTGGAATACAGTTCCACACCAGGGAACGAGAACCGTAAGGTTAGAGGAGGCTATCTTTGCAACACTTTCCATTTTCAACTTATGCCGCTACTATAGCGGGGTTGACAGAGGTGATTTGTTATGAAGTACCATAGACCGAGAAGAGGTTCTCTCGCTTTTTCCCCGAGAAAAAGGGCTAAAAGTATAATTCCAAGAATCAGATCCTGGCCAGAGTGTGATGAGATCAGAGTTCAGGGATTTGCAGGTTATAAAGCTGGTATGACTCACATCGTCGCAATTGATGACAGAAAGAATTCTCCAACGTATGGAGAGGAAATTGTGATGCCTGTAACAGTTATTGAAAGCCCTCCAATGAAGGTGGCTGGGGTTAGAATTTATAGAAAGACGAGCTATGGTTTACAGATAGCTGGAGAAGTCTGGGCTGATAATCTTGATGCACCACTGGAGAGGAGGTTGAATCTCCCCAGGAAATCACCTGATGTGNATAAACTCAAAGAGATAGCTGAGAATGGAATTTCTGAAGTAAGGGTTATAACCTACACCCAACCATACCTCATCAGCGGTGTGCCCAAAAAAGTTCCTGACGTGATGGAGCAGAGAGTTGGGGGTAATGTTAATGAGGCTCTGGATTATGCAATTTCAAAACTTGGCAAGGAAATCAAAATTGGCGAGGTTTTTGAAGAAGGTGCAATAATCGATGTTATTGCGATTACCAAAGGTAAGGGATTTGAAGGCCCGGTGAAAAGATGGGGTGTTATAACACTCGATGCAAAGCATGCAAGGAGTAGCAAGCACAGAAGAGTCGGAAACCTTGGTCCATGGAACCCGCACCACGTCAGGTGGACAGTTCCACAGGCCGGTCAGATGGGCTTCCATCAGAGAACTGAGTACAACAAAAGAATAATGAAAATTGGAGAGAGCGGAGAAGAAATAACTCCCGATGGTGGATTCGTTCATTACGGTGTTGTTAGAAACGACTATGTTCTGATAGCAGGTAGTGTTCCGGGGAGTGTAAAGAGACTCATCAGGATGAGGGATGCGATAAGACCGCCAGATGTCAGGTTTGATGGCGTCAACATCGTTTATGTGAGTACAACATCGAAACAGGGGAGATAATATGAAAGCGAAGGTTCTCGGACTGGATGGGAGTGTTGTGGAAGAGATTAACCTTCCTGCTGTATTCAGCGAGGAATTCAGACCAGATATAATCAAGAGAGCTGTACTTGCAATTCAATCTCACAGAAGGCAGCCCTATGGCCCCTCTCCTTTAAGTGGTTTAAACTACTCATGGGAGAACTGGGGTCCGGGGAGAGGAGTTGCGAGAGTTCCAAGATTGATGACAGGAAGCAGGGCGGTTGTTGTGCCTCAGGCTGTTGGTGGGAGGAGGGCTCATCCTCCAAAGCCGCAGAAAAAATGGTCTGAAAAGATTAACAGAAAGGAAATGAAGAAAGCTCTACGCTCAGCAGTGGCTGCAACAGCTAATGAAGAACTTGTAAGGCAGAGGAACCACATTTACGAAGGTGAGCTTCCGAAAATTGTTGTTGATGATATAGCCTCGATAACCAGAACAAAGGAACTTGTTAATGTTCTGAGAGCAATTGGCGTTTATTCGGACATTGAAAGAGCGAAAGAAAGAAAGCGATACCGAGCGGGCAAAGGAAAAATGAGAGGAAGGAGATACGTTGCAAAGAAAAGCGTACTGATTGTTGTTGGAGAGGATAAGGGTGTGAGCAAAGCAGCATCAAATCTTCCAGGAGTTGATGTTGTTCTTCTCAAGGATCTGAATGTTGAACTACTTGCTCCAGGTTGTCATGCTGGTCGACTAACTGTATGGAGCAGNGTTGCGATGGACTGGCTGGATGAGTGGTTGAGTTTGAGGTGAGAACAGATGATCATCAAGTGTTTCCTTGTTACGGAGAAGAGTGTGGCTGAACTTGAGAAGAACATCTTGACCGCAATCGTTGACATCAGAGCCAATAAAAAGCAGATAAAACGCGAGGTTGAGAGGATATTCGAGGTTGAGGTTGAGAAGGTAAACACTCTCATCACTCCCAAGGGTGAGAAGAAGGCATACATCAAGCTGAAACCGGAGTACTCAGCTGAAGATGTGCTTTCAAAACTGGGTGTGTTCTGAGGTGGTGGTATGGGTAAACGTATAATTTCACAAAACAGGGGGAAAGGAACCCCAACGTATACGGCTCCCTCTCATAAATACAGAGCAGAGATAAAACATTTGCCTTTCAAAGATACTGTAGCAGCCAAAATAATTGATATTCAGCATGATCCTGTTAGAAACGGTCCTGTTGCTCTTGTGAGACTCCCTGATGGTAGCAAGCATTACACGATTGCAGTGGAGGGGTTGGGTACAGGTGACGTTATTTTTGCCGGTGAAGATGTAAGTATAGTGCCAGGAAATACGACATATCTCAAAAATATACCTGAGGGAACACCGATATGCAATATAGAAGCGCAACCAGGTGATGGTGGTAGATTTGCAAGAGCCAGTGGAACTTTTGCTCTTGTTGTTTCGAGAGAAGAGGACAAAGTTCTCGTCCAAATGCCATCAGGGAAGCTGAAATGGTTGCACCCGAACTGCAGGGCAACGATAGGTGTTGTTGCCTGTGGAGGGAGGACTGACAAGCCATTTGTTAAGGCAGGTAAGAAATATCACAAAATGAAGAGCAAGGCTGCAAAATGGCCTCGCGTCAGAGGTGTGGCGATGAATGCTGTGGATCATCCGTTCGGTGGAGGTAAGCATCAGCATGTTGGAAGACCGAAAACTGTTAGCAGAAACGCTCCTCCCGGTAGAAAGGTTGGAAGCATCGCTGCTCGCAGAACCGGTGTGAGGAGGTGATTTTATGGCATTGAAGAGTAAGGTTGTAAGGCCAAGAGAGTTCAGATATCGCGGTTATACTCTTGAAGAACTTCTCCAGATGAGTATGGAAGATTTTGCTAAGCTTTTAACATCAAGGGAGAGGAGGAAAATAAAGCGAGGTTTCACAGAACAGGAAGAGAAATTGCTCAGAAAGTTGAGAAAAAAGGGAACGGCAAGAACACACTGCAGAGATATGATAGTTCTGCCTGAGATGGTTGGCAAGGTTGTGTACGTTCACAATGGAAAGGAGTTTGTCAGAGTGGAAATCAAGCCTGAAATGATAGGTCACCGCCTTGGTGAGTTTGCTCAGACAAGACGTTTCGAAAAACATTCTGGCCCTGGTGTTGGAGCTACNAGGAGCAGCAAGTATGTGCCATTGAAGTGAGGTGGTTTGATGGCGCGCGTAAACTACGCCTACAAACCAGAGGACGAAACAAAGGCTGCAAAGGCAATGGGCTATGAAATGCCAATCAGCTTCAAGCATGCTGTGGAGATCTGCAGAGAACTCAGGGGTAAGAAGCTTGACGAAGCCAGAAAATTCCTTGAAGAAGTTGTGGAGATGAAAAGAGTTGTTCCATTCAGGAAGCACAAGAAAAAGGTTGCCCACAAGTCTGGACTTGAGAAGTGGTACGCTGGCAGGTATCCTCAAAAGGCAGCAAAGTACATACTGAAGGTTCTCAAGAATCTGGAAGCAAATGCAGAGTATAAAGGTCTGGAGAAGGAAAATCTTGTCATAGTTCACGCACAGGCCCAGAAAGGAAGAGTTATTGTGAGATACATGCCAAGAGCGTTTGGCAGAGCAACGCCAAAATTTCAACAACTGACAACGGTAGAATTTGTGGCTGAGGTGCGATAATGTCGGTTGAAAAGAAATTTATCCAGGACAGAATAAGAAAACTCACCATAAAAGAGTGGATCAAGGAAGAGATAAAAAGTGCTGGTTTTGGTGGGCTTGATATCGTCAGAACACCTCTGGGTACACAGGTGACGCTTTTTGTTGAAAGACCTGGCTTGGTTATAGGGAAAGGTGGAAGAAGAATAAAAACTCTTACCGAGAAACTTAAGGAATTCGGTCTTGAGAATCCACAGCTTACAGTTGATGAAATTGATAAACCCGAATTCAACGCTCAGCTTATGGCATCTCTTCTTGCCAGAGCCCTTGAAAGGGGATGGTACTTCAGAAGAGCGGGGTATCGTTTCCTTTACAGGATTATGGAAGCTGGAGCGAAGGGGTGTGAAATTGAGATCAGTGGAAAACTTGTCAGTGAGAGAGCGAGAACTGAGAAATTTGTGGCCGGTACGATTGTTCACACCGGAGATCCAGCTTACAGTATGGTGAGGAAGGGATTCGATATAGCAATCAAAAAACTTGGAGTGCTTGGAGTAAGTGTCAGAATAATACCTCCGGATGTTACACTTCCCGATGAGTTTATTGTGAGAGATGTTAACGTTTCTGAACTTGGTGAAACTGTTGAGTCTGCTGGTGACGCTGGTGAAACCGGTGAGCAGGTTGAGGTGGTAGGTAATGAAAATGGAAGAGATAAGGGAGATGAGCAAAGAGGAGAAAATCAGGAAGCTGAGGGATCTTGAACTCGAGCTTCTCAAGCTGAGATCCCTTGTCAGAAGTGGAGGAGCGGTGGAAAATCCAGGCAGAATAAGGCTTGTTAAAAGAGACATTGCAAGGATAAAACTCGCACTTGCAGAAGAGGGATACAGGGTGTAATGTGATGAGAAGAAAGTATATTGATGTAATCGCCAGAGACTGGATTGGACTGGATGTTGAGGTGATAGAAAGCCCGAATCCAGCAGAAGTGGGGATTAAGGGAGAAGTTATTGATGAAACCCAGAATACCCTCCGTATTATGACTGAAAAAGGTTTAAAAACAGTTGCAAAAAAGAAGAGAACCTTCAGAATATGGTATGGTGACAGAATAATGAAAATTAATGGAGATTTGATATCTTTCAGACCGGAGGAGAGGATTAAGAGAGGTCTCATCCTGCTTAAGAGAGCCAAAGGTGTGAAGATATGACGGGGAGAGATATCGGTCTGGATGTGAAGCAACCTGAAAAAGTTTGTGAGGATGCGAATTGTCCTTTTCATGGAACACTTTCAGTTAGGGGTCAGATACTGAGGGGAAAGGTTGCGAAAGTTTATGGAAAGACAGCCGTAATTGAAAGAGAGCTGATCAGGTATGTGCCGAAGTATGAGAGGTATCTGAAAAAGAGATCGAAGTTACATGCTCACAATCCACGATGCATCAATGCCAAACCAGGAGATCTTGTAACAATTGCGGAATGCCGGCCTATAAGTAAAACGAAGAGTTTTGTTATTGTAGAGGTGGTTAGCCGTGAAGGCGATAAAGGCTGAAATTCCAAGAGCTCTTCCGACTGGAGCAAGATTGATCTGCACGGATAACACTGGAGCAAGAGTGCTTGAGATAATCTCCGTAAAGGGGTACAAGGGTGTGAGAAGGAGGTACCCATCGGCAGGTGTTGGAGACCTTGTTGTAGTTTCTGTTAAAAAGGGAACGCCAGAAATCAGAAAACAGGTTCTTTATGCGGTAATTGTCAGGCAGAGGAAGGAGTATCGAAGGCCTGATGGAACACGGGTAAAATTTGAGGACAATGCTGCCGTGATAACCAACGAAAGAGGGGAGCCAAGGGGTTCTGAGATCAGAGGGGCTGTTGCAAGGGAAGCTGCTGAAAGGTTTCCGAAGATTGGTACAATTGCATCGATAATTGTTTGAGGTGATTGGATGGCTCCTCCAAAGTCAAAACAACCGAGAAAGCAGAGAAGATGGTTGTACAAGGCAAAGCTACATGACAGACACAGACTTTTGCATGCAACTCTCTCAAAGAAGTTGAGAGAAAAGTATGGTAAAAGAGCGATAAGGGTGAGGAAGGGGGATAAGGTAAAGATCATGAGAGGTCAGTTTGCCGGACACGAGGGGAGAGTAATAGAAGTCGACATGAAAAAATGCCGGATAAAGATTGATGGAGTTACTGTAAGAAAAGCAGATGGCACTGAAGTAGCTTACCCGGTTCATCCTTCCAACGTAATGATCATCGATTTCGGAGAGATTGATGATGTGAGAAAGAAGATTCTTGAGAGGTGATTTGATGCATCAGAAGAGATTATCTGCACCAAAAACATACAAAATTCCCAGAAAAGTTGCCAAGTGGGTAGTAAAGCCGTCACCAGGACCGCATAACAAGGAGGCTTTACCCCTTCTTGTGGTAGTAAGAGACTTCCTTAAACTTGCTGATACTGGAAGAGAGGCAAGAAGAATTATCTCTGCAGGAGAAGTCCTCGTTGATGGTGTTGTAAGGAAGGATTACAAGTTCCCGGTCGGTCTTTTTGATGTGGTAAAGATTCCCAAGCTTGAAAAGAGTTACAGAATCCTGTTTGACGAGAAAGGTAGATACATTCCGAAAGAAGTTGATGATGGCGATCTCAAACTTTACAAAATAGTGGGTAAAACCTGTGTGAGAGGGGGAAAGATTCAGCTAAATCTGTTCGATGGGACAAATGTCCTCGCTTCTAACGAGTACAGAACAAAAGACAGTCTTTTAATGAAAATTCCAGAGAAAGAAATACTCGATCGTCTTACTTTTGAAATCGGNGCTCTTGTTATGATTACTGGAGGAATGCATGCTGGAGAAATTGGTAGATTGAAAGAATACAAGATTGTGAGGAGCTCAGCTCCAAACTTGGTTACAGTGGAAGGGGAGGAGAGAGACATCACAACCATTGAGGACTATGTGTTTGTGGTAGGTAAAAAGGATAGCAGCAAACCTGTCATAGATCTTGGGGTTTGAGGTGTAGAGTATGCAGGCT
The DNA here is from genome assembly GCA_002010285.1 of Archaeoglobus sp. JdFR-41. Lineage (GTDB taxonomy): Archaea > Halobacteriota > Archaeoglobi > Archaeoglobales > Archaeoglobaceae > JdFR-41. The sequence continues at coordinate 28,879 of MTNC01000068.1, read as the reverse complement.
GTTCAGGAAGAAGCTCAGGAGAAAACTGAAAAAAGTGAGAAATCTGAAAATCCGATGAGAGAGATACTGCTCAATAAGGTTGTTATAAACATCGGTGTTGGAGAGAGTGGGGAGAGACACCAAAAAGCTTACAGAATGCTCGAGGAACTTGTAAACCAGAAGCCCGCTTACACCCAGGCTAAGAAGACGATAAAGAATTTTGGAATCAGGAAGGGGGAAACAATTGGATTGAAAGTCACTCTTCGCGGTGAAAAAGCAATGAAGTTTCTCAAAGATGCTCTTACTGTTAAGGAGATGAGATTGAGTAGAAAATCGATTGGTGAAGGAGCATTCTCATTTGGTATTTCGGAGCACATAGACCTCCCCGGTGTGGAGTACGATCCTGATATAGGGATTTTTGGTATGGATGTTAACGTATCGCTGAAAAGAAGGGGATACAGAGTGGTTAAGAGGAGGAGGTGCAGGAGTAAGATTGGAAAAAGTCACAGGATAACGAGAGAAGAGACAATCGAATGGCTCAGGAGTTTGGGGGTGGTGGTTGAATGAAAGAGCGGACAAAGATTTTTGGAAGAGGTGCCAACGAGTGCAGGAGATGTGGAAGGAGGAGGGGTTTGATAAGGCTTTACGGTCTTTACCTCTGCCGTCAGTGTTTTAGGGAAATCGCTCCTGAGCTTGGCTTTAAGAAATACTGGTGATGTTTTATGAGTGTTGACACGCTCTCGAATGCCATGACCACCATAAAAAATGCGGAAATGGCAGGGGAAAACAAGTGTGAGATAAAACCCGCTTCAAAGTTGATAGGGAACGTACTCAGAGTTCTGATGGATCACGGATATATAAAAGGGTTTGAGTATGTGGAGGACCACAGAGGTGGCAAGTTTATAGTTGAACTGGCTGGAAGGATAAATGACTGTGGAGCTGTTAGGCCACGATTCTCCGTAAAAGTTGTTGAGTACGAGAAGTACGAAAAGAGATATCTTCCTGCCAGGGATTTTGGAATTCTGGTGGTATCCACCACTGAAGGTGTAATCTCCCAGATAGAGGCAAGACAGCGAAGATTAGGAGGTGTTCTCCTTGCTTACGTCTACTGAAGTTTACGCGGAGAGAGTTGTGGAAATTCCCGAGGGAGTGGAAGTTACAATCGAAGGTGATACAGTTTCAGGATACACNGTAAAAGCTACTGGGCCAAAAGGAGAGAATTCCAGAAAGTTGAAGTTCAGGGGGATATACGTTGAGAAGGAAGACAACAAGATAAGAGTATACACGGAAAATCCAAAAAAGAGATTTAAAGCGATGGTAGGCACTTTTGCCGGACACATAGAAAACCTTGTTACTGGTGTGAAGGATGGTTTTGAGTATCATCTCAGGGTCGTTTACGCTCATTTTCCGATTAAAGTTAGAGTCGAGGGTAGGCAGGTTATTATAGAAAACTTCCTTGGAGAGAAACATCCAAGAAGAGCAAAAATAGTTGGAAATGTTGAGGTGGAGGTAAGAGGTCAGGATATATACGTGAGAGGAGTTGACATTGAGGAATGTGGACAGACTGCTGCTAACCTTGAGCAGGCGACGAGGATAAAGAGGAAGGATCCGAGAGTTTTTCAAGACGGAATTTACATTGTTAAAAAGCCATGAGGTGTTGGTATGAGCGAAATTCAAAGACTTCTAAAGGTTAGAATGAGACAAAAGTCAAGAAAACCGGAATTCAAGAGATACTGCTGGAACAAAAAGCTGAGATTGAGAGAGAAAAGCTGGAGGAGACCAAGAGGGCTTCACAGCAAACTCAGGAGAAGATATGGAGGTAAAGAGGCGGGGAGAAGGATAGTTACAGTGGGCTACGGTACACCGAAGGTAGTTAGAGGTTTACACCCGAGTGGATATGAGGAAGTTCTTGTTTACAATCCAAAAGACCTTGAAAAAGTTGATCCGTCAAAGCAGGTTGCGAGAATTGCATCAAGCGTGGGTATGAAAAAGAGGCTTGCGATTGAGGGCAGGGCTGAAGAACTTGGGATAAGAATTCTGAATCCAACGGGGTGATGGAGATGGATCTGAGGCTTCAGAGAAGACTTGCAGCAGCAATACTGAAGTGTGGAGAAAACAGAATCTGGTTTGATCCAACAGCACTCGAAGACATATCGTCAGCTGCAACGAAAGAAGATATCAGAGAATTGATTGCTCAAGGACTGATAAAAAGAAAACCAGTTGAAGGGACGAGCAGAGCCAGAATTAGGAAGAGAATGATGCAGAAAAGGAAGGGAAGAAGGAGAGGTCATGGAAGAAGGAGAGGTAAGAAAACTGCGAGGATGCCCAAGAAGAGACTCTGGATAAACCGAATAAGGCCAATCAGGAGAAGACTCAGAGAATTGAGAGATTCGGGGAAGATTGACAGGAGAACATACAGAGTTCTTTATAGAAAGGCAAAGGGTGGAGAATTCAGAAGCGTTTCACATCTGAACTCATACATTGAAACCTTGGTTAAGGTGTGATTAGGAATGATTTGTTTTTACGTGAGGTGAGGAAATGGCAAAAGGTCCAAGATATAANGTTCCACTGAGGAGAAGAAGAGAGGGAAAGACAAACTACAGAAAGAGGTTGAAGCTCCTTCTATCAAAGAAACCAAGACTCGTTGTTAGAATTACGAACAATCTTGTAATCGCGCAGATAGTGATGTATCACCCTGATGGCGATAGAGTTATTGTAGGTGTTGACTCCAGGAAGCTGAGAGAATTTGGGTGGAAGGGAGACCTCAACAACACACCTGCAGCGTATCTCACGGGAATTTTAATAGCAAAGGAGAGTTTGAAAAAAGGGGTTGAAGAAGCAGTTCTGGATATAGGACTGCACTCTCCGGTGAGAGGTTCGAGAGTTTTTGCAGTTCTGAGAGGGGCTGTAGAGGGCGGCCTGCACGTTCCACACAGTGAAGAAGTTCTTCCAGATGATTCGAGGATTAGGGGAGAACATATAGCCGAATATTATGAAATGCATCCCGAAAAATTTTCGGATTATGAGAGAAGAGGATTAAAGCCATCAGATCTTCCTGCTCATGTTGATGAGATGAAGGAGAAAATTATGGCGAGTTGATAGCATTGGTAGAGTAAATAATGGTGATGGCATGACAGAGGATTGGATACCCAGAACGAGGCTTGGAAAGCTGGTTGCTGAGGGAAAAATCAAAACCATAGACGAAGCTCTGGCAAGCGGTTTGCCTTTGAAGGAACCTGAAATAGTTGACATCCTTCTTCCTGAGCTTGAAGATGATGTGCTGGAGATATCAATGGTTCAGAGGATGACCGATAGTGGTAGAAGAACGAAGTTCAGAGTTACGGCTGTTGTGGGCAATAGGGACGGTTACGTTGGAATAGGTGTAGGAAAAGCTTCTCAGGTAGCTCCAGCAATTCAAAAGGCTATAAACGATGCAAAACTGAACATATTCAAGGTTAGCAGAGGTTGTGGATCTTGGGAATGCGGCTGTGGCGGAGATCACTCAATACCGTTTAAGGTAATAGGGAGATGTGGAAGCGTCAGAATAACTCTGATTCCAGGTCCAAAAGGTCTGGGAATAGTGGCAGGAGACATAGCAAAGCGAGTTATAGAGCTTGCTGGAGTTAAAGATGTTTGGAGTTTCACAAAAGGACAGACAAAAACAACCGTGAACTTTGCAAAGGCGACTTACGAAGCTCTGAAGCAGACGATGTACATAAAGAGGTAATCTATGCTGAGAGAGGTGGTTATGTTGTACGCGGTAGTTAGGTTGCGTGGAAGTGTCGATGTGCATCGTAAAATCCGTGATACACTTAAGATGCTTCGACTTCACAGAAGGTATCACTGCGTTGTTATTCCAGAAACTCCATCCTATCGTGGAATGCTTCAGATTGTCAAAGATTACGTGGCATTTGGAGAAATAGATGCTGAAACACTTGCAATGCTGCTGAGAAATCGTGGAAGGCTGATAGGTGACAGAAAGCTGACAGATGACTATGTGAAGGAGAAGACAGGATTTGAGAGTATAGATGAATTTGCCAGAGCTGTAATTGAAGGCAAGGCAGATCTCAAAGATTTACCGGATTTAAAACCAGTATTCCGGCTACATCCTCCAAGGGGAGGTCTTAAAAACATAAAGTGGCATTATCCGGCGGGAAGTCTGGGCTATCATGGAAAGGATATCAACCGGTTACTTTACAGGATGAGGTGATGTAAATGCCCAAAAAGAAAGTTAAGAAAATCAGAGGTTCACGAACCTGTGGTGGTGGTAGCCATAAGAGGAGAAGAGGAGCTGGGAACAGGGGCGGTAGAGGAAAGGCTGGCGTTCACAAACATGCTTATATTAAATTTGTCAAGCTGGCAAAGGCTGGCTTGTATGAGTTTGGAAAGCATGGCTTTACAAGACCTAAAATATTGAGAAAAGATTATCTGCTTACAAGGGAGGTGAGAGAGGTTCTTAGAGAGCTTAAAGAAGAAGGTTTACTGGATGAGTACACATACAGGTATTTTAAAGCGAGACCCGAATTAAATGCTGGAGACCTGGATTTAATTGTTGATCGCCTTGTATCTCTGGGTCTTGCTGAAAAAGAAGGTGAAATCTACCGTGTGGATCTCACCAGGCTTGGCTATACAAAACTCCTCGGTTCAGGTAGGGTTACAAAAGCTATGGAAGTAAAGGTTTATGAAGCGACTGAGAGGGCAGTGAGCAAAATTGAAAATGCTGGAGGTAGTGTTGTAACTGAGTAGGTGAAATTGGAGGTAAAATTGAGAAAGGGGAAAATTTAAAGATTTCAAAACCTCAATCGNGTTGAAATGAGATAAAACCGAAAGGGGCTGGTAAAATTGGACTCGATGATCAGAACTTTACAACCATATTTTGAGAGAATACCAAGTGTTGAGAGACCTAAAAGACATGTTCATTTTAAAGAAAAGTTTGCATGGACAATTGCAATTCTGATTCTTTATTTTGCGCTCACGAATGTTCCTGTTTTTGGCCTTTCACCTGAATCCATTGATATATTTGCCTCTTACAGGGCACTTTTTGCCGGAGCAACGGGTTCAATTCTTGCGCTGGGTATAGGTCCAATAGTTACAGCCTCAATCATACTGCAACTCCTTGTTGGTGCAGGAATTATAAATCTTGATCTGACAAACCCCGAAGATAGAGCAGCATATCAGGATTTTCAGCGATTTCTGGTTTTTGTAATGATTGCAGTCGAAGCTTTCCCTCAGATAGCTGGAGGTTTACTCTTACCAGATCTTGATCTGGCAGCAAAACTGGGAGTTTCTCCCTCTGTTATAGCAACTTTGATCTTCGTTCAGCTCTTCATTGGAGGAGTTCTTATAGTTTACATGGATGAGGTTGTCTCGAAGTGGGGTATTGGAAGCGGTGTCAGCCTCTTCATACTGGCAGGGATTGCACAGGCAATAGTTGTTGGTCTGTTCAACTGGGTGGTCCCACCAAATGCCACGATGCCGGCTGGAATAATTCCCAGATGGATTTACATTGCTCAAAATTATCCTCTCTCATATCTCATGACAGGTAGCGGCTTGCTGTTCCTACTTCTGGAGGGAGGAATACTTGCCATAATTACAACAGCTGCGATAATTCTCCTTGTAGTCTTCTTTGAGGGCACTCGCGTTGAGATACCTCTGGCTCATGCAATGGCGAGGGGTGCAAGGGGGAGATTTCCAATTAANTTGATATACGCAAGTGTTCTTCCAATGATATTCGTAAGAGCTCTTCAGGCAAACATAGTTGCTTTTGGTCAGATTCTCTACAGCAAGGGTGTAACGATATTTGGAGAGTTTGTAGGTGGTCAGCCTATAAGCGGTCTCATGTATTTCATAGCCCCCATCAGAAGCCCGTATGACTGGGTCCCGGCTCTTGTAAAATCGAAAGGTGCAGAATTTGCTGCGATACCGGACTGGATGATCATCGCTCACCTTCTGGTAGATGCAACGATACTGGTTGCTGGAGGTATTCTCTTCGCAATTTTCTGGGTTGAGACAAGTGGAATGGATGCCAAGACTGTTGCTCAACAAATAGCCAAGTCAGGTATGCAGGTTCCCGGTTTCAGAAAATCTCCTCAGGTACTTGAAAGAGTTCTGAGCAGGTACATACCCAAGGTAACGGTACTTGGTGGTGCACTCATTGGTATACTCAGTCTTGTTGCCAATATGCTTGGAACAATAGGAAATGTCAGTGGAACGGGATTGCTCCTTGCAGTTAGTATTGCATACAGATTCTATGAAGACTTGGCAAAGGAACAGCTGACTGAAATGCATCCGATGATACGTAGAATTCTGGGAGAGGAGAGATGAAGGACATAGCCACGAAAGCAGCAATTGCTTTGGGAGCAGTACTGTTCATAGGTATCATTTTCAGTGAAGATTTTAGAATATCTCTTGGTTTGGCTCTCGACGCACTGCTATTTCCCCTTTCGAGCTTCAAGTTTCATATAACGATTCTCTTTCTTTCCATTCTGACTGCAACCTACTCGAACATAATCCAGAAATACACAATGGATTACGAAAAGCTGAAAAAAGGTCAACAGATACTCAGAGAGTACCAGAAAGAATACATGGAAGCGATGAAACAGGATAATAAGTTTAAACTCAAACAACTGGAAGAGAGGAAGACCGAGATTCAGAAAATTCAAAGTGAACTCATGTCAATGCAATTCAAACCAATGTTTCTGACGTTTGTTGTTACAATTCCGATATTTGCCTGGCTGTGGGAGAAGGCTGTGGCGAGTTATTCCCTTACACACAATTCTGCTCCGATAAATATCACTGCAAATCTACCTCAAACTTATCTGAGTTCCCTCGATCCAAGTCTTTACAACGTCACCGTACCATTTTCAGGGGCGATACACGTAGCCACACCTGTTCTCATTGTGCCGTGGTGGTTACTCTGGTACATGCTCTGTTCGGTAATGTTCGGGCAGATAATCAAGAAGTTATTGAAAGTCGGAATGTGATGGATAAANNATTTGGGGTGTTGAAATGAAAATAACCATTTCAGGTCCACCTGGAAGTGGTACCACAACTGTGGCGAGGTTATTAAGTCAGAAACTTGGTTTAAAGCTGATATCTGCTGGCGAGATATTCAGGCAGCTTGCATCTCAGAGAGGAATGACCGTTGAAGAATTCGGCAAGTATGCGGAGAATAATCCTGAAATAGATACTCTGATTGATAAAACTCAGAAAGAGATGGCTGAAAAAGAAGAAAATGCAGTTGTGGAGGGCAGNCTTTCTGGATGGATGATAAAGAACGCCAATTTGAAGGTATGGCTCTTTGCAAAACCCGAAATAAGGTATGNGAGGATAGCAAAAAGAGAAAAAAAAGACATTTCTGTTGTAAAGCAGGAAACCAGGCAGAGAGAGGAGATTGAGAAGAGCAGATACAGTAAATTCTACGGAATTGACATCGATGACTGGACAATATATGATCTTATCATAAATTCAGGCAGTTTTCAGGCTGAAAAAATTGTGAATATAATTCTTGAAGCACTCAGGAAGGAAAATGGCAGTACTTCATGATCTTGGAGGAGTATACGTTCTGTGGCTCCGGGATTTGAAAAGATACCTTCGGACAAAAAGCAGATTCTTTGGGTCACTGGGAATNCCCTTCTTCTTTCTCGCCTTCTTTAGTCTTGGTTTCAGAAGAATAAGTATACCATCTCTTCCCCCCGAGATAACTTATGTTGAGTTTTTAACTCCAGGAGTAATAGCCATGATCCTACTCTTTACAGGGACATTTTCAGGAGTTTCAGTTGTCTGGGACAGACAGTTTGGATTTTTGAGGGAAATTATGGTTTCACCGATCAGCAGAACAAGTATAGTTGTTGGTAGAATGTTTGGAGGAGCGACAATAGCCCTCTTTCAGGGCTGTTTGATGCTTTTTGTGTCAATTTTTATTGGTTTTCGATTCAGTATTTTTTCGCTACCTTATGCACTGATAGTCATGTTTTTGACGGCTCTTTCCACAACGGCAACCGGAATAGTGTTCTCGTCCCTCATTGAGGATGTGCATGGCTTTCAGATAATAATCAACTTCTTTGTGTTTCCACTCTTTCTTTTGTCTGGTGCACTCTTCCCAATTGGCGAATTACCGGCAACTGTAAGATGGCTTGCTATTCTCAACCCTCTAACCCATGGTGTTAATGCTCTTCGAGCTGTATTGACGGGTTTTTCAGAAATCGATACTGGGTTCAGCTTGGTGGTGCTTGTTGTATATACAGTTGCTGTAATCCTCCTCTCCTCAACCCTCTTTTCAAGAAAAGAGGTTAAATAAAAAGATCAATTTTCTATAATTCTGCTATCTGTTTTTCAGGTCAGAAAAGTGAAGTCAAAAAATTAGAGTTTATCGAAAGTTATAACCCTGACGTTGGTTGGCACCTTCACGACGTTTCCAAGCTTCGCACCTACGAGATAGCTGATATCTCTCTTTGCCGCCAGATCTATCAATCTCTGAGTGATTACTCCATCAAAAATTATGGCAGTCCCTCTGGTATTGTTGGTTTTAAGCGTTTTTACGAGATCCCTTACCGGAACCTCCCTAACCAGATTGAGATTTCTGTCAAGCAACCTTGCAGTAAGTCTTCCCTCAACCTCATTTCTGTGTTTTCTAAGAATTTCTGTCAAATTCTGTCTTTCGTCTTCTCTGATCTCCTCAAAGAACTCCTCNCTGATATCCTTTTCCCTCTCTTTTTCCCTNTTTAGAATGTGTATCTGCTCTACTGGAACCTTGTTTCGGAGTGATTTCAGTATTTCCTTTTGCGTNAGGTCCTCTACCTCCTTACCCTCTGGNGCTCTTGCCACATAGTCAACNTCTGCAACCTGTAGAAGTTCCTTGAGAATCAGGTCACCACCCCTATCTCCGTCAAGAAAGGCCGTCACAGTTTTCTTTTTCGTAAGCTCCACTATTGTTCGGGGTATGTTTGTGCCTTCAACGGCGATTACATTCTTTATTCCATGTCTGAGCAGATTGAGGACATCTGCCCTTCCTTCAACCACAATTATCGCATCAGATTCATCTATTGCTGGACCAGCTGGTAATCTCTCTTCTCCGTATTCAATTATCTCATCAGCTCTTATTGCCTGTCTTACTATTTCGACGAGTTTCTCTGACTCGATTTCAGGTTCTTCAAACTGNTCTCTAACGATGTCCATTGCTCTTTCTACTATCCTCTTTCTCTTGCTTGCTCTGACGTCCTCGACTTTTTTCACTCTGATCTTGGCNGAACACGGACCAACCCTCTCTATAGTCTCAAGTGCAGCGGCCAAGATTGCTGTCTCTATTTTATCAAGACTTGACGGTATTCTGATCTCTCCGTAACTCTTTCCACCCTTACTCTCTATTTTTACCTCTATTCTTCCTATCCTACCGGTTTTCTGAAGTTCTCTTAAATCGAGATCTCCACCAAGAAGACCTTCAGTTTGACCAAATATCGCCCCAACCACATCAGGACGCTCTACAACACCATCTGCAATTATTTCAGCGTGAATTAAATACTTAGTAGTATCAGTTGCTCTCATATCCATCATACCTCCTTCAAATTCCCGAGTAGCCATTCATCTAAATGTCAGGCTTACATTATAAATAGTTATTGCAACTTCTCAGCGCTCTTCAACGATTTTCTCAATCAGTGTGATCACTTCTTTTCGTGTAAATGGCTTTCTGAGGATATAGTCAGCTCCGGCAGCAGCCATTTTCTCTCCTTTAGAACTTGCATATGCAGTAATCGCAACCACTTTGGCCTTTGGGTCAATTTTTTTAATCTCCTTGGTAGCATCAACACCGTTCATTATTGGCATCATAATGTCCATCAAAACAATATCGGGTTTTTCCATCTTGAACAGTTCCAATGCTTCTTTACCATTTGTAGCTTCAATAACAATAAAATCTTTGAGCATCAATTTCAAAATTTCTCTCATAGCCACTTCATCATCTACTATCATAACCTTGATTTTACCCATCCAATCACCTGCTGAGTTGATTACCATTTTATGCGTTAAAAATTTATCTATCAATATTGACTGTAAATCATGAGACTTCTTGTAACTTCTGCAAACTTCCGTGCAGGAAAAACGTCTCTCATCTACGCCCTCTCTCGTCTAAAGAAAATAAAGTACGAAAAAATTGGAGAGTTAAAAGGTGCAGAAGATATGATAGAATCATCTGAAAGTGATTTGATGGTGATTGAAGGGGGTAAAACTTACAAACATGGTATCGCCGTTGGGAGGGGAGACTACTTTATAAATGCGAATAAAGTTCTTGCAATTTCCAGATTTGAGGAAAGCTACCTTGATGAGCTATACATTGTATGGAAAATCTTCAAAGAGAAATTTGGGGCTGCTATTTTGAACGAAGTTCCAGAAAAGGATATTGACAGTGTGGAAAGGGAAGTTGAGAGACTGCCATTTGAACTCATTGGTGTAATTCCATTTGAACCCTCGCTGGGAGGAACAAAGGTGAGTTCAATAACAAAGCTTCTGGAGGGTAGAACCTTATCATCCCCTCCAGCTGAAGTTACCGTGGACAGAATCTTGGTTGGAGCGATGTCTCCAAGTTGTGCAGTTAAGTGGCTTGAGAATGCTGAAAATTCGGCTCTCATAACAGGAGGAGATAGGGTTGATCTGCAGAAACTTGCACTGGATAAGGGAGTAAAATGTCTGATTCTAACCGGTGGCTTAGAACCACCAAAAGTTATTGTCAGAAAGGCTGAGGAAATAGGATCTGTGATAATACTTTCAGATTACGATACATTAACATCTATTGAAAAAATCCAGAAGGAAATAGGAAAGGAACCTCTTGACGAGTTGAGAGCCGAGAAAGCAGCGGAATTTATTCCAAAATATGTTGATTTCAGGAGGTTGTTCGAGATCTTAGGGGTTGAGTAGCTTCTGTAACCTCTGTAATCCTTCTTGCGAGGGCTTTTGCTGCATTGATGGCGATTTCATCTTTTTTAACACTTCTCCATCCTGTATCGCTCTGAATGGTTCCAATAACGAATGCACCTGTAGTAATTGGGTTCTCAGGGATCGAAACTGGAATCATTCCCTGACCAAGAGCATACACAATCAGACTCATTGCAGCAAACTCACCACCACCGTGTTTCAAACCTGAAGTTATAACAGGTGCAAAAACTCTGTTTTTCAGCCTGAATCCTTGCATTCTTGCCATTCTACTTCTGTCTATTAGGTTTTTCACAATTCCCGGAACGTTTCCGAAGTATGTAGGTACACCGATTACGATAGCGTCTGCACTNTCCATTTTCTCAAGAACTGTGAAAATGTCATCCTTCTGGACACAATCGCCCTTCAAACAGGCGTCACAACCCTTGCAGGAGTTAATTTCGTAATCGACGAGATTTATCAGCTCAATCTGNGCACCGTCTTTCTCTGCCTCCTCGAGAACGATGTTAAGCAGAGCATATGTGTTTCTCTTGTTTGGACTCCCATTAATACCAAGAATTTTCATGTGGTTTTCTTCTACTCCATATACTTAACAATTTTCAAAAGAAGGTTAAAATGTGCTTAGTTTACCCTCTATGAACAGATTCGTGATTTCCCCTATTTTTCCCAGCATGTCTTCAGCGATCTCTATTACAGGCCTTCTCAATTTTTCAACGTCGTAACTCCTCTTTGGGTTTATTTGAATACTCAAAGCTTTTGGATCATTGATTGGTTTCCCTATTTGACTAAGTATCCTCACGTATACTTCTCTTATTCCGTCAACTTCTTCCACACATCTTTCTGCAATCATATTTGCCAGCACATTGTAAATCTTCCCNACGTGGTTAATCGGATTTTTCCCACTCGTTGCCTCCATACTCATTGGTCGCGCTGGAGTTATCAAACCGTTACATCTGTTACCCCTTCCCACGCTTCCATCGTCTCCATTTTCGGCTGAAGTTCCCGTAACTGTGAGATAAATGCATCCAGTCTCATAATCATCTGCTGTGTTAACGTGAACCTCAACTGTTCTCTCAGTGTAATCAGATGCGATATCTTTGATGAATGAGGCCAGCTCCTCTTTCGTGTCCTTATATTCTGATAGACTGGCTATGTGTTTGTCAACAAAGGCTGCTGCTATTGTGAGCGTGATTCTGTCTTTCTCTCTGAGCCCCATAACTTTGACATCCTCTCCAATGGCAGGATTCTGTTTCCTGAATTCCTCATAAATTCGTCTTTCAANGTTATAGACCAGCTTTTCAGTCTCGGATAGAGGAGCAAAACCTATACCAAAAGANGTATCGTTTGCAAGTGCCACTTCTCCTTTTCTCCTTCTAAAAACATCCTGTAAGTCTGTACTCCCCTCACCAAGTCTGACGTTAAACTGAATATCGAGTTCTGGATCNAGGTTTTTCATGTGCTGTCTGATGTATTCTTTGGCAGCCTTCAAAGCGATTTTATCTGTTGGGATAACCTCTCCTTCAAATGTTTTGGTGGCTCTACCAACCAGAAGCACGAATATTGGCTCAATTACCTCCCCTCCACCAAAACACGGATTCGATCTTCCTGCTACTATTTGGGTTTCATCTGTGTTGTGATGCAGTGCGGCCCCAAATCTTCTGATGTACTCTCTGCTCAGCTCTCTGCTCATAGCTTCTGCCATTCCGTCTGCTAAACTATCTGGATGCCCAATGCCCTTTCTTTCGACAATCTCTATAAGTTGCTCTTCTATAGGTGTGTGTACGAGTTCCTCCACGAATATGTTCGGCATAGGTTCACCTTGTCCTCTTAAATGTGGTAGAAATATAAAGATTAGGTTTACCACCCTTGAGAAAGGATGTATCCCAGTTTCAACAAATATCAACAAGGATTTCAGATAGTTTGGACTTCTACTGACTAAATTGTGCTAACCACTCGAACAGTTAATTAAAGCTCGTTCTGTCCTGAAAACAAGAAGAATGAGCATAGCCAGAATATTCATAACTGCGGCATACATGAATCCATAGGCAAGTCCAAGATTTTGCCAGAAAAATGCGACTATAAGAGAAGCTGGAAACACACAAAAACCGTAAACTGTATGATACATTCCGATTACTGTTCCTTTTTCGACTTCTCCCGCAAGATCAGCCATATATGCTCTTGGAATTGTATCTTCAATAGCCATACAGATTCCAAACAGCATGAAAGCTGCTGAAAGTGTAACGAGGTCGTAGGAGTATGCAAACAGAAGAGAGGTGAGTGCAAAAAGCCCGAATCCAGCAGCTGCAATAACTTTTTTACCAACTCTATCAGAGTACATTCCTACTGGATATGCTGAAAGCCCATAAATCAAATTAAAAACAGCATAAAACGCAATACTCTGTACAGCGGTAAATCCAAGCTCTTCAGCTCTCCATATCGTGAATGCATAGCTGTATCTCCCTAATGATGCAAAAATAACTGCGATAAGAAANATGTGTAAGGAACGGCTCCTGAGTGCAGAAATCCTTTTAACAACCTTTGTTATCTCTCTACCAGTCTCCCGGACGAATGTGAGTACTCCGAGTCCTGCAAGACACGGTATCACTGAAATCAGAAAAAGCGTCCTGATCGATTCTTCACTACTGCCGATAATCGACAAAATTATAATCGCTGCTACAGGTCCGGCTACAGCTCCGAGAGTGTCAAGCATTCTGTGAAATCCGAAAGATTTTCCTGTTTGTTTACTTGATTCTGCTATTATTGCGTCTCTGGGAGATGTTCTGATACCCTTTCCAACTCTGTCAAGGGTTCTGGCTGCAAGAAAGTCGTAAATGGATACAACGAAAGCAAGACTTCCTTTTGAAATGGCAGAAATTGTGTAGCCGACAAAAACGAACAACCTTCTCCGTCTCATTCTGTCACTGATGTAACCGAATACGACCTTGAAGAGAGAACTAAAGCTCTCAATAAGCCCCATAACACTTCCGCTGGCTATCTTGCTGGCTGATAGAACGTTGGTAAGAAAGATTGGGAGAACGGGTGCGAGCATCTCGCTGCTGACGTCATTCAGAAAACTCACGATTCCAAGGAGTACCACATTGCGGTTTATTGCCGAACTATTCGTCAAATGCTCTTGGTTTGATCCAGCCATTTAAAGAGATCTGATCTTAGGTTTAAATAACTGCAGTGTAGTTGGTTCAAATTCAGTCTCAAATTTCCAAAAACCTTTTGTAATCAATTATCNTGGTAGTTGTATGCATCACTCTCACAGTTCCTCACATCACATCGAGGTTTACGAGAAGTTGAGGGAGAAACTTGATAAAGCACCGATAGGTCTTCCGAAAACTGTTAGTGGAGTGGAAAAAGAGATATTGAAAGTTCTTTTTGATGAGGAGGAGGCAAAAATTGCAATTCACATGCCATTTATGAATTTTACGGCAGATCTTCTTGCTGAGAAGACCGGAAAAAGCATTGAGTATATACAGAAGATTCTCGACGAGATGGCGAAAAAAGGAACTGTGTGGAAAGGAGAAAAGGATGGAAAGGTATACTATAGATTGTTTCCGGTTGTTGTCGGTTTTGCAGAAACTCCATTTTGGCCAGGGTTGGGCAAAGATCCAAGACAGGATAAACTCGCACAGTTGTGGGCTCAGTACAGAGAAGAGGGGTTTCTGGACGAAATTGGGGACAGAAAAAGACCAATAATGAGAGCTCTCCCGGAAAGAGACACCATCTCATCCAGATCTCAGGTACTTCCCTTTGAAGATGCCGTAAAGCTTGTGAGACAGAGAGATTACATAGCAGTTGCTTACTGTCCATGCAGAATCATTGCAAAGCTCGTAGGACAGGGATGCAGGCACAGTCTTGAGAACTGCATTCATATGGGATCGATCGGAAAGTATATGGTTGAACATGGTATGGCGAGAAGAGTGACCCCAGATGAAGCACTGAAAATTCTGAGGAAATCCAACAGAGAAGGTCTTGTTCATCTAANGGAAAGAACGAGAAAAGTCAGCACAATATGTAACTGCTGTAATGACTGTTGTGTATTTTTTCAGACTGTATTTCAGGCGAAGTACCCCCACGCGATAGCCCACTCGAGTTATGTGGCTGAGGTGGATATATCAAAATGTATTGCCTGTGGCATCTGCGCACTTCGCTGTCCTATGAAGGCTGTTAGGGTGAAGATTAACAAAGAGCCTGCAAATGTTGATCCGGAGAAGTGCCTCGGATGTGGAGTCTGTGTTCCAACATGTCCTGTTGAAGCGATTGAGCTTCTTGAAAGGGATGAGCTACCAGAGCTTCCCGATGGAATAACGTTTATTCAGGAAATGCTGGAAGACAGAGGAAGAGACCCAAGCGGTTTGTTTTAGATTTCATACATCTCATAAAAAATGTGGGTAATTACATAGCCAGCATTTTCTCCTCCCACTTTTTGAGATACGCGGAACTCTGGCTCACATCGGCAAACAGATTGGCAGCCCTTTCAACGTCTTCCAGTTCCACCTTGCCGGAGTTTCTGAGTTTGGCAAACTCGTATGCAGGGGCAAGAAGCTGTACAGCGTATCTCAAACTTGTTTTTTCACCAATTTCGGTGAGCTTCTCGAGAGCCCTGTCTTCAATCATCATTCCAGATTCAGCAGCTCTTATCTCTATTATCGTTTTTATCTCCTCTCTGCTGTAGGGCTCGGTGGTAATTATCAACAATCTATCGAGCAGATCCAGGGGTATACCGTGTGGTGCAACTATGTCNGTCCCTCTAATTCTCGAGAAGCCTCTATTGGATGCCAGAATTATTATTGGAGACATCTCCGACTCCATGGCTCTGTTCATGAATGCAAAAAGCTCGATGTCCATAAGATGCGTCTCGTCTATAAACAGAACTCCCGGGATCAGTTCAGCTCTTCCCTCCTCAACAAGCCTCTTCACATGCTCATCGACACTCTGGCGAACCTCATTGTCAATTTCTCTGCTTGGTGGGCTGAAAAGACTGAATATGCTCCCTCTCCTGGCATTAGCCTCATCGAGATCATGAAGAGTTACAACATATGTGAACTCTTTTTCTTTTTCAACTCTTCCCGAAGGAACCTCTACGATGTCCTCATCACCTATGTCATACTTTTTCTTTGCTTTCTCACTTCTTCCAAGTCTGCCTATTCTTCCTGTTTCTTTATCTATTATTATAACATCCCCGGTCTGAATTCCTTGAGATAAGAATTGCATGGCTATTCTGCTTCCAACACTGAAGGTTNTCCTTTCATCCTGTGTTGCAAGAGTTAATGTTGCTGATTCAGGGATTTTTTGAGTAGGGTTGTAAGGGTTGGGCACCATATTGTAGTCGAGGCCCACGACCTCTCCTTCAAGTACAGTTCGCGTCTCTCTAATTCTAACACCAATTGCCCTCCTCATAGTCTGGATTAGGGCCTCTGTTTTTTTCATTTCAGTACTGTAAAATTCGCTGGCAGAAACATGAACGAATGGAATATCTCTTCCAAGTTCCTTACTTATCGCAACTGCTATCGCTGTTTTACCAGTTCCGGGAGGACCGGCCATTAGTATACCTCTTCCTGCCATTTTACCTGATTTGATTAGCTGAACTATCACTCCAGCAGCCTCTCTTGCTTTCTTCTGACCTACAAGACCATCTGCAACATCCTTAGCTTTGAGATTCTCGTCAAGTCCCAGGCCCCTGATGTGAGAGTGAGCACTTATCCTCTCAAAAACCTGAGCAACCTCTCTTATCTCTTCCATATTTTTTGGTGGAAATGTAGGACTATATAAAAATTTGTATTACGTCGGCATGGTGAATTTTTTAATTCAAAAGCCAAACAATCGAAATGGACTTCGTAATCTTCATAGTCACAGTTGTGCTGATATCTCTGAGTGGTGTGCTTGCTCCTGGACCCCTCTTTGCCGTCACCATCGCAGAGGGTAGAAAAAATCCTTTTTCAGGTTTTTACATCTCTGCCGGTCATGCAGTAGTTGAAATTCCGATAATACTCACCCTATTTGTTGTTGGTACTGCAGCCAGTATTGATGTCATTAAACCAGTTATTGCACTCATTGGAGGATTCGTTCTTCTTTACTTTGCCTACAGCGAAATAAAAACGGGTAAGCAGAGAGTTACGTTTGATAGAATGTCACAGGCNTCTATCAGGAGTACAATAGCTGGAATTGCGATGAGTGCTCTTAATCCCTACTTTCTGGTCTGGTGGCTTACTGTGGGACTCAATCTTATTTTTCAGTCAGTAAATTTTGGGTATCTGGGNCTCATAACATTTATTGTAGCTCATGAAGCCTGCGACTTCGGGTGGCTCGGTTTTGTCAGTTTCACCTCAGGCAAAGCGTCAAGAATATGGGGGGAAAAAGCAGAAAATATTTTAAAAATTGTGTCAGTCGCTATACTGGTGTTTTTTGGGTTCTACTTTGTGTACAGCGGGACATCGGAATTTTTCGGCAGGTAGATTGGTGTCTTCAACCGAGTTAACTTCAGCCAAACAGGGCACCAAGCCCCTCAATAGCTTCCTCCTCTTTCTCTTCCTCCTCTTCCTCTTTCTCCTCCTCCTTTGCCTCCTCAGCCGCCGGAGCAGTCTCTGCTGCAGCAGCTGGAGCTGGTGCTGCTGCTACTGGTGCAATAGCAGCCTTCTGGATAGCCTCGTCTATGTTCACCTCCTCAAGTGCGGACACTAAAGCTTTAACCCTTGCATCATCAACATCCACACCTGCAGCCTGTAGAACTGCCTTCACGTTCTCCTCCGTTATCTCCTTTCCAGCGGAATGCAGGAGTAGAGCTGCATATACATACTCCATTTCTCAACACCTCCTCATTTAACTAACCAAACAGGGCACCAAGCCCCTCAATAGCTTCCTCCTCTTTCTCTTCCTCCTCTTCCTCTTTCTCCTCCTCCTTTACCTNTTCAACCTCCTTTTCAGGTTTCTCGACCGTTGTCACCTGTGCAGCAGAAATGGCTCCTGAAACGATCTCTTTTAACTCCTCGTCAAGAGCATCAGGAGGCAAGATTGAGGCAAGAGAGAGCATCTCTGAATGAGCTTTTGAAATTATGTCCTGAATCACATTCTTTTCAAAAATACCGGCATTTATTGCAAGGTTTCTTGCGTCCATATAAGCCTTTAGTATCAGTATTTCTGCAGTTTCTGCAGTTACATAGGCAGAATTGACTGCAAGGTTGAGTGCCATTGTGTATGCTCTCTGGATGTCACCTGCAACCTTTTCTGTATCAATTGCAAGAACATCGGGGGTTAAAATCACTCCCGAATCATAAATGGCCTTGACGTCGAGCCCAATCTTTATCGGTTTTATTTCGAGTTTTTCAAGGGCTCTTGCAACTTCAGGCTTCACAATCTCATTTGCTCTCACAACAGTCACAGTCTCTTTTATTACTATTTTGCCCCTTTCTATGGCGGCTGGTATACCAGCCATTTGAAACTCCCCTATAACCGGACCGGGAGGGAATGAGGTTGGTCCCTTTTCAACAACCACGTCAACAGGTGAAATCTGGTTGGGTTTAAGAGGGGAGGGGATCTTCGTTTCCTCAATCATTTTGAAAAGTTTGAATGGATTCATTTCAGTTGCGATTATTGCTACCTGATCTTCAATATAATCTTTTAGCTTTCTGTAACTGTTTCCTGCAGCATCTAAAGCTCTTTCAAGCAGGGAATTCTTTACCACTCTCAACTCGGCTTTTCCCTTGAAATCTCTTCTGATTT
Source organism: Archaeoglobus sp. JdFR-41 (assembly GCA_002010285.1). Taxonomy (GTDB): domain Archaea; phylum Halobacteriota; class Archaeoglobi; order Archaeoglobales; family Archaeoglobaceae; genus JdFR-41. The sequence continues at coordinate 10,249 of MTNC01000068.1, read as the reverse complement.
TCTGCATCTGATTTGCTGGAACACCTCTGAACCCAACGATTGCCACAACTGGGTGAGAGGAAATGAGTTTTGTGAGACCCTCAACGGTTTGAACCTTCCATTTTGGTGGAGTTCCCCTAACGGCAGCCATCCTGATCACCTTAAGCAACTTCAGACCACCCTAACTGATGGTCCCATTGTGGTCTTAATATAGATTGATTTAACAACCTGAGGAGCATTTTCATACTTGTTCTCCACAACCTTGATAACCTCAAGAGCGTTCTCTGCAAGTTTATCAGCATCCATGTTTCTTGTACCAATCGGTGCATGAAATGTGGGTTTATCTCGTGTTCTTATCTTTATGGAGTTTCTCAGTCTTTCAATGACTGGTGTGGGGTCGGAGAGTGGGGGAATTGGCTGGGGAATTTTACCTCTCGGTCCAAGCACTGGACCAAGTTTTCGACCGATCTCTGGCATGAGAGGTGCCTCAGCTATGAAGAAATCTATTGAGTTGGCAAGTTTTTTTGCTTCCCTTTTGTTTTTTGCAAGTTCATCAATATCTTCAGGTGAGAGAATGACATCAGCACCAGCTTCCTTAGCTTTTAGCGCTGTTTCACCTCTTGCAAAAACACCAATCTTTCTCGGCTTGCCAAGTCCGTGTGGTAGAGTAACAATAGCATCAATCCTGTTTTCCGGTCTCTTCATATCTACATTTCTGAGGTTTACAGCCATATCCACTGTTTCCACNAATCTTCTTTCTTTTGCATTATTTACAGCTTCCTGAATCGCCTTTACGAACTTCTCTTTATCTGCTATCATTTCAACCACCCCGTAGTGCTAACGGCCATCGCCTCCTACGGACTCAGGGAGAAGGAAGGGGAGATATTTTAAATTAACGGTTACCAGCAGTATTTGCCGAACATTCGAAAATCTTATTAACTACTGTTGAAGCTTAGAGTATAACNATCAAGCGCCGATGGTGTAGCCTGGCCAACACAGGGGCTTGCCGAGCCCCTGCCCCGGGTTCAAATCCCGGTCGGCGCACTTCATCTGGTTAAAGTTTTAGTATTTTTCTTGACCATTTTATCAATCTCGGTACTGATGGTACGGTGGTGTTGAGTTAAGTGACTGTAAAGTTTAAAATAAAAAATATTTGCATTTAAAAATTAGCTTTTATTTTAGTTCTTCCCCTGTCCTTATCTTCACAGATCTCTCCACTGGAATTACAAAGATCCTGCCATCCCCATATTTTCCAGTTCTTGCTGAGTTCACTATGGTGCTGATTATTTCATCNACCTCATTCTCAGATGCTACTATCTCTATCTTGGTTTTCTGTAGAAGATCAACCTCAACTGTTCTACCTCTGAACTGTAGTTTTATTCCCTTCTGCTCTCCTCTCCCTCTTACTTCCGTTATTGTCATCGCAACGAACCCCTTCTCTTCGAGAGCTGTTTTAACGCATTCAAGTTTTTCAGGCCTTATTATCGCAACAACCATTTTCATTCAGATCACCTCTATGAATACGCAACCTCCTCATGCTGCGAGATGTCAAGACCCACGTACTCCTCCTGATCACTCACTCTGAGTCCGATCACCGCATCAACGAGTTTGGCAATTGCAACTGTCATTATGAAAGCATAACCCGTTGCAGACACTGCTCCGATAACCTGCACGACAAACTGCTCCACNTTTCCAGCCAGCAAACCGCTTGCTCCAATGGATGCAAATATGCCAGTTGCAATGGCTCCCCAAAGACCACCAATTCCGTGAACNGCCCATGCGTCAAGGCTTTCATCAATTCCTCTGTTTATTCTGAATAGCATTGCATAGTAACAGAGTATCCCAGCAACTCCTCCGATCACTATTGCTGAAAGTGGATCCACAAACCCAGCTGCTGGTGTTATCGCTACAAGTCCTGCAATTGCTCCACTTACAATGCCAAGACTTCCAGGTTTTCCCCTTGCCCAGCTTGCGATTAACCAAGTAACTGCCCCAGCTGAAGCTGCTGTGTTCGTCACTATAAATGCATTCGCTGCCAATCCATTCGCAGCTAAAGCACTTCCACCATTGAATCCAAACCAGCCAAACCAGAGCAAAGCCGCCCCAAGGAGAGTCATTGGGATATTGTGTGGTTCCATGCTGTACTCACCGAATCCTCTTCTCTTACCAATAACAAATGCGAGTGCGAGGGCTGAGAATCCAGAGCTTATATGGACAACCGTCCCCCCTGCAAAGTCGAGAGCTCCAAGTTTCGCAAGCCATCCTCCACCCCAAACCCAGTGTGCCAGCGGGTCATAGACTATGGTTGTCCACAGTACGGCGAAAAGTATGAAGGCGGAGAATTTTACCCTCTCTGCCATGGCTGAAATTATTATCGCCAGGGTTATGGCTGCAAAGACGAGCTGGAAGGCAACAAAGGCGTAGTCTATCATTTGGAGAGTTTTCAATCCAAGGTACTCGAAGCTTCCAATAAGTCCGCTCATGTCTTCACCGAAAGAGATCGTGTATCCAATCAGTATCCACTGAAGACTGACAATTGCAAAAGCAACAAAACTCATTGAGAGTATTGATAGAACATTCTTCCTTGCAACCATACCACCGTAAAATAACCCAAGTCCAGGCGTCATCAACATCACCAACGCCGTAGAGGTCAGTATCCAGGCTACATCTCCACTGTTCATGTGCTATGGAGTTGGGTTACATTTTTTAAATATTTTTAACAAATACTCTTAGAAATTCATAATTCCTCATAGTTTGGATGAATTTCTTGAAAATTTTTTAATTATGAAGTATTTAGGGGAAAGGTTTAAGGTTTTCTCCATTTTAACCTTTCAACATGAACCTGAAAGTTTGCGCAATTCAGCATTCTCCAATTGAACCAATGGGCTTGATTGAAAATGTTCTGAGAGAAAGGAAAATCGAGTATGAGTATCTTGAAGTATATGAAACAAATGAAGTCGATGAGAAAGTATTGGCCACGGCGAGCCATATTGTTATTCTGGGTGGACCAATGGGAGCATACGAGGATGACAGATACTCTTTTATTGCACAGGAGAAAGAGATAATACGCAGATGTTTTAAGTCGGGTCTACCGGTGCTTGGTATTTGTCTTGGGGCTCAGCTTATTGCCAATGCAGTTGGAAGTGATGTCTATCCTTATAAAACTGAGCTGGGATGGTATGATGTTAAAAAAGTTGGTAACCATGAACTCTTTGATCCTCTTCCATCGAAAATGAAGGTGTTTCAATGGCACAACGATACTTTTGATCTTCCGGAAGGTGCTAAACTTGTCTATGCTGGAGAGGAGGTTAAAAATCAGGCATTTGTCATCGGAAACCTTGTAGGCATCCAGTTCCACATAGAAGTGACACCTGAAATCGTCGAAGTGTGGGTAAACAGTGAGAAAAGTCTGAGCAATGAGGATAGGGAGAGAATACTTTCACAAAAAGATGTTTACGCAGAACTTGAGAAGTCATGTAGAGAACTCACAAATAGATTCCTGAATATGTGATAAACCTTTAAAATAAAGCTTGAATTTCTGAAAAATTTTCATTTTTACTCACAAGGTTTTTAAGCAATTACATCAAACACACCAACATGCGAAATCCCGTCAGAATTACGATTGCCATGGACAAGAACAGCTATGAGATATTCGAAAAGCTCAAAGAGACGACCAACGATTCTCAAAGCGAGATAATGAGAAACGCTCTGAGCTTCTATTATCTGTATAGAGATCTTCAGAAATACGGAATTGGCAGGATAAAAACTTATGCAGAGATGCTTGCAGAGGGTGAACACGTTATTCTGGACATTGATCACTGGATTTCATTTCTCAGGTTCATTGAAACCCATCCAGAAAAGGACAAGTTCTGGGAGATTCACCGGGAAATTGCCAGAGCACATGCTGAGGAGTTCAGTGATATGAGAGTGGAGGAAATACTTGAAAGACTGGAAGCCTGCAATCTATTCAGAATCAACAAGAGGAGCGGAGAATGGACACTTGTTCTGAATGACGAAATGACAAAGAGATTCATCAAAACTTTCTTGGAAGAGATATTCTCGGCTCTCAACTTTAAAATAGAGATTAAGGAAGACTTGATGAAGATAAGATTAAGGGGGTCCTTCAAGTAAGCTTCTAAGCCTGATTACAGGTGGACTCTCNCTCTTATGTTGGGAAATTTTCACCATTTCTTCTACTTTTCTGAATTTCTCATCTTCCCATTTCTCTCCCCTTTCAATTGCTTTAAGAATTTCGTCAAGTTCAGCATAGCTCATACCGATTTCTCCTTCGTCTGTCTGTCCNACCCACAAACCGGCAGAGGGTTTCTTTTTAATTATCTTTTCGGGAACACCCAAGTACCTTGCAAGTTCAAAAACCTCTGTTTTGTACAGATCGCCTATAGGTAAAAAGTCCACACCCCCGTCACCGTATTTGGTGAAGTATCCAATCATCAGTTCACTCTTGTTACCCGTTCCTGCTACAAGTCTGTTCATCATATTTGCATGGTAGTAGTTTATTATCATTCTGATTCTTGGTTTAAGATTAGCTTCAGCAATTTTGCAATCTCCACCAAGTTTTTTTCTGAAGATGCTTACAATCTCGTTGATCTCAATGACTCTGTATTCTATTTTAAGTTCTTTAGCCACATCGATTGCATCTATCACATCCTCTTCACGTGTTATACCGGTTTCTGGCATTATTAGACCCAGAACCCTCTCCTTTCCAAGTGCTCTGACGCATAGAAAGGTGACTGTGGAGCTATCAACACCACCGCTCATTCCCACAACAACGCCATCAGCGCCACTCTCATTTACGTATCTTTCTATGAAATTGCAAATGGTTTCAGTCACTCTTCCCCAGACCATGAATTGAACTCGTTAGGGCTTTATTTATTGCTCGTTATTTTGCTATGCTGAAATCTAACTATGTTTCATGACAGCAAGAAGTGCAGGAGTAGGTGGAGGGTGGTTTCAGACCCTTTTTGGCATGGCAGTTGACACAATCTTTAACGGTGTAATTCAGTCCGCCAACAACATAATGAGCCGTAACGTTGTAACCATGCATTCTGAGAAGCTCACCAAGCTCAGCAACCTTGTCGGCCCCAAAAAGTACTTTTTCGATGGATCCGTTGGTCTCGTTTACAACAACCGCTGTCGGTATTCCATGGAGCTTTATTTTTTTGGCTATGGAAATTGCTCTTTCAGTGCAGTTTTTGAACTGCCCAGTATTACACATGATGATTCTCAGCTCGTTTGTCTGGTTTTTACTCTCGTTTTTTAGAAGCTGGATGTAGGGTTTCACCATTCTGCACCACGGACAGCCGGGATTGTAGAAAAAATATACTGAAAAATTTGCCTGTTTGTTGATATGATCTGTTGCATTCTCGCTTGACTGGCTGCATCCAGCTATCAGAAAGGAAATGACGAGAAACAAACACACATGGAGCAGGATTTTTTTCATACTAAAACCAGATGATAATTTTACTTAAGCTTTTTCAACTTCGGATTTTATCTAAATTCATGTCCTCTCACGATCAGGGTCATGTGNAAAGGGTTGTGAAAATAGCAAAATTTCTTGCTGAAAAAGAGGGAGCAGATATTGAAGTTGTTATGAAAGCTGCAGAACTTCATGATACGGTGAGAAATTCACAAAATCATGCCGTAGAATCTGCCAGAGTTGCAGAGAGAATTCTGGAATCGAAAGGTTACGACAGTGATTTCATAGCTCAGGTTGTTCATGCAATTGAAGCACACTCGTTCTCCTCAGGAATAGAACCAAAAACACTCGAAGCCAGGATACTCAGTGATGCAGATAAACTCGATGCAATTGGTGCTGTTGGTGTTGCNAGGGCTTTTTTATTCAGTGGAGAAAAAGGNAGGAGTGTTGAGGACACACTCAAGCATTTCGAGGAGAAACTNCTACATCTGAAAGATCTAATGTACACAAAAACTGCAAAGTTAATTGCAGAAAAGAGGCATCAGTTTCTTGCAGAGTTTTACAGACGATTGAAAGACGAACTTGAGCTGCTTGATGTGGACGAACTGGCTGGAGATTGTATTTTAAATTCCGGAGCACACTCGAAAAATAGGTGAGTTTATGAGAGGTGTTTACCTTCTGAGCATGTCTCTATTCCCGCTTATGATTTCCACCGGAATGATTTACTCAGTATTGCCCATTTATCTATCTAAAAGCCTTGGAGCAGAAGAAATGCAGGTAGGAATGCTCTTCACAACAGGTGCCGCAACAGGAGCAATATCATCCATTTTTCTTGGAAGAGTAGCAGACAGAATAGGCAGAAAACCACTCGTCGTCTCATCTCAGCTTCTTTTTGCNGCAGCTATGATTCTTTACTCTTCTATCTCAACTTACATTCATGCTTTTCCCATTCACATTATTGAGGGATTCGGATGGGCAATGGTATCTATATCCGCTCCAGCTCTTATTGCAGACATAGCCGGTAGAGAGAGGAGAGGAGAGGCGATGGGTGTCTACAATACTGTCTGGAATCTGGGTTGGGTTGTTGGACCATTTCTTGGTGGCACCCTTGCCCAGTTCTACGGATTTAAAATGGCTCTGAGAGTCTCTTTTGCAATGATAGTTTTTGGAGCTGTGCTTACATCTCTGCTTGTGGAAGAGAAAAGTAGAAAAGGTAAGTAGCAAGAGAAAAAAGAGGAGGTTAAGGGTGGAGACTGAAGTTACTTAANTCACTCTTCTCTCTCAACAGTTACATCGTCNCCATCTGAAACCGCTTTAAGCTTGAGAGGATCATCGATGACCTTTCCTATCACATTGACCGCACTCGCTGGACGAATTTTNTCATCACTTATCGGAGTCTTTCCAAAGAATATGCATATTGCTCTACCGGGAATCCAGTAAGCAACGTCCCCTATCTCAACAACTTCTCTGGAGTTCTCCTCCTCATCAACATTGACCTCAGTGGAGAAATATACCTCGTCACCCCACCTGTTTGCTGTGCTTTTTATAGGAAGAGCTCTTACAATGGCTTGAACAGTTCTGGGTGCAAGATCCTCATAAAGTTCGGCTGTGCACTCCACATCACCAATCTTGAAGCGAACTCTCACCGCCGAACACCTCCGAGTCAGTTATTCAAGATACTCCTTATCCACTCAACAACCCTCTCAACCCTCTTTTTTGCAGTTCCAAGGTAATTTTCAGGTTTTAGAAGTTCATCAAGTTCATCTTTCGTGAAGTACCTCATTATTTTCTCATCAGCAAGAAGTTCCTCAAGAAGTGTTGAGTTCTTCTCGTAAGCTCTCATTGCCACCTTTCTGATCAACTCATGGGCCTCTTGTCTGCTAACTCCTTTCTTGGTAAGGGCTATCATTACGGCTTCGCTCATATTTAAACCTCTCTGAGACTTCAAGTTCCTGTCAATGTTCTGGAGATCAAGACCGAGTTTCTCTACAACCTTAATCATCTTGGTAAGTATGTGGTCTGAAAGGATTGTGGCCTCTACAAGAATTATTCTCTCGGCAGAGGAATTTGTCAGATCTCTCTCCTCCCANAGAATCGCTGACTGATGNTGCGGCTCAACAAANCCCCTAACAACTCTNGCAAGCCCGCAGATGTTTTCGCTGTCAATTGGATTTCTCTTGTGAGGCATCGTCGAGCTTCCAACCTGCTTTGCCTCGAACCTCTCCATCACCTCCCCAACCTCAGCTCTTTGAAGCAAGCGGAAGTTCAAGGCGACTTTCTCAAGTGATGCAGCGAGGTTCGCAAGAAATTCAATGTATTCGCAGTAAATGTCCCTTGGGATTATCTGGCTCGATATAATTACAGGTTTGAGATTTAACAGTTCCATAACCCTCTCTTCAATTTCAAATCCCTCATCATAGAAGGCTGCCTGCGTTCCAACAGCACCGCTAAGCTGACCCACGAGTAACCTTTCTTTCATCTGCTGAAGTCTTATGTAATGTCTCGTAAACTCCGAAGCCCAGAGGGCAAAGCGGAATCCGTAAGTCGTTGGTAAAGCTGCCTGTCCATGAGTTCTGCCGAGACAAATGACGTCAGCATGTTCGAGGGCTTTATCTGAGAGTAAGCTTATCAGTTTTTTGAGTTTTGCCTCCAGCAGGAGCACGGAATCTCTGAGCTGGGTAGCGGTTGCAGTATCTATTATATCGTTAGATGTCGCTCCAAAGTGAATCCATCTGTTATCATCTGAAACTTCTGCAATCGCCCTCACAAGAGCCATAATATCGTGTCTTATTTCATTTTCGATTTCTCTGACCCTCTCTGGCTTTATTGTAAGTGCTTTTTTTCTTATTTTTTTTACCTCGTCAATACTTAGATAACCTCTTTCTGCAAGTGCCCTTAAAAGAGCGATTTCAACTCGGATCATTCTCTTTATTTTGCTGTCTTCACTCCATATTCTCTTCATCTCGGGTGTACCGTATCTATATTCAATTGGATGAACTCGCATGGTGTGAGTTATGGGGGAAGACTTTAAAGTTATTCAGTTGAGATCTGAAAAAGTAATCCAAGAGATACCAGCTTCAAAGGAACTTTGATGCGAAAGTATTTGGCAGATTTAGACAATCTTCCCGGAAGTTGCAGAATTTGCAATATCTGCTCTCAATTTTCTGGGNAACGAATCCNTTTGAAATCATCTTAACTCTCTCAATCAGTTTCATNGCCCTTCTCCTGAGCCCAGAGCCAACATCGACTTTTCTTATTTCTCCGGAATACGCATAGTAAAATAGAGAAGAGTTAAAATTATCTATGAGAGCTAGAACAGCGGCCTTCATCATGTCCCTGTACCAGACCCCATGAGCGGGGGCTTTAAGAGAAACAAAAAGAGGAATTTGTTGCTGCTGCTCTGTGGTGGTAACGAGTTCGTCTATTGCTGCAACGAGATTCATCTCCTGCGACCTCACAACAACATCCCAGTCGACTGGTTTCAGATTTTTGAGCTCATCGGCTAAAACAAAGTTTTTTGCAGCCCTCTCGAAAATGTCCCGATTAAAATTATCGTTCATCTTTTTTGATCTTTTCCTTGCCCAGTTGATGTCGAAGCCCATCCTGATACTGATGTAGATGTCTCTTACTGCCTGTCTTTCGGTGTAAGTACTGTCCTGATTTTGCAGCCGGTAATAACAAACTCTCGGACAGGTGAGGTAACTCAGTACCTGACTCAGAGTTATCATTGAGGAAAGTCATCTTATTATTTGAAGTCTTTTTGGTTTTGATTCCGGTTAAGTAATCGGGTTAAATGATACAATTATTGAATTAGTGTAATCAAAAATCCGTCTAAAATTTAGTAGGGAAAGAGTTCAAACCAATCTGTTTCGTAATCTTCTATCTTACCGGAATCAGCGAGTTTTAGCAGCTCACCATCTATTGGAATCTCAGTAACAAATTCAATTCTGTATTTTGCAGCAAGCTGCGTACCTTTTCCCTCTCCAAAGATGTAGTTCTTGTGTCCGCAATTCGGGCATATGTGGTAGCTCATATTCTCAACAAGCCCTATTACAGCAGTTTTTGTCTCTTCAGCCATATTTATTGCCTTTTCAACCACAACCGATGTCAGTTCTTGCGGTGTTGAGACTATAACAGCCCCATTCGGCTTCGCATCCTGCATAACAGTGAGTGGAGCGTCACCGGTTCCTGGAGGAAGATCAATGATTAGATAGTCCAGCTCCCCCCATGCAACTCTACCGAGAAATTCTCTCAGAACTCCAGCAATTAGCGGGCCTCTCCAGATTACAGGCTGGTTCTCTCTCGGTAGCAGAAACTGCATGGACATGACCTTTATCTTGTATCTATGCGTCAGAGCAGGTTCAAGTCCTTCAGCACCAACGGAAGCACGGATATTTCTCAGACCGAAAAGGTGGGGAATACTCGGGCCTAAAAAATCTGCATCGAGGATTCCCACCTTCTTCCCCTTCCTTGCGTAGTGCACTGCAAGCAGTGCAGTGACGGTCGATTTTCCCACTCCACCCTTGCCACTCATCACGGCAATCCTGAATTTTATTTTATCCAGTCTGTTCTTGATATCCTCATCACTAACTCTTCTCTGCATTACAACACCTCCCTAACCTTTTTCCAGCATTCTTCTATTTTTTCAGCAGCTCTCCCTTCAAAGGGGAAATTAAGATTCGAAATCTGCTCAGCAAGACTATTATCGAAGGGCACAAAACCCGCAAATTCAATACCATTTTTGGTGCAGTACTCCTGGATTTTTGAAGTCATCGATTCATTCAGATCATACTTGTTGACCACAACAAATGGTCTAACTCTGAAATGATTGCA
>MTNC01000060.1 GCA_002010285.1 Archaeoglobus sp. JdFR-41 | reverse complement strand
TTTTCAGTTTTTCTAAAAATTTTAAAGTTTATTTTAAGGAATTTTTTATGATTTTTATGACTTCCTCCTCATTATCACTGCTGCATAGGAACCAAAGAACAGAGATACAATGAAGAGAGAGGCAACTTTGAGTTTGTAGTTCTCTCCTTTCAGGTTGTTTAGCTGTTTCTGAAGTGAGGCCACTATTCTGTTTTTCTCGTCGATAACACTCTTTAACTCATTTATTTTAGTATTCAGCTGATCTATTGTAGCTTGAAGTTCCTTTTTCTCTGCTACTAACCTCTCGTTTTCTTCTTTAAGACTCTCTATCTGATTTTTATAGTTTGCAATTTCCTTCTTTAGGAGATTTACCTCAGAAGAAAGTTCTGCAACCTTTTGAGTAAGTTGTTCGTTCTTCTCTCTGAGTTTTTCGGAGTAGTTCAACAGATATTCGACAGTGGGCTCCATAACTTCAAACTCCAGCGTTTCAACCCACCCTTTTCTGTCAACTGTGATTGTTTTTATCCCCGGTTCGCACGTTGGTGAAACAACCACGGTGTAATTTCCTGGTGATGCGTCTATCTCCTGCCATCCATTTTCTGCAAAGTATGTGCAGTTATCGTTTAGTGTTAGATGAGCACCGTAAAGGACTTTGACAGTCAGNTCTTCTCCCGGATACACTTGAGGTGTGCTTAGAGCTGCTAGAATTAGCATTGCCAGTAGAATCATATTATCCCCTCCAGCAATCTCTCAGNATCATTTTTGAGTCTCTCTATTGCAGGTTCAGGCAGATCTCGTGTTGTTCTGGCGTGCAAGATAATTTCAGGGCTTGCCTGAAGGACTATCAGTTTACCTTTTTCACTTGAAATTGTGACTTTGTCTGTGTTGAACATACGCCTTGCAACTTTCAGGAGTTCAGGCGCCATGGCAGCATCCTCGTCTGGAGTCTCGCTGTTGGATGCAATCGGTAACCCTTCAGGTGTGAGGATTGTAACGTCGTACAGCATGTACTTATCACGGAGATGATCAACAAGTTCTGAAAGGCTGGTTGGTACAAAGTCATCCTTCTTTGGCTCAGTAATCGTAGTTTCCTCTTTTTTGGCTATTGCCTCTGAAATGACCGATACTTTTGCTTTCTGAACTTCCTGCACCTTCATCTCTTCTTCCTTTATACCTTTCTCCACAAGCTTCCATGTTATTGAAAACCCAATCAAACCACCCGAAATAACGGCCAAAGTCTCTACAATCATGCTATCACCTTAGATGTTTAGCCAATTCATCAAGACTCATCTTGTCTATTTTTTCTGCGAACTCAAACATTTCCTCAATTGAACTCAGATCAACTATCTTTCCTCTTATAAGTTTTCTCGCGAATATCTCTGCAGCACCAACGTTACTCTTTTTTGCGCCAACCAGCACCGATATTCTATCTTTTTCGAAGTAAACTGCCTGATTTTTGAAAAAGAGTACAGCTCTTTTCAAATTCGACTTGTCGAGTTCTTCAAAGAGCCATTTGTATTTTTTGCATTCTTCCTCATTTCCCCTCTTATGTATTTCCTTGTTTTTCTTGTACATGTAAAATTCAATCATTTTATCAGACCTCCTGCCAGTTCACGGCAGAGTTCCCCNACGTTGTCACTTCGTGTGGGGAAAACGATAAAATTGTTGTTTGACTTTACAATTCCAAGTTTACTACCATCTCTGAATTCTACGAATCCATAGGTAAAGTCCATCGGTAGTGAACTGAGTGAGGGAATAAGGTTTTCTACTCTTTCTCTTTCCTCCTCGCTGAGGAGATACTGGTCAACGATTTTATCCTCGCGTATCAGGCATGCTCTGAGCCCTGATCTCTCAAATATTTTTTTGAGATTTACCATCAAAGTTTTGTATAGCCAAAAATATTAAAATTTTTCCTTCTTATCATCATAGAGATAATGACTTTTCTCATTAAAAAATAAAAAGTCAGCTCAATCCAGTTTATACCCGAGTTTCTCGCAGAGTTCCCTTCTTTGTTTCTTTTCTTCATCNCTCTCTATTTTTGTAACTGCAGTGCCATCAACAGCACCAAGGACAGCTCTTCCAAGTTCCGTTTCTGCGACTATAATCTCCACCGGATTTGCTGTTGCAACAAAAACGTTGCAAACGGCTGGATGGAGCTTGATTGTATTAAGAATGTTAATGGGGAAGGCGTTGGACGTCATCACAACGAAAACGTGGCTTGCAGAAATCCTCAAAGCATTTTCAGCAGCAAGCTTTTTCAGTTCATCATCATTGCCTGTAACTCTGACAAGCTTTGGTGCAGCCTCGTTCATGGCTACAGCAACTTTTATTCCTGGTACGGACGTTAACAGAGCTCTGAACAGGTCGTCAACTGTGAAAACGGTAAAATTTGCCTGTCCGATGACTACCTGATATTTGTTTTCTGGATTCAGGATTTCAACTTTCTCCAATTTCATGTGGTGTTGAGGTCTTTTCAGAATTTAGATTTTACTTTGATGGAGACTTCTGAGGTTTTGGCGAGGATCATTGCAGTAGCAACTACAATTATTACGGCTGCAATTCCTGCGAAAAATGGGCTTATTTCAGTTACAAGCCTTAGTTGAATCACGTGTGGGTATATGAGAAAAACAGAACCTGTAATCAGTAAGGGGGGCATGTAGGCAATCAGACACTTCTCGCAGATTATACCTTTCTCTTTCAAGCTCCTGACAATACCTTCAACTCCACTGATAGTTACTGAGGTTGTGTACAGCCATATGATCATCAGGAGGTGTTTAAATATGTCTGCATCCTCACTCTGGGAAAAGAACATGTGCAGGTACTCTGCAACTTCCCTGTATCCAAAAAAGTATATGACATCCAGTGAAGCCAGGAATACTTCGGAGTCTTTCAGAGTGGCAGTTGAGGAGAGAACAATTAAAAGAGCAAGGTACTGGATGCTGAACGGTTTTCTGAACATAACTCCGATCAAGGGTGCAGNAATCAAAATGACTCCCAAAGGTACAGTAAAAAGTCTCAGCGGGGTTGTGGAGAGATATGTGAGTGTTGAAAGGGCTGCAATTTCGGCAATAAGGATATTTATCAGTGTTCCAATCATTTCAATCACCTTGTCATGATTGGTATTATACTCTCAGGCTTCATTTCCATTTCGAGTTCAATTATGTCCACACCTGCAGCCATCAACCTCGAAATCGTTCGCTGCCTCTGCATCTGCAGGATTCGTGAAGCTATTGATTCTTCCTCAGGAGGCTTGATATCTATCACCGTCACGGGTAGTTTTCTCAGACCACCCATGGCTTTTATGACAGCCCTGATAGGATTGCTCCATTCAACTCGTGTAATGAAAATGGAACCAGGTTTAAGTACATCAATGTATTTTTTTGCGGAATTCACAGCTTTGACGAAATCCTGGTAATTCTCCGAAACATCAAGTTGAGATAGCAACCCGATAACTTTTCTGAACTGCCTTTTACCGGACTCGGGGTACAGTAATACATTATGACCGACCACACATAAACCGACCTTATAACCTCTCACAGTAAAGAAGTAACAAATTGAAGCTGCGAGTTCTGAGGCAGCGTCATAGCAGTTTCTTAAAACTGTTCCAACTCTCATGTATGGGTTCGCATCAAGAAAAATCCAGATTGATTTCCGACCTTCTCTCTCGAATTCATTCACCATGAGCTGTCCAAGTTTTGCTGTGGCTTTCCAGTTTATGAATCTGAAGGCATCTCCTGGGGTATATTTTCTGATCTCTCTGAATTCAGTTCCTGGAGTCCCCAAAGACNAAATGTCTATTTCAGGCATGGGTTTTCTCGCAATTCCACGTCTGAGTTCAATTCTCTTGACTCTGTAAACNCTGGTTCTTACCTCTATCCTTCTTTCAACTTTTACCTCCCTGATAGTTGATGAAGTGGCCATGAGATTATCGCTCTCCACTATGAGTTTGCCCAGATCATAGTTTCCTCTCTTGAGAGGTATGCATCGATAGGAAATTTTAACTGAGGAAGTTCCCAAAACGAATATGGCTCTGACATTTACCCCTTCTGAAAGTTCAAAGACTTCTGGAAGGATGTGCATAATTTTTACAATTCCAAAACCCAGAATTCTGAGAGTTACTTCTACTTGTATCTCTTCTCCAACTCTGGCAACTTCAGGAANTGAAATTCTTTCCACTCTAACGCGAGATGGTACTGTAGGAATCAGCAGTAAAAATAGNGGGAAGAATGATACCGTTATGAGGGGGGTAGAAGTTAGAAGTATGCCNGNCGTCAAAAGTAAGAGGAACGATACTATGAGGTTCCTGGAAGCTTCTCTTACCTTCACGTTTTCGGAACCTCCACTTCTTTCAGTATCTCTTCAATAACGGTTTCGGGTCTNTAACCTTCTACGGCATATTCGAAGTTCAGAATTATCCTATGAGCAAGTGCTTCGATGGCAACNTTTTTTACATCATCTGGAATCACATAATCCCTTCCATCCATTGCTGCCATTGCCCTGCCGAGTTTAAGCAGAGCAAGTCCCCCTCGGGGACTTGATCCAAGTTCTACAAGCTCGTGGATCCTAGTTGCTCTTACAAGTTCGGAGATGTATTTCAGTATACTCTCGCTCACTTTTATCCCCTCAACAAGTTCCTGCATTCTTCTGAATTCTTCTACGGTTACACTTCTCTCTAAGTCCTCGGTGGGATCATCTTTCATCCACTCCATCCTTCTTCGCAGGATCTCCATCTCCTCCTCCAGAGTTTCGGGATATCCGGGTCTCATTCGGAGCAGGAACCTATCCATCTGAGCTTCCGGTAGTGGGTATGTACCCTCCTGTTCTATCGGATTTTGTGTGGCTATGACAAAAAATGGAAGTTTAAGTCGGTAAGTTTCACCTTCAATGGTCACCTGTTTCTCTTCCATTGCCTCAAGGAGAGCTGCCTGCGTTTTTGGAGGACTTCGGTTAATCTCATCAGCCAGTAATACATTCGCAAAAATTGGCCCTCTGACAAATTCGAACCGATCTCCTCTCCAGATTTTCACTCCTATTATGTCGGATGGTAACATATCGGGTGTGAACTGCACCCTTCTGTATTCTGCACCTATAACTTTTGCAAAAACTTTTGCAAGAAGTGTTTTTCCAAGACCGGGGTAATCCTCAAACAGTATGTTTCCATTAACAATGGCAGCAGCCAGCATTTTCTCTACAAGATCTCTGTTACCGACGTATATGTTACAGACGGAGTTTATTATTTCATTACACTTCTCTCTTATTTCCCTAATTTCAGTACTGTTTGGTCCTCCTCTCAAAATCAGCACCTCCTTTTGACAGCTTTTTCCTGACTGATTCTATTATTTTTGCTCTTTTCCTTTTATTTTTCAGTTCTATTAACTTCTTCTCCCACGGAAATGCAAACAAAGGTGTTCTGTCATCTTCGTGTTGAATCAGTGGTGTAATACACTCTGATATGAGCTGATTGCTCACTCCAGCATTTCCGAGGTGTCTGGAGAGAGCAACTATCAGTGGTACTTTTTCCCCTCTCTCCAAAAAAATAGCCTCTGCTCGCTCGATTTCGGATTGAATGTCGTCCTTTACAACTTTCTCACTTTTTCTGTGTACTTCAATCATCGATCCTTTTTCTACTTCTATTGATCTCGGCACACTTCTTGCAACTTTGAGGNTTGCAAGGGTGACTATTGCCCACTCAATAAAGTTCGCAATTCCGACTCTTTCACCGATTAGCGGTTTGATGAACGTTATGTATATCCCAATTGCAAGAACGATTCCAAGAAGAAATCCTCGCTGATTTCTGAGAAATGCTGTTTTTTCTGAAACGTTTGAAAGAGCTGTAAGAGCAAGAACNGAGATAAATGCGATGATAATAAATGCCAGATCACTTCCCTTTACTTCCTTTGGTAGAAATGGTGAGAGAATGTCTATCAGGATGTATGCGATTACTGCAGCAACGAGAAGCGAAGTAAAAGAGATGGTTGCCTGAACTCTGAGTTTATCGGAGAATTGAATCAGTGATATGGAGATAGCAAATATCAGAATTGCAAGTGGAATCTCAGCCAGATTAAAGACTGCATATGGGGTGGAGAACACTTCGGGATTCAAGGTTGTGAGAGAGGAAAGAAGAAGTTCCAGTCCAAAGATAACTGTAAAAGGTATTACAAGAAAACTGAGTTTTCTNGTCCTATCAAATCCACTCAGAAAGGAAAGAACTAACACNGAAACGTAAAAAATGTATAGTGCCGGAGACTCAAAAATTATTACCCTTCCGAGTAATTCAGTCTGGTTCAAAAACACAAAGTGGATGAGCAGAACGGCTGCGACTCCGATTACAGTTCTGATTATTTTCATTTCAGATCCTCTCCATCAACTTGAGGTACTCGTGGAATGCGTTCAAAAAGTCTTCTCTGTTGAAACTTCCACCCCCATACTTAGAAAGCTCGAAAAGCTGGAGTAGTTTGGAGTCTCCATTCAGATTTAAGTTTCTAAGAATTTCCCTGGCAGTCAGATTTTTCACATTTATCCCTCTTTTTCTTGCCTCATCGACGAGCAAATTAAAAACTTCGATAATTCCATCTGAATACGGAGAAATTTTTATTTCGACCTCTTTTCTTTTCTTTCTCAACTTTCCGATTTCGACAATTATTTTTCTCTTTCCATAGGTGTCAAATTTAATCTCAAACTCACCCCCACCTCTGACCTCTTTTAAAAATTTTCCGTTAAGCTTNACCTTTGCATGTTCCNATTCCACCCTGAACCTTATAATTTCTCCAGCTTCCCAGACATTTGGAAGCTCTGGATGCTCTTTTACAAACTCAATTCTTATATCATCTCTGCCATAACCTCCATATCGCCTGTGCAGGTGATAAGCTGCAAGCGAGACAGGAATTGCGAAGAGTATGATAAGTAAAAGTGGAAAACTCAATCCGACCTCGACCTCTCTTTCAGCAGAGAAATACTTTTCACTCCCCGTGTATCTTATGAATCCTCTCTTAAATTCGTCAGGCAATTCAAATTCTGCGTAACCTCTGTTAAGAGCTTTCTTTACTCCGTTAAATTCTACATATCCATCGACCGGTAAGCCATAAGAATCCCGAACATAGACTGCAAGTTTTCTCTCTTCAATTCTGAAATCGATTGTTACATGTCTCTTCATGTATATTTCTGTGTACTCTCTGTAACCGAACTCTGGAATGCGAATCTGTACAAGATTTCTGCCAAGGGTCAGGTTGGTCTCATCTGAGTCGATTGAGAAGCTGCCATTTGATATGTTGGTTTTCGCATTGTTGATAACGATACTGCCATTATACGGTTCATCGCAGAACATCACTCTTCCTCTGAGAACTCCGCCCTCTCTTACAGTTTCATTGGCAAGTATTTGAAGTCTGCATACTTCGACTTCTCTGGTGTATGTAGCAGGGAGTGTGAAATTTTTGCCATCAAAGCGTAGGGTAATTGAATGGTTCCCCTCTGGCAGCTCGACGAAACTTTTGAAGACACTATCTATCACCTCTATCAGAGTGCAGCGGTGGTCAATGCAGAGGGATATTTTTCCGGTATAGGGTTCAACACTTCTCAGCTCTCCCACAAGGAGGAACTGCGTTGGGATTCTGCTTGGTAGATTTACAATAAATTTCGGTTCCTCGTAGATCCTCACTCTTGGATCGCTCCAGGACTCGTTATAGATGAAACTCCCGGTATAATGAGCAACTACGCTGTATTCTCCTGTTGTATTTGGTACTGTGAGATTCCCTTCAAACACGCCATTTTTCGAGAAGAGTATCCCGGCGAGGATTCCATCTTCACTCTCTTTGTTTCTCTTCAGATATATTTCAACTAGTCCTGATACCGGATTTTGTTTGGTATCTCTTACATACCCTCTTACCCTGAACTCCTTACCAGCGATGATCTTCTCGTTGACGTAAGTGATTCCGATTTCAGTCTCTATAAGTTCTCCCCCTGGTGTGGGATCAAATTCAACCCAACCGTTGTCGAATTTAACCTCTGCCCAGACATATGCATCAGCAGCATAAATTGTCTGATTAGCCGGTGTTGGATCTGCAAGGTAACCAAAAACAACTCTTGCAGGAATTTCAAGAGATCTTGCAAGCAGAACGAACGCTGAAGCAAATTCTCTGCAAGTTCCCCTTTTACTTTCAAAAAGGAAGTATTTTACTGGATCTTTACCTGCAACAGGTTCTGTGTACCCGTTAATGTAATTCTCTTTTAAGTAATCCTCTATAGCCTTTACCCTTTCGTAGTCGGTGGTTGCATTTCTGGTTATTTTCTCTGCCAGAGTTCTGATCTCCTCATCTCCAAGTCTGCTCCACTTTTCGGTTATTACGTTGGGCTCAATTCTATCAGCAGAAGAAAAACCTGTGTAGCTTCTTTTTGTGGATTTCACAGCGTAAACACCTTTATCNGAATCGAAACACTCGGAGATATCAGGTATTATCATTCCNGTATCTTTTGCAACAGGGAGGTAGTCTGTGAGGTTTACTATTGGCGTTACTCTATAGCTCCTTTTTCCAGGTGCAAGTGTAATTCCACAGTTCAGCTTGTCAGGTATCCACTTTCCATCACGATATGTGCTGGATGTGTAGAGTCTAAGGTAGTTTGTGTAATTATCCAGTCCCTCGACAAAAAACAGTGGGACATTGGGCGGATTGAATAGTTCATTGAGATTGCTGATCCCTCCACCTCTCATCAAACCTCCTGTAGAACCTCCTAATCCTGAAGAGCCTGAAACTTCTGCGCCACCAGTATAACTTCCACTTCCTATGACTATCCGCTGATCATAGTTTAGACGAGTATAAGNTGAGAGATGAGCTACATCCTGAGTTTTTTCTTGCTGAAAGCCTGCTCCTAAAAAACCTTCGAAGCCAGTCTTACTGAAATCACGGGTGTTGATGAAAAGAGAAATGAGTGAGATAGATATGAGCAGCAGTATGAAGGCAATAACTCGCAGTACCACGTCTTTTTCCATTAACCTTTCCTCACTGTAAAAATATTTGAAACTTCCTCAGAGTTTGTGTGCGACAATGCACAGCATTACATAAAAATTTAGAATTAAACTTGCAATCCAAAATACTTAAATACCCACCATTATTAAGTAGGGTGATGCCGGCTAACCCGGTGTACAGAGATCTGATGAACAGCTTTTTCTTTGGGTATCGATTTTACTTTAGCTTCGGGTTTAGCTGGTAAAATTCTTGGAGGTGGTTCTGTTGGTGTGGTTGTTTGCTGCGCGTCTCTATATATGCTCTAAAAAAATAAAAGGTGAAATATATGAAAGGTAAAAAAAGGAGAATGCGGAGAATAATCAAATGTGGGCGTACAGTAATAGTTCCAATGGATCATGGAATAACAAAACCTGAAAAAGGTCTTGAAAACGTAGACAGAGTCATTGAAATCATTGACGGTTATGCTGATGCTGTAGTTCTCCACAAAGGGGTTGCAAAACATTCCTTATACATCGATGAGACAGACATGGGCCTTATCATACATTTAAGTGCCTCAACGTCTCTTTCAAGAGATCCGAACGACAAGAGGGTAATAACAAGTGTCGAAAAAGCCATATCACTTGGTGCCGATGCTGTAAGCATCCACGTTAATGTTGGCAGCGAGACAGATGCCTCGCAGATTCAGGAAGCGGGAAAAATTTCCGAAATTTGTGATGAATATGGCATTCCTCTTCTTGCAATGATGTATCCCAGAGGAACAGTTGATGTTAACACAGAAACTGTAAAGCATGCCGTGAGGGTAGGGTATGAAATTGGCGCAGATATAATAAAAACTTCTTATGTAGAAAACTTCGATGAAGTTACATCCATTTGTCCGGTTCCGGTGGTTGTTGCTGGAGGGAGCAGATTAAGTCTNAGAGATCTGCTTGTGAGAATCGAGCATGCATTGAGTTGTGGAGCTGCAGGTGTGGCTGTGGGAAGGAACGTTTTTGGTAGCGTTGAACCACGAAAAACCGTTGAAGCCATATATATGGTAGTTCACGAGGGTATGGAGGCTGAAGAAGCATGGAGGTGTGTTTATGAAAGAAATCTGGTTGTTGGCTGACAGTGATGACTGGGAAGCGGTAAAGGAAATGCTGAAAGACGCAATTGAAATAGGATTTGATGGTGCNGCTGTAAGAAAGAATTTTGTGGAAAAAGCGAAGAANCTTGGTAGAATCTCAATTGAAGCTGTTGAAGACGTTTTACTGGAAGTTAGGTCTGCTGAGGATCANCTAAAAGCCATTGAGAAGGGAGGNATGGTATTCATAAAATTTGCTGACTGGAAGGTTATTCCGCTGGAAAATATAGTGGCGATGAAGAAAAATGGTAGAGTGGTGGCAGTTGTTGATGATATTGAAGATGCGAAACTTGCACTGACAACCCTTGAGAAAGGGGCTGATGGTGTAGCGGTTAAAGGNACAAGAGATCAGCTCAGGGAATATTATGAAATCGTTAAACAACAGGATAGGAAATTGCAGCTTAAGAAAGCCAAAGTCACGGAAATCAGGCCTCTGGGTACGGGAGAGCGAGTATGTGTTGACACGGTGTCACTGATGACTGTTGGAGAGGGGATGCTTGTTGGTAATACATCCTCGTTCATGTTCCTCGTTGCAAGTGAGAGTGAGGAGAGTGAATATGTAGCTTCCCGCCCATTCAGAGTTAATGCTGGAAGTGTGAACGCATACATCAAAGTAGGTGACAAAACNAGGTATCTTGCTGAACTTTCGGCAGGGGATAAGGTTGAAATTGTCAGATACGATGGGACTGTTAGAGAAAGCTTTGTTGGAAGGGTAAAGATTGAGAGAAGACCTCTCATTCTGATAAGGGCAGAGACAGATGGTTTGGAGGGCAGTGTTATTCTGCAAAACGCTGAAACTATCAAACTTGTGAATTCCGAAGGGAAACATATTTCTGTTTCTGAACTGAGTCCGGGAGACGAAGTTCTGGTTTGGATAAGTGAAAAAGCCAGACATTTCGGTGTTGAGGTGGATGAGTACATAATCGAAAGGTAATTTCGAGAATTAACGGGCATTGAGGTAAATCATGAGACTTGTTGCAACTGTTTCTTCCAATCAGGAAATAATGCTCGCTCTGAATGCCGATATAATTGAAATCAGACTTGACATGTTTAACGAAAAGCCTGAGAGNCCTGATAAAGATCTGATTCTCACATATAGGAGAAAATCTGATGGTGGAAAGTTTAACGGAAGTGAGGATGAGAGGATATCCACTTTTCTGTGGTGGGTTGAGGAATACAAGCCAGAGTATATCGACATCGAGTGTGATGTGTCTGATAGCGATTTTGAATTGTTTGCTAAGTCATCTACTGTAATCGAGTCCTACCACAATTTCTGGGAAACTCCGGATTACAGATATTTAAAAGAGCTGGTGGAAAACTCCAGAGGGGATTATTTCAAAGTAGCAACAGTGGGAAAAAATAAGGAAGATGTGGAAGTGATAACGAGGTTGCTCTGCAACCATGAAGATGTTATCGCATTTTTAATGGGAGAAAGATTTGCATTTACTCGCATAATGTCTGCCCTTCTTGGTTCTCCCTTTATCTACTGTTATGTGGGGAAAAGAAAAGCTCCCGGTCAACTTGAACTTGGCTCAGTCAGGAAAATTCTGGAACTTCTTGGGATTAAGTGACTGAAAAGGAGGTGAATTATGAAAATACTGATATACGGTGTTGGAAACATGGGCAAATTCTTTAAGGATTTTTTCTTTACCAAAGGATATTATGTGAGAGGTTATGATACTGATAGCGGTAAGAGGGACACTGAATCTATCGATGGATTTGACGTTATCTTTGTATGCACCCCGATGGATGAACTGGAAGATGTGCTTGATCACATAAAAAAGGAGGTGACCAATAATTCTCTTCTCGTTGACATTTCATCCATTAAGAGTGTGTCTCTTCCTATGTTTGAAAAAGGTGGGTTCGATTATCTGAGCATTCATCCCATGTTTGGGGGGGATAGTGATATAGGTCTCTCGAATATAATTATCGTCAAAGAGTCGGGAAGAGATGAGGAAAAGTTGATTCTGGATGAGTTCCGGAAGAATGGGGCTATACTAAGCAGACTGAGTCCTGAAGAGCACGATAAAAGAATGGCTGAGATACAGGGCATAGCTCATTTCTTACTTCTGGCTCTTGCCGATTTTCTCCGATTTAAAAAAGAAGATCTCTGCTATGCATCACCCATATTCAGCGTTATGTACAAGCTTGCAAGCAGGATAATCAATCAGAATTGGGAGATGTACTTTATCATTCAGAAAAATGCTGAAGAAATTCGGGAAGATTTTCTAAAAAGAGCAAAAGAGCTTCATGAAAGAATTAAGAGAAGAGAAAAGTTTAGAGANCTTTTTGAAGAACTAAGGGACATTTATACAGATTACGAAAACAGCACGATAATCCTTGAATCTTATAAAGCATCAAAAGATGCGGAGACAATTGAAGAACTTCGTGGATATATCTGTGCAGTGGACTCACTTATCAGGTGGTTGATTGAGCGTAGAATAGATGCAGCAAAGAAAATAGCAATGGAAAAGAGAAAGAAAAGAGAACCCATCGAGGTTAAAGATGTCGAGGAGGCAAAAATTCGGGATCTTATAGCAAAAACCAGTCTGAATCCTGTTAGAATGAAGGAAATATTTGAGAGTATAATGAAACTTGCAAAAGAGGAGGAGTACAGAATAACGGGAATCAAAAAGACTGTAGCCGTTCTTGGGCCAAAGGGGAGTTTCAGTGAAGAAGTTGCTCTGAAGCTCGCCGGTTCCCGGTTACCTCTGAGATACTGTTCCACCACGGATGAGATCATCAAACTCGTTGAAAGTGGGGAAGTTGATTACGGAATAGTTCCCATTGAAAACTCCGTTAATGGAACTGTACTTCCTGTCCTCGATGCACTGATGAGCCACGATGTGGAAGTTTTTGGAGAAACACGGCTTGAAATCAACCACTGTCTTGCAGCAAAAAGAAAATTGAAAATGGCAGATGTCAGAGTTGTTTACTCTCATCCTCAGGCCATAGCACAGTGCACGGGTTTCATAAACAACTATCTCCCCCATGCAGAAATCAGGTACACATCCTCAACAAGCGATGCTGCGAACATGCTCGACGATTACTCGGCAGCTATAATGTCTGAAAACGCAGCAAGACTTTACAGACTCTACATTCTTCGAAAAAGTATCCAGGATCTCAAGGGTAGAAACATAACGAGATTCTACATCATAAGAAAAAAGACTGGAAGGATGGATGGTAAAATTACATCTTTATTCTTTGGCGTTGAAGATAGACCTGGAGCGCTTAAAGATGTCCTGGAAGTGTTCTACAGGCGTGGCTTCAATCTGAGAAAGCTGGAGTCCCGTCCTTCTGGAACTGGACTCGGTGATTACGTCTTCTTTGTTGAGGTGGAGGCTCCACTCAGTGAGGAGGATCTGGAGGGTTTGAGGAATGTTACAACATTCTACAAAATCGTCGGAGTTTTCGACGAGATTCAGGAACTCGATGTTTATGGTCTGGATTGATTATTCTCCCATTTTCAAACGATTTTCCATCGTTTTGAAGCAAGTAGCTGGAAAGTAAATTTTCAGAGTAAAGGTTGTTCCACTACCATTTTTCGTAGTGAGTAAGCATTTCAATGGGATATCTACTCCTTCTTCCTGGTCTCTCACCTGGAAAGCCGATAGGTATCATTGCTATGGGTCTCACGTGCCTGGGTAACTCCAGTATCTCGGAAACCAATTCTTCATCAAATGCNCCCACCCACACGGCACCCAGACCAAGAGCTGTTACGGCGAGCAGAATGTTTTCAACCGCTGCTGTTGCATCCTGTTCTGCATACAGTTTNCCTCTCTGGCCATATATTCTCATACTTCTTGGATAATTTGCACACACAACTATGACAACAGGCGCTTCTGCTATGAACATCTGTTTAAGAGCCGCTTTTGCAAGTTTCTCTTTTGTNCTTTGATCTCTCACAACAATAAAATCCCTTGCCTGCAAGTTTCCAGCAGAAGGAGCTGCGTTGGCGGCTGTCAGAAGTAGAGTAATTGTTTCATCATCTATGTCCCGATCCTGAAACTTTCTGATTGATACTCTGTTAAATATAACATCAAGGCATTCCTTCATCGATTCTTTCATGAATCCACTTGAATTAACAAATGTAAAAAATTTGTTGATGTTGTGCGGAAGGAGCGATCATCACTGGACTTTCATTTTTATTTTTCCGATATCGGTTAAAACATCGATATCTCCCCTCAGCATTTCATCGACATCTACATCGCCCGTATCAACTTTTAATGTGCCCACGGATTTCAACTTTTCAAGTGTTGACACCACCACTATGTTATTTCTGCCAACTCTTTTGATTACCTCTGGACTTATCTGCTGATTTCCTCTACCGAAAATAAATCCATTTCCTCCAATTGGTGTGACGACGATCTTCACCTTGTTGGATTTCTCAACAATTGACAGAAGTTCCTCCTCACTGACATCATTGGCGATAATTTTCTCTCCTNTGACCACATCTACACCAAGAAGCGTTTTTTTCACACCAATACTTCTTGCGAGCTGTAATATGGTTCCCCCAGGTGCGAGTATGTATGTTGTTTCGGGATCATACAAGCGGAGAAACGTTGTTATGACCCCTTTAATGGCAGAATCCGAGACGGTATATCGGATTTTGACGTTCTGAATCCTGTCATCTACTACTGGTACTCTCAGGTAGCCATATAGATTCAAACTNAAGTTCTCATCCAGATTTTTCTCGTCTGCATCCATCACTTCTCTCAGCTCAAGTTCCGCATTCCCTCTGAAGAATTCCACCACAACAAGTGCTGCAGCGAGTGGATTTAGGGCGAAAACGCCAGAGTACATCTTCACACCTGAGGGAACCCCGAGTACGGGTACTCTATCAGCGACTATCTGGCAGATATCTCTCGCTGTGCCGTCACCTCCAACAAAAACGATTATATCCGAATTTTTGCTCAGAATATCTGCTGCTTTTTTTGTATCTTCAGCAGTGGTTTTTCCAAATTCCGACCCTCCATTGTAGCATATAACTGGGTTAAATCCGGCTGTTTTGGATTCTTTCTCACCCATTAAACCACTGCAGGTGTACAAATTTACTTTCATCAGATTTTTGAGCAAAACCAGAAATTCCACCGCTCTTAAGGGTGCTACAGGTCTTGCCCCTCTTTTGATTGCTTGCTGAACCTTCCCATCAGTTCCTTTCAGACCTACTCTACCACCCATTCCAGCTACCGGGTTCACAATAAAGCCCACTCTGAACTCCCTGTTCCACCTTTCATATTCCTGCACAGCGTTTAGTCCACCAAATAAACGAAGGAGTTCCAGCTTTTTCCGAACTAACCGGTGCGTCTGTGATGTTTGGCCTGCCGTGGTCATTTTCAATTGAGCTTAAAAAAATAATTTTATATTAATTAAGCACTTATCCATGGGTACTCCTCTCTGAGCCTTTCGATAGCCTTCTTCACTTCTTCCTCTGGGTATTCATATGCAACAAGTTTTCTTTCAAGATAGTCTTGATAAGCCTTCATATCGAAATGACCGTGGCCGCAAAGAACGAACAGAATCGTTTTTTCCTCTCCTGTTTCTCTACACTTGACTGCCTCGTCTATCACCGCCTTAACTGCATGTGCTGGTTCTGGAGCAGGCAAATGTCCCTCCGTTTTAACAAACGTATGTGCAGCCTCAAAAACCTCCACCTGATTGTATGCTCTCGCCTTCACAACTCCGTTCTCGGCGAGCAAACAGAGCGTGGGGGCCATTCCATGATATCTCAAACCGCCTGCGTGAATTGGAGGAGGTACGAAATCATGGCCGAGGGTGTGCATTTTTAAGAGGGGCGTCATTTTCGCCGTATCGCCATGGTCGTAGGTGTAAATTCCTTTCGTTACGCTTGGACACGCTGTTGGTTCGACTGCAAGGAATTCAACATCTTTTTGAGCCTTTCCCGAAACCTTATCATANTAGAATGGCCAGAAGAGACCTGAGAAGCTACTTCCACCACCTATGCAGCCGACAACCAGATCGGGATAATCATCAACTTTTTGAAGCTGTTCTCTGGCTTCCAGACCAATTACAGTTTGGTGGAGGAGGACGTGATTCAGAACACTGCCAAGAGAATACTTTGTGTTTTCGTGAGTAACAGCATCCTCTATTGCCTCACTTATTGCTATTCCCAGACTTCCTGGATTATCGGGATCTCTCTCAAGAATGCTCCTTCCAAACTGGGTATTGTTGCTTGGACTCGCATAAACCTTTGCTCCCCACAACTCCATCAGAACCCTTCTGAATGGTTTCTGATCGTAACTAACTCTGACCATGTAAACCACCGTTTCAATGTCAAACATTGCCGACGCAAATGCCAGTGCGGAGCCCCACTGTCCAGCTCCTGTTTCTGTTGTCAGTCTTTCTATACCTTCTTTCATATTGTAGTAAGCTTGAGCAACCGCCGTGTTTGGTTTATGACTCCCCGCTGGGCTTATCGACTCGAATTTGTAGTAAATTCTGGCAGGTGTTTTCAGAGCTTTTTCGAGTTTTACAGCTCTGAAAAGGGGAGTAGGACGCCACAATCTGTAAACTTCTCGAACTTCTTCAGGTATTGAGATCCATCTTTCACTGCTGATCTCCTGCTTGACCAGCTCGTTTGCGAAAAGAGCTTTGAGGTCATCGGGGTTTACGGGATTACCATGCTTGTCCATTGGAGGTGGGAGAGGTTCTGGCAGGTCTGGTAGAATATTGTACCACTTTTTTGGTATTCCCTCATCGTCAAGAAACACTTTCATGGAGATTGGGTTTATCCCCATTATATAAGTTTTTTCCTGAATTATGTGATAGATCCTTTGGTTATCTCTCTGAGAATTTTAAGTTCCCTCAAAAGTCGATGTAACTCTCCCGTTCTGAATTTTCTGTGGACAAGGTATGAAAAAGGAAGATTCACTGCAATGAAAAGTACAGGAATCCAGGTTAAGTCTGAGGACAGTACAAACAGAAGNACAGCCTGCGAAACCAGAATCAGATGCTCCCACAGGATTGGGGTAGCGAAGAGTACGACTCTCTTTTTCTGTTCTGCCTTCAGGTAGCTGCGAAANTCAAGTTTCACACCCAGTTCCACTGGGTTGTACCTGTAAAATCCTTGGAATCGGATACCTGACAGGAAACCTCCAAGACACCTCCCTGTTAAAAAACTGAAATACATGACAGCACCTTCGAACAGAAAAGCAGGTAAAGTTTTCAGAATCCAGCTCATTTCGGGATGAGTTGCCAGCCATATAAAGAGAGAGTAAGTAATAACGAGAAGCACGAAAAACAGAACAGCACCTTTTCGGTAACTCAAAACTATCCTCTTTTCAAAAAATCGGTTGTGGAGATCAACGACCCTATCCAGAATATCGTCATCAAGCTGGGATGGGGATATCCTCTTTACACTTCCCACCACCTTCCAGAAATCCATCTTTAACTGGTTCGACAATTCCCCTGACTTCAACCTATTCTTGATGGTATCGAGCTCTCTTACAATTTCAGCTTTCAGCACTTTTCAAGTTAAATTTTTAAAATTTTAAAATGTTTCCGCAGCCGTTCTGACCAGTTTCGATTCTATCGATTCCCATTACAGCACTTCCTGCAAAAGTCTGATCGCCAGTTTCTCACNTCTTTCCTCGTCGCTCTCTCCATCCATCATTATGCATTCTCTACTAAGTGAGGGAGAGAAAAGCTCAACCACATTCAATTTTTTCAGTTTTTCGGGCTCAATACCTATATCTTCAGCAGTGAGCACCTCTATGGGTCTCTTCCTTGCTGCTTTTAAAGCTGAGATAGACACGTATCTCGGCTCTCCAATCTCATTGCCAACTGTGATGAGGACGGGCATCTCCGTCTCCAGTATCTCGTAACCTCCGTGAATAATTTTCTCAACTCTGATGACGTTTCTATCCACTTCTATTTTCTGAGCAAAATTTATGCATGGTATCTCGAGAATTTCAGCTAAAATCTGGCCTGTCTGCCCAGAATCCCAGTCTCCAGCCTGTCGTCCTGTGAAGATTATATCAAACTCTCCTACTCTCTCGATCAACTTTGAGAGAATGTAAGCAGTTGAAAAACTATCCAGATTTTCAAATTGCTCATCTTCGACTGCAATCAGCCTATCAGCCCATCCAGCGAGTATTTTTCTCAGTACGTTCTTTGAGAGTTTGCTTCCTGCTGTAACTGCAATAACTTCCCCATTGTACTTCTCTCTGAGTGTTGCCGCCGCTTCCAGTGCATTCTCGTCAAAGGGATTTATAACAGGGGGTAGTCCAATTACGTTCACTTTTCTGGCTTCAGAATCAACTTTAACACACTCTGGGTGTGCTTCTGGATCTGGAATTTGCTTTATGCACACGACAATTCTCATTTTCTCAACTCCTTTGACTTTCTCTCAACTTTCTTATTATTGCTGGAACAACTTTTTTGTAGTCCCCTACAACCCCATAATCTGCGAAGTTGAATATTGGGGCTTTTGGATCTGTGTTTATAGCTACAATTTTTTTTGCTTTTGTTATTCCTGCTATGTGTTGCATCGCTCCAGAAATTCCCACGGCTACATACAGCTCTGGTGAGACTTTCACACCGGTAAGCCCAACCTGGCGGTTCTTTTCAATCCAGCCAGCATCTACTGCTGGTCGAGAACCAGCAATCTCCACTTTTCTGAATTTGAAAGTTCTAAGAACTTCAGCAAGCTCTTTGAGTAATGCAAATCCGTCTCGGTCACCCAGTCCTCTACCTCCTGAAATTATTGCCTCTGCTTTGTCCAGCTTCACGGGTTCTTGTTTGACAACCTCCATCACTTTTAACTTGGTTTCCTTGACCTCAACTTGAAAGTCGATTATTTCACCTCTCTGAGTGTTTCGCTCAGCAGCTTCAAAGCACTTCGGCCTTACAGTCACCATTTGTGGTGTTTCCTCACATCGTATTACCGCTATTGCATTTCCCCCAAAAACCGGCTTGTATCTAAGCAATACCCCGTNTCCATCAACTTTCAGATCCACACAATCTGTTGTGAGTTGAGTTCTCAGTCTGTAAGCGAGACGTGGAGCGATATCCGCCCCGATTACAGTGTGGGGGAATATCACAACATCGGGGTTCACATTCCTGCAGAGTTGTTCTAAGGTCTGGAGCCAGACTTCTGGGTGAAAATCTCTGAATTTATCTCCATCCACTTTGTAAACTCGATCAGCGTAGAATGCAAGTTCATCTACTGCTCGATTTATTTCGTCTCCCACAACAGCGACAGATATCTCATCACCAACTCTCCTTGCAGCACCAATGGCCTCAAATGTCACGGGTTCGATTTCTCTCTCCCAGACTTCACCATACACGAGTACAAACATAGCTCTCAATTCTATTACTTTTTTACAACTCTTTCAAAGTCCTCTTTCAACCTTTCAGGTAACTCTTCGAGTTTCATGTATGGCCAGCCCTCAGCAATTTGTCGGGGGTCAAATACTGATTTTATCTTCTCTGACCACTTTCTGAAGTTCGAGAGTCCTTCCAGTATTCTCGGTGGTATGAGTACCGGAAGGATCATCATTATCTCTCCAGAACCNACAAGCTTGTTGTCGAAGGCAATTTCAACGGATTTTCGCGCAAGTTCTGCGGCAGCTTTTACTGACTCTGGGTTTCTCTGATCAGCACAGTAAAGCCCTTCGTGGTGAGAGTGGAAATACTGCTCCTCCGGACCACCCCACATATTTTCAAGTCCGTCGTCAACGATCTTACCTTCCTCAACAAAACTTCTTCTTACCTCATTACACAGAATCTGGCATTTTCTTATTGCATCTTCCCAGCTAACGTAGTGTCCAAATGACGTGCTGAAATCACCGGCAGGTGGTTTGAAAATTATTCCGTGTCTGTTTCCGGTAATAAAGGCTGCATACGCAGCCTGCCTGACAACGTCCACCATAACCGCTGAGAGAAACTCTTTCNCTCCCTCCTCATTTAGAATTTCTTCCAGAATTCTCATCTTGTACTCCAGTTCTCTTTTACTGTGGGCTGTAAGTATTACCTGCAGGAGCCATCTTCCCTCCCTCTCAANTACATCTTTTTTATCAAATCCAGCAGCTCTCCACACTTCGTATATACTGTTGTTCGTTCCAAGGAGAAGCATACAGCAGAAGGCGGAGTAATGCCAGAGGAAATAACACACTTCCTCCTTAATCAGCTTATATGACGCCTNTATGAGTTTCTCATTGTCTGGAAACACAAGAAAACTCAAAAAGAAGTTCNCTGGAAGTTTCCAGCCATAATTCGGATTCTCTCCCGTGAGTTCTGGTTCCGGTGGACCCGGCCATGGATGGAGTTTCACCGCTGCCTTCGTGAAAACGCTATTCCACCTGCAGCACCCATGTAACCTCTGATCAATCCTCTGACGTCAATTCCAGGCATTCCTGCCTTCTCATCATCGACAAGTCCTGCTCTGACTATCTCTCCACCAGCAGTAACAAGTTCGAACCCCAAGAGGTTTCTTTCGTTGTGACTGGTTGTTATCGAGCCCTGGCCTATTCCCATGTAAGAAGTCGCAGAGGCAAGAACAGAACACAGAATTGGTGATGACAGGATTGCTGTGAATGTGAAATTACCAACAATTCCTCTTCTTTTCAGAACGGTGCTGTTAAATGTAATTGCTGAAAAAGGTTTGTAATTTCTTAATTTCTAAATAAAATTATTAAATCTCAAAAGAAACGTTGTCCAGCTCTTCCAGCTCATTTAAAAGCTGCATAATCTCTGCAATATCACTACTTATATCACTGTATTCGGGTAGAGTTTGGTTCACACCATTTTTCGGGTTATTTGTCTGTGGTGTTTGCTGAGCAGGAGATGCATCTTCTGTCATCTTATTATCGCTTTTTCCCTGACATCCTGCAAGAGCAAGTGAAATTACTATTAGACTGAAAAGTATTGTAATTTTTAGTCTGGTCATGAGTTTCACCTGCCAAAGGCTCTCATCTGCCAAATTCGACTGTCACAGAACCCTCGAATGGAGTCTCAGGACTCATAGGTTCTCCGATATTCTTTACTCTGTAATATCCGTTTCCGTTTAGTTGTAGAATCCCTTTTCCATAAGCAAATATCCTGAAGTCACCTGTTCCCACCACTGTAACATCCTTTCCACGTACCAGAAGTCTTACTTTTCCGTTATTTGAAGCACCATCACTGGAAACCACTGCTGAGGTCGGTGTAACGGCAACTTCGCCCCCTCCTCTGATTAGTGCTGTGAAATTCCCCTTGAGATCGAAACTTCCATTAATCTTGGCATAAACTAAACCTGACTCATAGCCGTATGCAACTCTTCCCACGTACTCTTTTGCCAGTTCCCTAAGTTCGATGAAAATCTCTTGCAAAATCTGTCTAATTACAGTTAACTGAGCANCCGCTTTTTGGAGATTTTCATTATCCACGTAAGTTTTGAATTCNCGTGTGGATGTCTCTAGTTCTGAAATTTTCTCATCCAGATGAGACACGTTCATTCCTGCGGCTTCAAATCTGTCTCTTAACTGAATTATTTTTTCAAGAATCCTCTCCAGTTTGTACTCTGCATAATCGAACACAGCCAGTCTTATTTGGACCCTTGCCTCATTCCAGCTATCTCTGAGTTGTAAAGCAGCGTTTCTAAGTTCTTCAGGTGTTGCTGACCTGTTTACGCCCTCTTTTGCCCTTCTAATCTCGTTTATGGCTGCCCCCAGTTTTTCCATAATGGAAACTTTGAGTTCTCTATCAATTCCTGAATTGTTCACCTTTACCATTAATTTCAGCATCCATTTCTCGCATAGATCTGTCCAGGACAGCAAGTATCTCTTTTTTGCTTCAAAGAGACCTGAGTTCTCCTTTTCAGCTATGCCAAGATTTTTCTTGGATTCATTGAAATGTTTTAAGGCTTCTTGGTATCTGTGAGCTATGTTTTGACCTCCTTCAATTTTTTCTTTTATATGTTTCCCGATCTTTTCCCCGATTTTTTGTTCGATCTTCACAGGTACTGGNACATTTACACCCACATCATTTCCCATCATTGGATGTGCAGTTGAGACAACCGTTATCAGTATCCCTGCAAGAACTGCGGAACACAACTTAACACATGTAAGTTTGAGATTATCCCCCATCAGCATCCCCTCCTTTTATTTCTTAGTGTTTTTATTTTCAGTTAGGAGTTTGAATTAAATAAAGACACTTTTCCGGTTTCACACTTTGAAGTATTAAGACAGGATTCATCGATCCCCTTTCCCAACAAAATGCTTTATAAAACTTTAAATTGTTTTACAAAGTCACCAGGAAATTCTATTACTAAAAAATGAACCCCGCAAGTGTCTTCTCCCTACCTAAGTTTTTTTAACTTCTACTGTCAGAAATGCATATGATGTATGATTTCCCACCATTCAGACCACCTAGCGAAGCAACAAGCTACCTGATAAGAGTGGTGCGAGGTTGTAACTGGAACAGATGTGGATTTTGCGGAATGTACAAGTACATCAAATTCCAGCAAAGACCTAAAAGGGAAGTATTTCGGGATATAGATAGGCTTCGTGAGATTTTTCCTCCCTCCAGAACAGCCTTTCTTGGCGATTCAAATCCACTGATACATCGAGATATAGTTGAAATTATCAGGTATCTGATATCAAAACATCCAGAACTTGAGAGAGTTACTGCTTATGCCAGAATTAAGACTATTGCAAATATGCCGGAAGAAAAACTGGAGGCATTGAAGTCTGCAGGACTTACGAGACTTCACATGGGGCTCGAAAGTGGAGATAAGAAGGTACTTGACTTGGTGCAGAAGGGTTTCACTCCAGAAGATGCTGTGAAAGCCTGTAAGAAAGCAACAAAATATTTTGAAGTCACCTACTACGTCATCACAGGCCTTGGAGGTGTGGAAAGGAGTAGAGAACACGCTCTACATACTGCAAAGGTTATCAATGAAGCTAAACCGACTTTTGTGAGAATCCGAAATCTGACGGTTTTGCCCTCAACTCCTCTTGAAAAAATTGTGGGTGATGTACTAACACCTCTTAATGCCGAACAACAGTTGGAGGAGCTTGCAACTCTTATCAAGGGGATCAATGTCAGAACGTATTTCACATGTGATCATGTCTCGAACTATCTATTTACCAAAACAGGTGCAATATTTTATGGTGTTTCTGGGCACCTACCAGACGAGAAAGAGGAGATGTTACAGCAGATAGAGAATGCGAGGGAGACAGTAAAAGTTCTTGTGGAAAGTGGTGAGAGGGTTTATACAAGTAACGACATGTACCGGAGGGGCCTGATAACTCTCTAAAATTAATNGTTATGAGTATGAAGCTGATTTCACTTTTTGTATCNGGGTTTTTTGCCTATTCCTCTTTGAGTTCTGTGTTCCCTGTGATACCAGAATATGCTTCAGAACTTGGAGCTTCAGAATCTCTTTCCGCTCTTACTGCTGGAGCTTTTGCGATTGTTACCGCTGTTGCAATGATACCGTTTGGATTTCTCAGTGAAAGGTACGGAAGAGTGAACTTCATGTTGCTTGGACTCGTTGTATTTGTTCTCTCACCAGTTCTTTACCTTCTGTCTACAACACCTGTCCAGTTACTGGTCTTCAGACTCTTCCACGGTTTTGGGATAGCTATGTATGCACCTGCTGTTAATGCAATGGTTTCAGACCTAGCTGAAGAAACAAGAAGAGGTGAAATGATTGGATGGCTTTCGGCGGCGTTTATGCTCGGATTTGTCGCCGGCCCACTTTCAGGAGGAATCGTTTATGAGATTTTCGGTATTTCAGAGACTTTTATTCTTTCGTCAATTTTCGGGATTCTTTCTCTTGTACCATTAAGGTATATAGATGAAACGATAAACAGATTCGAGATCAATAGAGGAATCACAAAAAACACAATGGCTGCTACAATTGCAGTNTTCGCCTCGACATTTGGCAGTTCTGCTGTTGCATTATTCGCCATACCGTTTTACGCACCCAATTTTGGAATTTCAGGATCTACAGTGGGTTTGCTCATCTCCTCGATTTTTCTATTTTCTGCTCTTTCTCGAGTGCCAGCGGGAGTCCTATCTGATGTTGCTGGAAGAGGTTTTGTAATCGTTTCAGGTCTGCTGATAGAGGTTTCAGCTATCTATCTGTTCTCCATTCCTAATTTCGAGCTGTTCATAGCCACAGCCCTGTGTGGTCTTGGAATGGGTTTCGCGAACACGGCTGGATTTGCCATGGCCTCTGACTCCAGAAACAGAGGACTGGCGATGGGACTGGTTAGCAGCTCCCTTAATGCTGGTATCTTCTTTGGACCTACATTTGTGGGAGTTCTTTCAGAAACAACTGGGTTCTACGACATGTTTCCACTTATCTCTCTTTTAACATTCCTACTCGCGGTTCCGGCGGTGATTGTGCTTAGAAAATAGAGAATTCCGATATTTCTGTCCTTACATATGGGAAATTACTTATCGTTTTANATCCTAATGATAGTTGGTGAGAAAATGGTGGGAGGATATATGGGAAAGATTCTGAAAGTTAACCTCAGCGATGGAGTGATTAAAGAAATTCCCACAGACATGGAAATTGCCAGAAAATATCTGGGCGGGAAGGGTTATGCTGTAAGATTGTTATTCGATTATTTAANGAGTTATGAGAGGCAGGGGATAGCACCTTCAGACATCGATCCTTTTGGAGAGGAGAATGTTTTGATATTCGCAACAGGTCCTGCCACAGGTGTTACGGGTTTTCCAGAATCTGGAAGATACCATGTTATGGCTTTGAGAAGTCCATTAACCTTGGGAGTTGCATCAGCAAATAGCGGTGGAAAATTCGGACCCTATCTGAAGTTTGCCGGGTTTGACTTGCTCATAATTGAGGGATCAAGCGATGAACCCGTTTATCTCGAGATTATCGATGGCAGCGCTGAGCTTAGATGTGCGAGGGATCTTTGGGGTAAGAATACGTTCGATACCACAAGAATTCTGCGTGAAAGAGCTGGTAGAGAGTGTAGCGTTGCCTGTGTTGGACCTGCAGGCGAGAATCTCGTAAATTTCGCCTGTATAATTAATGAAGAGCATAGAGCTGCAGGAAGGACGGGTGTTGGAGCTGTAATGGGCTCAAAGGGGCTGAAAGCAATCGTTACCGCCGGTGATGAAAGGCCAAAAGTGGAAAAACTGGACGAATTCAAAGAAGCATCGAAATCCGCCCTCGACAAAGTTAAGAAAAATCCAGTAACGGGAGAAGGGTTGCCAAAGTTTGGGACGGCTGTGCTTGTTAACATCATCAACAATTCGGGAGCTTTGCCATTCAAAAACTGGCAGACCGCATACAATGAGAGAGCAGATGAAATAAGTGGAGAAACCCTTGCTGAAAAGTATCTTAGGAAAAGGGTTGCGTGTTGGGGATGTGCGATAGGATGTGGAAGGGCTACTGAAGTGAGGGAGGGGCCATTTAAGATTCTCAACACGGAGGGACCGGAGTATGAATCTATATGGGCTCTTGGTAACGATACCGGCGTTATAGATCTGCCTGCAATAATAAAGGCCAACCANTTCTGCGATGAACTCGGCCTCGATACGATAAGCATGGGATCAACAATTGCNTGCGCCATGGAGCTTTACGAGAAGGGTTACATAAAAGATGAAGACTTGCAGGGACTTGACCTCTCATTTGGAAACTCTGCAGCGATGGTTGAAGCTGTGTGGAGGACTGCCTATAAATCAGGATTTGGAAAATTCCTTGCACTGGGAAGTAGGAGATTAGCAGAGGTTTTTGGCTGTCCGGAACTCTCGATGAGTGTAAAAGGTCTGGAGATGCCCGCTTACGATCCCAGGGCGATCAAGGGAATAGGGTTAACCTATGCCACAGCCAACAGGGGTGGATGTCATGTGACCGGATACACAGTCTCACCGGAGATAATAGGTCTTCCAGAAAAAATTGATCCTCTTACCTATGAGGGTAAGGCAGCCTGGGCAAAGGCATTTCAGGATTTTACATGTGTGGTGAATTCAGCTGTAAACTGTCTCTTCACAACCTTTGCCTTGGGAGCTGACGATTATGCTCCTCTTCTGAGTTATATCACTGGGTGGGATCTTACAGCAGATGAACTGATGAAGATTGGTGAAAGAATATACAATCTTGAAAGNGTCATACTGAACACATATGGCTTCGATGCCAGGGATGACACGCTGCCAAAGAGATTACTGAGTGAACCTCTGCCTGAAGGGGCGGCAAAAGGGCACGTGGTTGAGCTTGATAAAATGAAGAAGGAGTATTACAGACTTCGCGGGTGGGTAGATGGAAAACCAACGGAGGAGAAGCTAAGGGAACTTGAGATTCCATAATTTTTTATTTTTAAAATTTGTAAGAATTGATATTTTATTTGAGAACTATTTCGAAATGAAGCTCGGTTTTCCTATCTCTAAGCAATTTAATAAACTCTCTATCAAGGTCTCTTGCTGCCTTACTTGCTGAAATCAAAAGGGTTCTTCCACAAACATACTTGCTTCTTCTGATAACAATATCAGTCTTGTGATCAAATGTTAATTTTTCAGAACCGTAGCCGGAAAGAGATTCTGAGATGCCATACTCGGGGAGGTTGAGGTGAATTTCTGCTTTTTTCCCTTTTTTAAGATATTCTTTTAACTCATCAGATAATTCAGAAATACTTTTTGTTGCCGAGACACCAATTATACAGTCACCTCTTAGCGTCAGTTCTGAATCCTTCGTGATTTCGAGAGTTGTTGGGTGTGCCGCTTTGATATTTTCATGACCTCTCGCAATGATCAGTTCCCTCATCATGGAAGAATTGAAGATACAGATAAATTAATAGGAATCAAAAAAAGTATCATGAAAATGAAAATTAAAATTAGAAAGATTACTCCTTCTTGGCGAGTGTGATCTCAATTGCAGATACGTTAGCAGTTCCCTGCTCACTCTCAATCTGCTCAGTCGAGATCTGGATATCCTTAACGTCCACGTCCGGAAGGAAGCGCTTTCTGACGATCTCTGCAACATCCACAGCTCTGCTTATGGCTCTTCCTCTCGCCTTAACCGAAACTTCCTTTGCACCGCTGTTGAACTGCGTCAATACAGCCAGTACATAATTCATTACGGGTTTGTTTCCAACAAACACTGAGTTCTCCGCCATTTTCTCTACCTCCCTTGTTTTTAAGCCAGAAATCTGTATGGTTATATTAATTTTTCCATAAGGTTTTTCATTTTTGTCTCACCGGGGATAAACAAAGGCTCTGGTAATCCCCTTTCGGCTCACAATAACGCCTGCGGAGTTCCTGCTTCTAACTGGAATGGACGCGATCTCTGAACGTATGCAGTATCCGTCTTCACTTACAGTAAATAGTTCTCCACCATCACACATATCTGCAAAAACAACTTTGCCAGTTTTTACCCCTGTCCTGTGGGCTATAACCCCCATGGCTCCCCTCCCAAGAATCTTGAATTCCTTAATGGAAGTTCTCTTTCCATATCCATTTTCTGTGAGAGTTAAAAGATACCTGTTTTTTCTGGTGGATATCGCTGCAATTTCATCATCACCTCTCAGTCTTACCGCAATTACTCCTTTAGAGACTCTGCCATATTCAGGGATTGTATCTGCACTGAGCTTAACGCCGTAGCCATTTCTTGTAACTATGAANATCACATCACCCTCAAGGATACTTGCGAATGCAATTTCACCAACGGAAGCTTTAATTCCTGCTCTCTTTGCATTTTCAAATTCAGAGAGTCTCACTTTTTTGATGTAACCATCAGGTGAGAGAATTACCACGAATCGGTCATCCAGAGTGTCGATGCTGAGTGCTGAAACTATTCTCTCATCTTCATTCATTCTAATATACCGTCTGATTGGTACACCTCTGCTGGTTCTGTCCATCTTCGGAATTTCATGAGCCCAGACCCAGAACACTCTTCCCGTATTTGTAAAAAGGAGGAGTTTATCGTAGGAATTGCAAAGTGAAAATACACTTATGGTATCTTTGTCGGTGAGATTGGCAGCTATGACTCCAACTCCTCCTCTTGCCTGTAATCTGAACTCATCGAGAGCCATCCTCTTTACAAAACCATCAGATGAGATGATGAGGATGTTCTCCTCTTTTTTGATCAGTTCGTCGCTCTGGATTTTAACTTCTTCATGGATAATTTCTGTCCTTCTTTTGTCACCGTATTTCTCCTTAACTTCCTGAAGTTCTTTGGTAATTATCTCGTCAACTTTTTTAGGTGATGAAAGAATNGTCTCACATTCTGCAATTTTAATTTTCAAATCTTCGTATTCCTTCATGAGTGAATCTATTTCCATCGCTGTGAGTTTTTGGAGCCTCATTTGAAGTATCGCATCAGCCTGAATTTCAGTAAGATTGTAAGTATCCATCAACCTGGTTTTGGCCTCTGACGGTGACGGGGAGGATTTGATTATCTGGATGGCATTATCGATGTCTTCAACTGCTTTTTTCAAACCTTCGAGAATATGAAGCCTTTCTTTTGCCTTTCTGAGTTCAAAACTCGTTCTTCTTCGAATTACATCTCTTCTGTGTTCTATGTAGCTCTCTATAAGCTCTTTGAGAGTCAGTATTCGCGGTTCGTTTTCAACGAGTGCGAGCATTATAATTCCAAACGTCGTCTGAAGATTTGTGTAGGCGTAGAGTTTTTTAAGTACGATATTGGGATCCGCTCCTCCCNTCAGCTCGACAACAACTCGAATTCCCTCCCTATCTGATTCGTCTCTGATATTCCTTATCTCATCTATCTTCCCCTCCCTTGCGAGTTCTGCAATGCTTTCGACAAGCTTTGCCTTATTAACCATGTATGGGATTTCTTCAATGATTATCTTTCTATCCTCTATTTTTGCCCTCCCTCTGATTGTGATTTTCCCTCTTCCTGTTTTGTAAGCTTCCTCAATCCCGNTTTTACCTACGATTGTTCCTCCAGTGGGAAAATCAGGCCCTTTTACATACCTCATCAGCTCGTCAACAGTAATGTCTGGATTTTTTATGCAGGCAATTATTGCATTGCATATTTCGGCAAGATTGTGGGGCGGCATGTTGGTTGCCATACCCACGGCAATTCCCGAACTCCCATTAACAAGAAGATTTGGAAGTTTTGCAGGAAGAACAACAGGTTCCTTCAGAGTAGAATCGAAATTTGGTATGAAATCGACAGTTTCACGATTGATGTCGGCAAGCATTTCATCGGCTATCCTTGCAAGTCTGGCTTCCGTGTATCTCATAGCCGCTGGTGAGTCACCATCAATGCTACCAAAGTTACCCTGACCATCGATTAGCGGATATCTCATAACAAAATCCTGTGCAAGTCTTACTAAGGCATCATAAACTGCTGCATCTCCATGGGGGTGATATTTACCTAAAACTTCACCGACTATTCTTGCACATTTTCTATATGGTCTGTTACTTGTCAGACCCATTTCAAACATTGCGTAAAGAATTCTTCTCTGAACTGGTTTGAGGCCATCTCTGACGTCGGGGAGCGCTCTTCCTACTATTACACTCATTGCGTAGTCCATGTAGGACGTTTTCAACTCTTCGCTGATGTCCCTAAGAACCTCCATCAAATTCCAGTGGTGCAGGGATTAAAAAAGAATTCTGATATCCTTTTTTAAAAATTAATTCAGAAGTTTATATTGGATGTATTCAGAATTGCAGACTAACAAAGATTGTCTGGTTTCTGTCTATTTTCTGATTCTTGCTTTAATCGCTCCATCTCTCAAAATTTCAGAGGGAGAAATGAGAAGCAGATGTGTCTCATCACCTCCTCCCCCATAAACGTACTCACTCTGTAACACTCTTTCATCAAGTAGAACTGTGCATGTATGACCTATTGGTGGAACGCCACCTGCAGGGAATTCTGTTAGCCTCGATACTTCTTCTCTATCTGCAATTCTCACTTTATTTCCGACGATCTCCTCCACTTTTTTTAGATCAACAGATGATGTGCCATCAACTATTGCAATTACCGCTTTGTCCTCTGTGGTTAGTACTATGGATTTAATAATCTGCCTTCTGTCACATCCAAGCTCACTGGCAGCCTCTTTAACGGTTGAAGCCCTTCTTACTTCTACAATCTTTGCATTAAATTTATTAACAAAAATATATTCTTGAAGCCAGTCAGCGTTCTTCATATTTTATGAGTTTCTCGTTCAAATTTTTTTAAATTATTTCATGGAAACAAAACTCAGCTGATCACAATTTTGTTAACACCATCAACGCTGAGCATATCGTCCACGAGTTTACCTGGGATTTTTGTATTAGTTACAATTGTTAATTTGGATTCCACGCTTAGTTCTGGATCCTCCGCGAGAATGTACCGGATTGAAATACCTTCTCTGGCGAGAATTGATGTTACTCCAGATACAATCCCGACCTTCTCACTTTCAGCATAAACCTCCAGAACACCGTAGCCNAGTATCCTCGCAACCTCAGCAATGTTTGCCACGGGTGTGAGGGAAGAGAAGACCTTACTCAATTCCGGGTCGCTCTCTATATTCCGTATAGCAGCAACGACGACTTTTCTGTCTACACCAATAGCTTCAGCAATCTTTGTTGGAACAAGTTCAATACTTCCACAGTATGCTTTTCCATTTTTAACAGATATACCGTGTCTGAGGAATTCTCGGGCAACCTCGATCTGGGAGGGGTATTTCTCGAACTTTTCAACGATTTTTTTCCACATGTTTAAAAGATGGAGTGGATATTAATAAATGTAAGCTCACTTTCTGACTACATCAGAAAGAGTGAGAATACAACCGCAAATATTCCTGTGAGAAAAATACCGTCAAAGGTTCCTGCTCCACCGATGCTAACAACACCAGCTCCTATTTTGTCGAGATCCTTGAGGTGAAGTATATCCGCACCTACGAGGGCTGATAGAACACCCACAGAAAAAGAGAATTTGGGGAGAAGTATTATGGGTTTGCCAATAATTACCAGCATGAAATAACAGATCGCAGCAGCCACAATTGATGGCGCAATCATCGGGACGGTGATCCCAACTCCTCTTACGGGATTTGCGAGACTGTAAATAATGATGGATGCTGTAGTTAGAGCGGTCAGCCACTCCATAAATGTGATTGCGGGTAACAAATCCATAAGAACTTTTATTGCCAGAATTGAGGGTATTATACACCCACCCACATTTACAGCTATTATCAGCCTCGTTCTCGCTCTAATGGAATATATGAATCCNAGAGGATCAAATCTCTCGTATATTTCAACTCCTTTTTTTTCATATAGGGGTATGTTGATAAGACTCCCAAATACTATCATTCCAAACAGAAAAAGAGCCCCCTCATAATCCACTCCAAATACAACTTTGAAAACAGATCCGGTAAAGATAAACAGGATTAGGAAGAAGGGGAACACTACAAGTAGGATGAAAAGGGGCAGTATCAGAGGAGGGAAAAAGTAGTTCCTCACCTTCTCAGCTTCCTCCTGTCGACCACTATGTAATCTCTCAGGGACTTCACACACTCAAATGGGATTACATAAAGTCCTTCCTCCATGCGGAAGTCGGGAATCTCATTCTGAG
Source organism: Archaeoglobus sp. JdFR-41 (assembly GCA_002010285.1). Taxonomy (GTDB): domain Archaea; phylum Halobacteriota; class Archaeoglobi; order Archaeoglobales; family Archaeoglobaceae; genus JdFR-41. The sequence goes on along the minus strand of MTNC01000060.1, from coordinate 11,143 downwards.
GCTTTACAAGTAGATTCACTATACTTCCTGTCTTAAAGTCAACCGTAATATTGTAGAGAGTACCCACTATCGTTCCATCCGTTAAAACCACGGTTTTTCTTGCAAGAGACCTCGCTGGAATTGACATTGTTACCACCAAATCTTAACCATTTTATGTCCTATTTAAATCTTGCTTATCTGGAGTTTCTCATTCAGAGAAACTTAACTCCAAGATTCCTCTGATTGTTCCTTAGAGATATATTCAGTATGAGTGGAGTTAGCTGCTCAATCGCAGAGGACATAGATAGTGGACCCGCGTCAAGACCTCTCAATCCATTGATGCTGTTGATCAGGTTGATGACTTCTCTCTTGGCCATCTCATCATCCCCACAAACCGGAATATCCCAGTCAAATTCTGCTGAGAGGTCTGCGAATTTAACAGCAGGGATGCTGTGAAATGCGGAAATTATGATACTTTCGGGAAGTATTCTCGCCATTTTCTGGGCTGCAGAACCTTCTGGGAGAGTAAGGTAGGTGAAAAAACTGTTTGTCTTCCTCATTGGAACCAGTGGGGATACAACTATCTTATTTTTGAGTTGTGATTTCAGCGTTCTTGCAGTCTCGAAGGCAAACTCCCATGGAATGGTAAATATGGCTATATCAGATTCAATAGCAGCGTCACTATTTGTGGCCGCAGAAATCTGAACTCCTGCCTCGTTCGAGTAATTTTTAGCCTTTTCTTTTGCCTTTTCAAGCTTTCTGGAGCCTACTATAACGTCGTAACCTGCAATTGCAAGTCGCATTGCGAGACCTTTTCCGAGATTTCCTGTACCTCCCAGTAAAGCAATCTTTTTCAGTTTTCTCATGTTCCCAACCTTAATCATCTGTCTATTCTCATATCTTCCACATACACCCCCTCTCCTGCTTCAACGTGTCCAACCTCAGCAATCTTGAACTCTCTCCTTACAGATTCTGCTTCGTCTTCTGGGAGTATGATCATAAATCCCATTCCCATGTTAAACGTTCTGTACATCTCGTCATCGTCAACTCTTCCAAGTTCTTGAATGAACTCGAAAATTTTCTGAGGTTTTAGAGGTCTGTCTATAATATATTTCATTTTCTTCAACCTTTTCAGTTTTAACAGCCCGCTACCAGTTATGTGGGCGAGTCCATGAACACTGCAGGTTTTTAGGATTTCCAGAACTTCCATGTAAATTCTTGTTGGTATCAGGAGTTCCTCACCTATTGTTCTCTCCCCATCAAAAGTATCTTTGTAGCTTAAACCATTTGCTTCAATAACCTTCCTTGCCAATGTCAGACCATTGCTGTGTATTCCGCTGCTGGGCAGTGCTAGAATAACATCCCCTTCTTCTATCCTGTCTCCTGTAATTATGGCATCTTTTTTTACAATACCGATTGCTGTACCTGCAAGGTCAAATCCATTTACAATTTCTGGAAGTGTTGCTGTCTCTCCACCTACCAGAGTAATATTGGCGATTCTGCATCCCTCTTCAAGTCCCTTTGCTATCTCCTCCATTATCTTCTTATCCGGTTTTTCAATTGCTATGTAGTCAACCATAGCTATGGGTTCAGCACCAATTGCCATTAAATCGTTAACATTCATNGCCACGCAGTCTATTCCAATTGTATCGAACTTGTTAATTGCCTTTGCAACGAGNATCTTGCTACCAACACCATCGGTTGTTATAGCAATTCCGAACTCGCCCAGATCCAGTACTCCAGCGTAGTGAGACATGAGCAGCGGTTGACCAAATCCTTTTCTGATGTGTTTGATCACTTTGGACAAAGATTTAATTGCCTCCTCCTCTTTTTTTATATCTACACCCGCTTTTGCATAATCAAACTTCATTCNCCCTCACCTTTACAGTTCTTGAAATTTTTCAGTATATCAGCTCACCGAGCATATCCTTCTCAATAGCGAGCTTTATTTCTCTGGCAATCCTTCTTCCCATGTACATGTTCTCNCCAAAAAGTATGTAAGAGTAGGGCGAAACAGGTATGCCTACATTTGTACCGGCAACAATTCTTGCTGAAATTTCGAAGACATACATAACAGCATTCTCATCAAATATTGATTCTATGCAGAATGCTCCGACCATACCTGGATAAGCGATCTCCTTAGAAACTTCTACTATTTTTTCTGCTGCTTCAAATGCCTGTGAAAGGAGACTCTCACGAAGGACGACTGGAAAGTTTCCTATTACAGTGTAAGTAGGTGTTAAATCAGTTTTAAGCTGTTCTTCTGCTGGAATTTTCCCAATAGCGTCAGCTGTAGACTCGTAGCGTCTGTCTACAGCTATAAGTTCTACTCTTCCATACACTGGTGAATAAAAAAAGGAAAAGTATATATTTGTTCCGAGAATATATTGCTGAATTTCGGCCTTGTTTACATCTTCTTCAGTGATTATTCCAGTGTCGAGCATCTTTCTTGCTTTTTCGTAGAAATCCTGGTTGCTTGATGCTATGAAATAACCTTTTCCCCCTTTTGCACCGGGATATTTTACTATCACCAGTCCGTCGATCTCCTCAGGAGATGCGTAGGATTTGGGCAACCTCAAATCGGCTCTGGAAAGCCACTCTCTCTGCTTTTCTCTATCTGTTTCCCATACCATCAATTCTCTGTTACCGAAAATCGGTACTGTTAACTGATCCAGTTTTCCAATGTAAGCGTTGAATGATCCATGAGGAATGAGGATAGCATTACTCTTTATCAGTCCTTTTTGTACACTCGGATCGAGAAGGTCCGTGAATTCTTCAACCTCAATGATACGGTCGGCAACTCCAAAATTTTCGTAAATAATTTTCTCTCTCGGTTTGCATATACAGATAGTTTCAAAGCCCTCATCTTTAGCACCTTTCAGTATGTTTAGGGCAGAGTGACTGCCAAGTGTTGCTATCCTCAGGTCTTCAGGGTTATACGAGTTCAAAACTTTCAGAATTTTTACTCTCAATTCCTCACCATTCATTTTTCAACCTCTTTCAGCTTTAATTAACTTCAGAGAGTTTGGTTTTCCACTTCAAAGCCGTTCATGATATAATTCGGATCGTGGTATCTTCTGATAATTCTCTCAGCATGTTTAACAGACTTTTTAACATCAAGACCAAAAAAGGAGAAAAATGTTTCTATCTGTCTTTTTGTTCTCATTTCCNGAAGGCTGGTGGCAGCAGAAGAAATTATGAAGGGTGTGTCAAACTTTTTTACGACAGTTATTTCGTCCTTCAACTTCTCAAAAAGTTTCATTCTTCTGAAACCATATGCGTGGAGAAACTTTGATAGGCAAAATTCAATTGCAACGTCTTTTTCCGCTGCAAGTTTAATAACTGCGTATTCTAATTCCCTCTCCGGCCCATCAAGAATTATGTCAACCTTTTTTCGCATAACTGCCTCTCTGTAAACTGAACTCTTGTCGCTGTAAACACCGACAATTACATCTCTACGAACGTTTCTCAGTTTTTGTCGGAACCCTTTTACGTCTGAGCTGGCTATTAAAACTCCTGTGTATGCCCTTAGATTCTCAGACTCTAAAGTTATTGAGTGATTCTGGTTCTGCATAACAATAAAGCCATCGAAACCAAGCGCGGCTAAGATGTCTCGATCCAAGTTGGATGGAAGGAACCTCAGAAAGTCGTACATATCAGTTCTTTCAGCATCTCTACGACTTTATCCCTCCTTGAAGGATAGGTTACAAGTTTAGCTTTGACCACTATTGCATCCCCTTCTCCGCTTCCCAGCTTCAGTTCACCGAGGTACGCTCTCTGTTTATCAAACCGAATATGAAGGACATTCTGGTTATCCAGTCTATCTTCCACTGTTGCCAGGAGTTCCTCCTTTTGATCTCCAAGCATGTTAATCAGATATTCCCAGAATTCTTTTATTTCTCTTTTCTTTTTTATTTCTACTTCAAGATACTCAATCGGATTTCCATAGTGACCTTTTGCCCTGCTTCTTAGAATTTCAAATTCAAAGGGAAATAGAGTTGCCATTGCAAGGCCTACCTTTTCTCTATCCTCTGTTGAGTGGACGACTGCTGAAACCTTTATCCATTCAATTTTCCCAGGTCTTTTACGTTCAGTACGTTCACTCATGAAAATTGAGATTTTTTACTTATTCAAAGTTCTCCTGAAGTTTGCTCTGTAACTTGGTCTGACTTTTTCTGCTCCCCTACCCCTACGTCTCAATCCTCTGGATTTCCTTCCTGCAGAGGTTAGACCTCGGAAAACTCTGCCTTTCTGCTTTGCAATACCTGATAGTTGTGGATCTGAGAGAATTGAGGGATGTGATCTGTCTACAAGTATAACCTCAAACCACTTGTACTTTCCATCTTCGCCCACCCAGTAAGAGTTGAGGACTTCCATGTTAGGATATTTTCTCGCTGCTCTCTCTTCGGCAATCCACTGTAAACTCTTCTTTGGTGTTTTTCTGCTTACCATTTGCTTCTTTGTTTTTCTTCTTCTCTTCGGTCTTGTCGCTCTGCGTCCTCCTCTTCTGATTCTCACTCTTACAACAATGATGCCGGGTTTTGCCTTGTAACCAAGTGTTCTCGCTCTATCGAGCCTTGTTGGCCTGTTAATTCTGACAACAGTAGGTTCTCTTCTCCACTGCTGTAGTCTGATCCACATCAGTCTTCCCATTTCTCCATCAAACGGTTTTTTCCAGACTTCTCTGATATAAGAATACATGGATCTCATACAAATCACCAGTCGTTCTTCAGGCAGCAGCTTCTGCTTCAGCTACTTCCGGTTCCTTCTCAACAATTTTAGGTTCAGCAAGAAGTTCTATTTTTCTAATTTCAACTCTTCTGAGAGGATAAATCTTTTTTGCCGCTTTGTATATTTCAGATGGGAGCTTTCCAAGAATACTCTCCTGAATAAATTGAATAAAGTTTTGAGACGTACCATGCTTTACAACAAGGTCTCTCATAATAGCCCGTATCATCCTTTTCTGGCTTGTTTTACATCTTTTTATGGTAAAAGCGACTGGTTTAACTCTCAGTTTGTATCCATCAGTTGTTGTGACATCAATAACATCCTCAATTTTGCTCGTTCTTCTTCTGGTTAGACTGTTGAGGTATTCTCTGGTCAGTTCGAATCTGTGAAACTTCGTGTATGCATTCNCTCCGGCAACTCTATAAACCTTGAAAATGAGCTTTTTGTAAGGATTTTGATTCGAATAATCGCCTGTGAGATCCGATAAAGTTGTTTCTACGGTTCGTCCAACAACTTTGGATGGATCATCTGCTGGAGTTTCGCCAAGTTCTACCATTCCAAAGTACTCTGGAGCTATCAGAGTATACCATTTTTTAAGAGTCCATTTGTCTTTTACCCTTGCAGCCCTTCTTTTCTTCCTCGCCATAGTGATCGCAAAGCCCTTCGGAGAGTCAATTAATAAAGGTTTTGTTGCTCCGATAGAAAAGAATTGAAATGACAAATTTTTTAATTAATGAACAGGCACTTTTTCACATGGAGCTTGAAAGGAAGATAAGGGAAGCAGCAGAAATCCTCGCAAATGCTAAACATGCAGTTGTTTTTACAGGGGCAGGCATCTCTGCCGAGAGTGGAATTCCAACATTCAGAGGAGAGGATGGATTGTGGAAGAAATATGATCCTGAAGAGGTGGCTTCAATTTACGGTTTCAGGAGAAACCCAAGGGCATTCTGGGAGTTCTCTTTAGAAATGAAGGACAAAATATTCGCTGATCCTAACCCAGCTCATTATGCAATAGCCGAACTGGAAAAGATGGGGATTGTTAAGGCTGTTATTACTCAGAACATTGACATGCTTCATCAGAGGGCTGGAAGTAAAAAAGTTCTCGAGCTTCACGGCAGTCTTGAATATCTGGATTGTCTGGATTGCGGACAGATTTACAAGTGGGAGGAGGTTTATGATGAACTTCTTGCCGGGAAGATACCTTTGAAATGCAAAAAGTGCGGTGGGGTTTATGTTAAGCCGAGAGTTGTCCTATTCGGTGAAGCTNTACCCCAGGATGTACTGTCTGAAGCGATTGCCGAATCTAAAACTGCAGATGCATTCATGGTTGTTGGATCGAGTCTCGTTGTTTACCCGGCAGCTCATTTACCCTTCATGGCCAGAGCATCTGGGGCGGGAATGATAATTATCAACGCAGAACCAACCGATGCAGACAGAATCTTTGATGTGGTGATAAGAGGAAGAGCGGGAGAAATACTTCCCAAAATAGTGGAGGAGGTGAAGAGAATAAGAGGGCAGACATGATGAAAAGGGGATTTGGTTAAAAACTGAATATCGGTAAATTTAAATTCAAATTTAACAAGCCATTCAGGGGTTTATATGGGCTCGTGGTCTAGGGGTTATGACGCCGCCCTTACGAGGCGGCGATCCCCGGTTCGAATCCGGGCGAGCCCATTTACTTTCAAAATCTGGATTTCTACGGATTTACCAGTCCTTAAAAAGGTTCACAAGCTATCAATAGTCTCTGATCTAATTCTTTTAGAAATTATATAGTTCTCTCTTAGAGGAATTGTAACAAGCAAATCTCTGAGTTCTCTGGTTCTTTTGNGCCCCTCTAAATGTTGATCTATCATCGTTCATGCACAAACGTGTATGAACGTAAAAGCGGTGAAGAGCCTTAAACATTTTCGTGATAAAAAAGCAGTTTATTTTCTGCAACAGGGTGGCTTAAACAAAGTGGTCCCACTACAAAGAATTTAAGGTAACGGAGAAACTTAGTGACAAATTTTTAACTTTAAAACCAGGAAAGTATAGAGGAATGGGAGGAGTTTGAGAGGGAATTTCATGAGATTCCTTGATGCTAACATTTTTTATTTTTATGTTTTCTACAAACCCAAAAAGGTGCTGAGCGGGAAAGCGATGCAGATGAAATGCGGTTATAATGGAACCCCCCTTTCCGAAAGGTAAGTTCTCTGAATTTCACAGAGGTGTTCTCAGCTTACTGAGGATTCGTTTGATGAAGCCGAGGTTAAAATTAAAATCACTGTAAAGAAAGGCCGAATTACAAAGTCGGACTACGAGAATAAGGTGAAGGATATATAGATAAAAGCTCAGGGACGCCAAATTGCGGGTGCATTAGGAGAACTATTGCTGAGGAGTTAACACTTCAGTGAGTAAACAGGACAGAGCGTCAAGAAAAGCAGAAATGTGACTTTTGGGTTTTTCTATCTTCGAAAATTAAATTAACCCTCATGTTGTAGTCTCACAAAATGAGGTTCAGAGAATTTGCAGAATTCTGTGAAACCATAGAAAGGGTATCTTCAACTCTGGAATTAACTGCGAGAGTGGCTACTTTTATAAAAAAAGCAGAAAACGATAGAGATCTCTATGACACTGTGCTTTTCATAATGGGGAAAGTCTACCCGCCATGGGATGATAGGGAGCTGGGTGTCGGAGTTGGACTGCTCTATGAGGTTCTTGGTAATGTCAGCGGAGCCAATAAGAGAAAAATCGAGGATATGGTCCGAGAGTATGGAGATCTTGGGCTTGTGGCAGAGGAACTGGTAAAAGAAAAGAAGATGGCAACTCTTTCACTGGAGGAACTTACTATTGGAAGGGTCAGAGAGGTGTTTGATGAGGTTTCCTCTCTGGAGGGTGAGGGTAGTAGAAAGAAAAAGATTTTGCTTCTAACCGGACTGTATGGCTCATCATCGCCAGTGGAGGCAAAGTATCTAACAAGACTCATACTCAGTGAAATGAGACTCGGTGTTGGAGAGGGCATAATGAGAGATGCGATTGCAAGAGCATTTGGCGTACCAGCTGAAATTGTTGAGAGAGCATACATGATCACAAATGATCTCGGTCGAGTTGCTGTTGTGGCTAAAAACGAGGGGAAAGAAGGTCTCGAGAAACTCAAAATCCAGCTTCACGTACCTGTCAGAATGATGCTGGCGCAGGTTGCAGAAAACGCCGGGGATGCAATTCGGGAGATGGGAGAGGTGGCAGTGGAGTGGAAGTTTGACGGTAGCAGGGTTCAGGTACACTGGGGTAATGGAAAGATTACAATTTACTCACGAAGACTTGAAAACGTCACAAATGCTCTGCCTGAAATTGTAGATGAAATCAAAAAACAGGTTAAGGAAGGTGTGATACTTGACGGAGAAGTGATAGCCGTAAAGGATGGTAGGCCCATGCCCTTCCAGCATGTGCTGAGAAGGTTTAGAAGAAAGCATGATGTTCACAGAATGGTTGAAAGGATACCGCTGCAGGTTTACTTTTTTGATGTCCTCTATAACGGCGACGAGCTCATTGATAGACCTCTTTCAGAGAGGAGAAAAGCACTTGAGAATGTGATTAAGGAGTCAGAAAAAGTTCATATTGCCACACAGATTTTGACGTCAAAAGAAGATGAAGTTGAGAGAGTTTTCAAAGAGGCTCTGGCTGCCGGTCATGAGGGTGTGATGATGAAGAATCCATCCTCACCCTACATTCCTGGAAAACGTGGAAAGCATTGGCTGAAGTTAAAAGCTGTAATGGAAACACTTGACCTCGTTGTTGTTGGGGGAGAATGGGGCGAGGGTAAGAGAAGTCACNTACTCAGCTCTTATGAACTTGCATGTATAGAGCCTGTTTCTGGAGAACTGCTCAAAGTTGGCAAGGTTGCTACCGGGTTTACAGATGAAGACCTGGAAGAGCTTACAGAACTCTTTAAACCCATTATCATCATGCATGAGGGAAAGAGAGTTGAGTTTCAACCTAAATATGTTTTTGAGGTAGCTTACCAGGAGATACAGAAAAGCCCCAAGTATGAGTCAGGATACGCTCTCCGATTCCCAAGATTTATAAGACTAAGAGATGATAAGGATGTCGAAGAGGCTGATACCATAGAGAGAGTTGAAATGCTTTATAGGATGCAATTTGAGGAGAAAAACGAGGAGAAAAGATGAAGTCATTTATATTTAAAACAGCAGTTGTACTCTCGTTTCTTTTCTTCATTTCTGCATATGCCGGTTTCCATCTTGCCGATGAGTTTCCACAGATCAAGGAAATGCTTGAAAGATTCTTTTCCCAGTTCAAAGGGTACATCGAAGACCCTCCAATGTTCATGGCTATTTTGCTGGCCAATAATGCAGGGAAATCATTCGTTGCTATGATTGGCGGATTTTTCTTTGGTATTCTGCCTGTTGCTTTTATTTTAATTAATGGGTTTATCGTCGGGATTGTCGTGTCATTCACGCAACCTGAACTCGGTAGTCAAACAGTACTCCTCGCCATTCTCCCTCATGGAGTTTTCGAGATAACAGGGGTGATAATTGCATGCTCTTACGGTGTATGGCTGGGTGTCAGATTTTATTATTCCCTTTTCAGAGGCGAGGAATTTTTACCCTATCTTAAGGAGGCTCTCTATGCATACTTCAGAATCGTGCTTCCTCTCCTTATTCTTGCAGCGTTTATCGAGGCATTCATAACACCGGCTCTTGTAAAGGGATATATAACTTAGTAAAAGGAGATGAGAAAATGAAACTGATAGTTTGCAGCACTCAGGATGTAGCATCAATGAACATCTGCAATACCCTACTCACACTGAATGATTTTGATACCAGAAAAACTGGTGAATACACATTTCATCTCTCTGAGGAGATCTCAATTGTAGAGATTGGTGAGCGATTGATTTACGCAGATCATCTGGATCTGAAACTTTCGAAGTATATCGAATTTGAGGAGTTGCTGTTTGCATCCAGACACAGCAGCAAAGATGGAAGAAAAATATTCACGGTTCACGCAACCGGAAACGTTGCAAGTGCAGACTATGGTGGAAAACCCTACAGCTTGGCAAAACCCTCACCGCTTACGATGAAGAACTACGTGCTTGCGATGAAGGAAAAAATTGAAAGAAAACCGGAATTTGAGTTCACGATGGAAGTCACTCATCACGGTCCTTCTGAGATTTCCAAACCNTCTGCCTTCTACGAGATCGGCTCAACAGAGAATGAGTGGAAGGATGAAGAGGCAGCTCTCCTCGTTGCAGAATGTTTACTTGACGCAGTGAGAGACAGAAGAAAGGACTGGCAGATTGCGGTAGGTGTTGGTGGTACACACTATGCACCCCGTCAGACAGAGATAATGCTGGAAACCACCTTTACATTTGGTCATAACTTTGCCAAGTACACATTTGAAGGTTTAAACAGGGACATCCTGATTCGAGCTGTGAGACTGAGTGGGGCAGATTATATCGTTTATGATGAGAAATCCGTGGTCTCAAGTGTAAAGCAGTTGCTTGCCGATGTTTCGTCGGATTTAGAGATTGAACTCCTNAAAACCAAAGAAGTGAAAAGAAACTTTAAATTAAGTGATAACATGAAAAAATAAAATAATTAATTAAATTATTTTGACGGCAGGAAGGAGGCAAGCCAGCCAATGTATTCTCCTATGGATCTGGTCTGTATCCACACTTTTCCTGTTCCCCTGAACTCCGCTACAAGTCCTTCTCCACTTAAAAGAGTTGCTTTGAGCCCTCCTGCTCTTCTGACTTTGAAGTCGAGTCCCTCTTCAAAGGCTACTATGTGTCCAGTGTCTACGACAAGTGTATCCTCAACATCAACCTGTTCGATTCCACCAAAGGAGGAGAGGAAGAGATCTCCAGCTCCTTCAATCTTAAGCAGGAAAAGCCCCTCACCAGCAAAGAATGTTCTTGTACCTCCCCACTTGGTGTCTATATCGACATTTGGTGAAGATGCCAGAAAAGCACCACTCTGAGCGTATATTCTCCCTTGGAGATCCACATGCACAACATCTCCCTGATATGGGGGCGCGAGACCTATAAGTCCATTCCCCTGGGAAACAAATCTATTTATGAAAAAGGATTCTTTGCCAAGAAGCGACCTCTTCAGACCACCTATAATTCCCCCCTTCATCTGTGTTTTCAGCTCAACATTCCGCATGTAAACCATAGCTCCGGTTTCTGCGATTACCTCCTCGCCCTTATCAAGTTCAAGCTCAAGAAGACTGTAGCTAGGTCTGGAGAGAATTCTGTATTTCATAAAATGAAACTGAAATCAAAAATTTTAAAGTTTGTTGTCCATCCTTCAAACATGAATAATACACATTTTCTCATGGAACACGAATCCAAATCCCTCCTCCAGAAACACGGAATAGAGACAACCCCATGCATAATCGCACACTCGGAGAGCGAGGCCGTGAGAGCAGCCAGGGAAAT
>MTNC01000099.1 GCA_002010285.1 Archaeoglobus sp. JdFR-41 | reverse complement strand
TTTTTTCAAGCTAACCAGTCGATATTTTGGGATAAAACTAAAGCAAATCGTAAAAAAAGATCTCTCTGAATTCCCGATCGTCGATGCAAACAATGATATCGCCAATATGCACTGGAACACCTTCCAGCACCACTCGTCCTGTAACTTCGCCACTCTCTACCACTTCCACACAACCTTTGCCATTGCTTCTATATCCGGCATACACCCTTTCGCCATCACAGAATACAGCTGTCGGTTTTTGATTGATTTTCCGTTCCCAGACACCGTCTCCATTTTTAGAGATCAGAGAGAGCTTATCTTCAGTGGCAATAGCGATAAACTCCTTTGAAACTGAAATTAAAGGTTCAGGAGCTCTGTAAAGTNGTCTGGTTCTTCCATTGATTGCATAAACACCATCTGCACCAGAAACAATTAAACTACCAATTTTCCAATGGTAGCTCTCAGCATGTATCTTGCTGACCGGAATTTTCAGCTTGGTGTCTTCAATATAAAGTGCTGCAGATGTTCCCACAGCTACTCCTCTCCAGAAGGCCACATCCCTTATAGAACCTTCAACCTTCTTTTCCCTGAGGATGTCTCCATTCATGCTGACTACATGAAGAAAACTGTTTAACCACTCTGTACAGACTGCAACTCTGTTCTTTCCCACCGCAACAGCAACTATGTCCTCTGGTCTTTCCCAGCAACCAACTATACACAGAAACTGCTTGTACCAGAGCATCTCTCCGTCCAGAGAGAAAAGATAGACCTTTCCATCCATAAAATCGGTACCTGCAACAACATACCCTTGATTTACATCGACTGACAGAACGTTAACGTCTGTGTACGGGTCTCTATAGTATGTGGCTGAGAGCTTTCGACTCCAGAAAAGTTCATCCTCTCCAAAGACGTAAATCCATCCATCTGTGCATCCAGTAACTGTCAGTCCATTGCTAACCCTCAGTGTTCTTATCCGACCCCTGCATTTAAAGCTCAGCATGTTTTCTATATTGCTCATATCTGATCAAATCTCAAAAAATAAAAAATTAGATTCTCGTTTTCAGATTCTTGGAGCCCACTCTGGTAGTCTCACCCAAGCAATTGGACCAAAGATGTAGTGCGACAGAATGAAGCCAAAGACTATGACGACCGCTGCACCAATGAAGAACGTAGCCCAGGGTCTTGCACCAAACTTGACAAATTCTCTGAACCTTGTNGTCATACCGATGCTAAAGAACGTGAATATGAACGTCCACGTCCTCATGGTCTTGATCGGTCCTATGAGATTCGGTTTCATTGTGTGAAGATACGTGTAGGTATCAACGCTCCCAACAACCAGAGTCATCAGCAGTGAGGCAGCAAGGAAACCAAGCACGAACTTTGGAAATCTCCACCAGATCTCCATTGCTGAAGGTCTGGCTCCGGTTTCTTCAGCTTCCCATCGAGTTGTTGATACTATAGCCATCACAAACGCCCAGAGACCTATCCAGATGTCCCTCCCAATCACCTTCATCAGTGTGTACGCCCATAATGTTAGATCTCTCGCATCTGCACCTCCCACAACTTTTGAGACGTGGTCGACNTACCAGGTACCATACCAGTCAGCGGCAGCAAATCCAGCAGCATCAGCAAACTCTGAAGTTCCAATCCAAGCTCCGGCCTCACCAGGATGCATTGGAGGGTTCATTGACATTGCAGCAAGGGGTAGCAGAAATATTGCTACTATCGCCATAATGATGACCGCTGCAATTCCCAGAACATAATCCTCCTTCTTTGCTCTTACAGCAGCGGCCATAGCTATCGAAGCTGAAACTCCACAGACAGCACCTCCTGCTCCAAGTACAGCAGATGTTCTCTTATCAAGACCAAATTTCTGGCCAAGGTAGAAGATCAGAAGGAAAGCAGTTATTGCAACCGCTGCTGCCTGTCCAATTACATAAGGACCGGCCATGTATATCAGCGAGAACGGAAGAGTAGCACCGAGCAGAACTATACCTGTTTTTATGTAGTACTCCACTCTAAATCCAGCGTCCATCCACTTTGGAAATCTGAAGAGGTTGCTGAGTATCAGACCCAGAATAACTGCCAGTATTGGGGGTTCGATGTTATATTTGTGAGCTGTTTCATTTGCTGCCACCAAAAATATCAGAATTGACACAATGTAAACAAATATGAACGATGGCAAAAACTCACTCACCTTGAANCCGAGGATTTTGCTGCTAATTGTGAATATCACTGCCCAAAAGATGAAATTAACTATGTAACCCGTCCAGTTTGATGCATAATACGCCGTCACTTGATCCCAGGATGTCCATTTCCCCGGTGCTGAAACGGCAAGTGTCTTTAGTAATGATATTGCATTTGTATAATAGCATACTAATGCAATCCCTATCACGATAAATGCCATCCACACAGCCCACCAGTCCTCTGTTTTCCACAGTGTCTGTACACCCCTAACAACCTCTACCCTTTCGCCTTCGTCTGACATAAAAACACCTCGAAAATAATTATTTCTTGACAGAAAACTTATTGATATTGCCACCTGAAAGTGTCAAATTCTGTCAGAACCATAAAAATGTTTAAACAATCTATTTCAGAATCTAAAGGAGAAAAATAGATTATATCGAGAAAAACAAGTGCAGATCATCTAAAATTAAATTTCAAAAACGAAAATTAATTAAAGTGGACTCAGTCAAAAACCATTCTCCCTTCTTCTGTGACCTCAAGTATCTTTGTTCTACCGTANTTGACCATATTGAGCAATCCTCTACTCCTTAATTGCTTTATTCTCTTTTTAACAGTATTTCTCGCCAGTCCAAGTTCCTCCATCGTCTCTTTTATGGATGGTTTCTCACCGGTTTTATTTTTCATGTAAACAAATCTCAGCNTCTCATACAGTTCGGGAGATAGTTTGATCTTTTTCTTCTCAAGCTGACTGCATTCAATCTTTAACAGAGATAGCTGGTTAACATCAAGAACTCCCGGCGAGGCTACGAGAACTACTACTCCCCTCTTCAGAATGTAGAAGTCCTCTCTGATACGCTGAATCATCCTGAGCAGATCCTCGAAGTCAATCTTAGTTGCAAGGTAATCAAGCTCAAGAACGACCACGTTATTCTTTGCCGGGAAGTTGAGTATCGTTTTTTCAATCGTTTTTGCATCTGGACGCAGTGTATCCTTGCCCTCTTTTTCAGATAGCCAGAGTACCTTGCAGTCAATATCAACCTCCTCTGGCAACTTTCTTGTAATCACAGTACCCACAAATCCAGCATTTGTCATGTCGGAGAGAAGATCCAGTGCTACCTCAAAGTTATCNGTGAGGTAAATCTTCCCGATGTCAACTTTGTACTTCAGAATCCTCTTCAGAAGTTCATGCTCGGAACGTACTCTGTACGACAGATCCCTTACAATCATTGAAATACCGGACAGTTTCTCATTCTCCAGTATCGGAGAAGCTGTAATTTCAACATCAACAATGCTACCATCCTTACACCTTCTCTTTCCTTCAAATGAAATGTTCTGGATACCGTTCTTTATTTTTTGGATTATATACTCGGTCTCTTTCTCGAAACCNTCCGGAAGAAGTTCACTGACGTGCATGCCCACAGCCTCCGATTTCCTCCATCCGAATAAATTTTCCGCTCCTTTGTTCCAGCTGGTTATCCTGCCGTCCATGTCAATCGAGTAAATTGCTTCATTTGAATTACCAATTATATTTGCCAGATATTTCAGTTCNGCTGTTCTCTTCTCAAGTTCTTCGTAAGCCTTTTTGAGTTTCTCCTCGTTCTTTTTCTTTTCCGTAATATCCCTCATTATTGCAACAAAACCGGTTATCTCTCCCCTGGAATTGAAAATGGAAGTAAGAGTCTGATCTACGATGATCTTTCTACCATCTTTTGTAAGTCTCACAGTCTCGATGTCCTTGGCATAACCCTCCAGAATTGCCCGCCTGAAGTTTTCTCTACACTGCTCGCTCATACCGTCTGGCATGAGGATGGTAAATTTCTTTCCGATCATTTCCTCAGATCTGTACCCGAACATTACTTCAGCACCCTTGTTCCACGAGACAACATTACCATCGATATCAAGAGAGACTATTGCATCAATCGTATGTTCAGTAATCGCAGCAAGATGGGCAATTCTTTCTTCAGCTTTTTTTCTATCTGTAATATCTCTCCCAATCCCTATAAAGCCCACCAGAGCGTCANCCTCATAGAGGGGATTCAAACTGAACTCAAATACCCTCCCATTAATCGTATGTGTCTCAAAATTGAAGGATTCACCTCTAAGATCGCCTTTCAGCTCTGGTACATCAAGTAGGAACTCTTTCAGGTTTCTACCTATNATTTTCTTCTCCCTGAACAGTTCATAACCCTTAATGTTGGAGAACACTATGTTCAGATCCTTGTCAGTCTCAAAAATCCAGTCGTTGAGGTTTTCAACAAGGTTTCTGTACTTGCGTTCAGTTTCCCTGAGTATTCTCTCTCTTTCGATTAGTTCTCTTGCAACCTTGTTGAAAAATCTACCAACATCTTCAAACTCATCCTTTGTGTTGATCTCCACCTGAACGTACTTACCATTGAGAAGGTAGTCAAATCCGCTCCTTAATCTTTCAAGGGGCTCTGTTATGCTGCCTGCCAGGAACATGGAGATGCCGAGAATTATGATCAGCACGTAAACGTCGTATGCTATCGCAAAATCCTGTGGGAGGAACTGTAGTATAGTGTAGAGTGTTGCGGAGATCGTTGAAATTATCAGGGATGAGATTACAATCTTAACAAATATGGATCTCATAATATCACCACCGCAAAAACTATCAGAAATGCGCAAATCCATCCAGCATAAGCTGCAACAAGCGGGTCAAATCTCATGTTCTGAATGTCTCTGATNTTAACTGAAAAACCCACCGAAGCAAGAGTTATTGAAAAGGCGATGGTTGAAGCCGGTCTCAGCACATTCAGAATTCCGTGTGGCATGAAACTCGAGAAGTACGAGAGTACCAGAAACGCTGCGATGTACCACGGCACATAATAGCGGTGCTCGGAGTATGACAATGAGACAAAGAAGGCTACTATTGCAATCAAAGCAATTCTTACACCCTTAACTTCCAGAGCGCTTCTCACAACCGTCTCTCCAAAAGGTTTTGTGGCTATTTCAACGAGACCTGTCTGGTGGAGAGTGGCACCGCAAAGAAGAGCGTATTTCTCGATTGGTGGGTAAAAGACATTGTAAATGTATGGTAGCACCACCGCACCGGTTAAGCCAACGATTGTAATAACGATGATTGCTGTTGAGAACTCTTCTTTCCTGGGTTTCGTAAGAGAGGCGACAATTGCGATAGCTGAGGCACCACAAATTGCTGTTCCACACGAGAGAAGAAACGATAGCCTGCTGTTTATACTGAACACATATCTGCTGATTGTGTATAC
This sequence comes from Archaeoglobus sp. JdFR-41, assembly GCA_002010285.1. Lineage (GTDB taxonomy): Archaea > Halobacteriota > Archaeoglobi > Archaeoglobales > Archaeoglobaceae > JdFR-41. Next base: position 38,880 of record MTNC01000099.1, on the reverse strand, counting down.
GAAGGTACCGAGNATGACAGCAGACACAACAGCAATCGCCACAAAATTGGATGGCAATTCTGCGTTCAGCTTGATGTTTGCACCGTACATCGCTATTCCAATGGGGAGCATTATCGAAAGAAATTTCTCGGCGTCTTCCTTGTAGCTTTCATCAAAAAATGTGTTTGAGAAAACTCCGAAGATCAGCGAGAGAAAGAGTGCATCAAATGGTGGATAAACGCTGCTGATCCCATACGCCAAGATTCCGCACAGTACTATGGTTATAAGCGTCGCCTTTTTCATCCTACTTGGTTGAGGTGCAGTTTTCGGTTTATTAACTTTACTCACTAATAATCATGTTCAATAACTTTCTATGAGATTTAACTGGTGCANCCTCAGATGGTTGCACTACCATACAGACTTTTGGGTCTTNTATGTCTGAAATTCTCAAATCATCACCTACTCCTTCAAAATGAGGCTGGTGATACCATACGTTATTGCAGAAGCGACTAAGCCCGGTACAACTGGATATATCCAGTAAACCTTGTAGAACTGGAAGTACCATACCATGCAGACAATCACAGCAACGACCATTGATGCAACAACTGGTAACGAGCTCATCCGCTTGGAATAAAGAGCTACGAGAAGGGGTATCAGAAATGCAGAGGTGATTACAGAGAAGCTGACTCCTACAATTCCGACTATTATGTCTGGTGGATTGACTGCCACTGCAAGGGGTATTAAAGCAAATCCAAACACTGCGAGTCTTGTGAGTTTAAGAGCTGCCTGCTCCGATATTTCTCCGAGATTCTGGGCTACATCCCTAACAAATGCGGTTGCAACGACATGAAGAAGGGAATTTATCGTGGACATTGCAGCAGCCACAACTGCTGTGAGTATCAGAGCATTTATACCGAGTGGAAACAATTTCATTGCAATAAACGGAACCACAAGATCTGGATTTTTCAGATAAATGCTAATATCATCCACATACTTCGGTATCACAAGCCAGCCAAAAGGACCTATACTGAAAACGCATATTGCAAATATACCTATGAGAATAGGCGTGAGAATCATTCCATGGGCTATTACCCTCTTATCCCTTGCAGCAACGAATCTAATAACAAGCTGTGGACTTGCAAGCTGTGCGATGCTTATTGCGAAGGTCAGGCTGAGAATGAACGGAATCACCATCCCTGCCTTCATGATAGGTGGTGGTCCGAGTTTACCGAACTCAAAAAGCGCCTTACCATCCATTCCTCCATAAATTCTGGTTGATGAAAGAGCATTTATCGCACTTTCGAGACCGCCAAGTGAGNATATCAGCGTAGCAAAGAGTGCAACACCGCCTATGAGCACAAGAACTCCCTGAATAAGGTCTGTCATAACTACGGCTCTGAAACCGCCAATGGCTGTGTAGAGCATAACANCCACTGCTGTAACAAGCAGTCCGGCTTTGTAGTCCATTGACAGCATTATCTGGAGAAGATTGCCTGCTCCCTTGTAAATNGATACCATGTAAAACTCAAAGAAGATGAGAATGACTATTGCAGCAATGATCTGAGATGCAGTTCCAAACTTTCTGCCAAAAAGTTCAGGTATCGTGAGAACTCCTTGTTCCTCTGATATCCTTTTCAGTGGTGGAGCGATGATAATCCACGCAAGAAGGGCAAAGAGGATGTGAAAGAATGTGAGAAATGCTGACCACTGAAATCCTGCAAGAAAACCAAAACCACCCCCACCGAGAAAAGCTGCTGTACTGAAGTAGGTCGCAAAGAATGAGAAGCTCACAACAATTGCACCAACTCTTCTTCCTGCAAGGTAGAAGTCAACCATTCCTCTGGTTTTTCTGTATTCGTAGATTCCTATTAATAGCATTAAAGCTATGTATCCGATCAGGACACCCTCTATTACACCTACCATTCAGATCACCATCAGGATGTTGAACTTCTCCAATTCCCGATTAATTCTCCAGCTTAATCCAGTAATTTCCGAGCTCTGGTCACGGCCACTGCCAAACCCAGAAATATCAGGATGATTGACGCAGCATAAACTGCAGTAATTATCAATTTCTCACCTCCTCCCTCACAAGCCTTTTAGCCTTACCTTCAAATCTTTCAAGTGACCCAATCGGTAAAGCCTCAATTATTGCTTTAAATCCAAGAAATTCCTTTATGTCTTTTGATATTGCAGGAATCAACTCTTTACTGCCTTCAAATATCACTTTGACCCCTCTTCCAACCTCGATTCTGTAGTGCTTTATTCCGTGCGAAGCAAGAATTTGCTCTATGTCCGAGGGATAGAACTTTACACCACTGTAGATTATCATGTCGTCTGTTCTACCCCTGATCCTCCGGAGAGTCACGTGCTCTATACCGCATTCACATCTCTCTCTCGAAACAACTGCTGACACTTCTCCGCTTTTGTATCGGATCAGAGGCATAGCTTCTCCAATCAATGAAGTGTAGACGATTTCACCCTCCTCACCATCGTCAAGAACCTCCCCACTTTCAGGATCGACCACTTCAACGATGTAGCAGTCCTCCCACATGTGCAGACCATTGCGATGCGGACATTCAAATCCAACTGTACCAACACCTCCCATTTCGGTTAGACCAGGTATGTCGTAGGTGATGACGTCAAACGTGTTCTCGATTTGTCTTCTCATCTCATCGCTCCAGGGTTCGGCACCGAGTAGCATTTTTTTGAGAGGAAGTTCAGAGGGATAATATCCCATCTCCTCTGCAACCTCTGCAATTCGTAACGGATAGCTTGCAGTTGAGCAGAGAACAGTTGTGCCAAAGTCAACCATGAACTTCACCTGATTTCTTGTGTTGCCTGCTCCAATCGGAATCACAAAAGCATTGATAGCATCAGCAGCGAAATGAAATCCAAAGCCACCGTTCCACAATCCAAAAGCTGGAGTTATCTGAATAACGTCCTTTGATGAAATTCCAGCTATATGGAAAGCTCTGAGCATGAGTTTTTTCCAGTTTTCAACATCTTTTCTTGTGTAGGGAATTATGACTGGTTGTCCCGTGGTTCCTCCACTCATTTGAATTCTCACAACTTTCTCTTTTTCGACGCATAGCATTTTGAGCGGGTAAGCATNCCTCAAATCCTGTTTTACTGTAAAGGGAAATTTNGAAATGTCTTCAGCTGTTTTAATTGAGTCAATGTCTATGTTNTTCTCCTTAAACAGCCTTCTGTAAAATGGCGAGTTATCATACACGAATTTCACAATCTGTTTGAATCTCCTGTTTTTGATTTCTTCTATCTCTTCTTTGGGCATGTGTATCTGTTTCCAGATTTCTTCCATGATAGGAGATTCTACCTCTGATATATAAATTTTCCTGTTTTAGAGACATATTCCTTTGTAATGAGAAAAGGCTTTACAGGAGAGAACCTTTCAACCCAAAAGTAAAGTCAAATATGCTATTTTCCCACCAGATAATTGAACGAACAGTCAGTTATCGTAACTTCTTTGAATTCTCCCATCATACCGTGTGTTATTACCGGTCTGTATGAGCTGGATCGAGCAAGCATTGTTTGATCTTTACCCCTTCTCGTTATCAGAACCCTCAACCTTTTTCCAAGGAATTTCCTGTTGTTCTTCTCTCCGATGTTTCTGCAGAGATCTGTCAGAATTCTTGAACGCTCTTTTTTAACCCATCCAGGTATATCCTTCATTCTCGAGGCTGGAGTTCCCGTTCTCGGAGAATATCTGGTTATATTGACTATATCAGGTCTAACTTCTCTTACCAACTCGTAGCTCTTCCAGAATGCTTCCTCAGTTTCCGTCGGAAATCCCACGATTAAGTCTGTTGAAATCATAACATCCTCAAAATTACTCCTGAAACNCTCAACAACTTCCAGAAAGTCTTCAACAGTATGATCTCTTCGCATATCTTTCAGTACCTTATTGTCACCACTCTGAACCGGTATATGGAGAAATTTGTAGATTTTTTCACTGTTAAAGGCTTCAATGAGATCGTTCAGTATCGCTCTGGCATGCTGAGGGTTCATCATACCAACTCTTACCCTGAACTCTCCTTCAATTTCTGATATTCTTTTTAGCAAGTTGGGCANCTCCATTTTCCCCTTATCTAATCCGTAAGCTCCTGTATCTTGAGAGGTGAGTTGAATTTCCTTAAACCCTTCTCTGACTGCTTGTGCAATTTCGGTGATAATAGACTCGGAAGAAAAGCTTTTGAGTTTTCCTCTGGCAAATCTTGTCGCGCAAAACGAACAAGAACCAACACAACCTTCTGAGATTGAAACTATGGCTATCACATTTTCTCTCAGTCTGCATTTTAAGTGATGCATTGCGGATTTATCAAAACTTGACTGGGATCCTTTTCCCCGGTTTGAATTTCTTCTCTGTAATATGATTGCTTTCTGGTTTTTCTCAACTGATCTGATTGCCTCTATAATTTTATCAGCGTTATCGGGTGAGAGAGCAGCGTCACACATTTCAATAACTTCAGGAGATATACGTGGAAGACAGCCAGCAAGAACAACTCTTTTGCCTTTCTTCTTTAATTCTTTCAACCTTCTGATAATTTTCCTCTCTGTGTACTCCACCACACCGCAGGAGTTTATGACGACCACTTCAGCAGTTTCTGATTCCGAGAGTGTGTAGTACTGTGAGATCAAACCCCTGAGTATGTCTGAATCTGCCTGATTCATTGTACATCCGTAGGTCTCAACTGCAACTTTCATTTCGTCTAAAATTGTGTGCAGTTCTGTTTAAAATATTGCCACCGGAACTTCAGGAAATCTTAAATATTTATTGATTAAAGTTTTTCTATGCCACAGGAGGAAAAGAAAAAGAAAGAATACTACTACGGTGAAGAAGTCAAAGCGAAGAAGAAAATCTACTACTACGGCGAAGAGACGAAAGCAGAAAAGAAGGAATAGCCATTTTTCTTGGATCGAATTTTGCAACATCCTCAATATTAATCGGCATACATACACGTGAAACCAGTCCGTTAAGAGAATAAGGGAGCCTTGTCAGTCTCATTTCTCCATTTGTAACCCATTCGTCTATGGCATAGGAAGAATACCTTTTTGCAATTTCTTCTCTCTCCTCTCTGGTCAATTTGAGAGCTTTTCTGTCAAGAACATGGATGTGAAATCCTCTCCCTGAAAATACTATTCTGATGTTGTTATATTCCTTTTTCAATTTTCCGTAAAGGCTGAGAGTCATTTTTCTGACTTTTTTGAATTCGACCATACAAAAGCTAAGACCTTGTCCTCTTTTCATTTTGTCCTCCACGGTTCCATGGTAGGGACAGTTNACATTCTCAGGATCGATGTCAAAAGCTAATTCCTGNCCAAGGAAGTTCTCACAATTCCAGCAGTCTCTGTAAGCCTTATCACACTTCGTGCACAGCCCAATATCGCTGTAAATGTTTCTGTCGTAATAAACACCCTCTGGTAGGTACTGGAGTATATATTCGAGGACATCTCTCAATCCTCTGTGTTCATCGATAATAACAGCTTTTTTCCTAATCTCTTCATATTCTGGAGGATAAATGTCGGAATGCCTACCCACTATCACAGCAAAAGCTGTGTTATTCAAATCTCGATCTTTTAGCCACTCCGACACTCTATCCAGCTTGAATTCATTAATGTAGAATTTTTTTCGCTCTTCGAGAGTGGAAGGTCTCATTCCTTTGGGAAATCTGTACCTCATCAAATTCAACTGGATTGAAAGTTTTTATAGACTCTCCCCTAAAACGATAAGGCGGGGGTGAAGTGGTGCTAACGTTTGTCGGACTTGGACTCTGGGAGGAATCGGACATCTCGATGAAGGGTATTGAAGCTGTCATGAAAGCAGACAAGATTTATGCCGAGTTTTACACTTCGAAAATGTCGTGCGATGTCGTTGATTTGGAGAAATTCTTTAAAAAAGAGATCAATATCCTCAGTCGCAGTGATCTTGAAGAGGGGAGCAGAAAAATCGTTGAAGAAGCGAGAGAGAGGGATGTTGTAATTCTTGTTCCTGGAGATCCGATGGTTGCAACAACTCATTCCGCAATTGTCTTGGAGGCGATCAAAATGGGGGTTGAGGTTGGGATAATTCACAATGCAAGTATCGTGAGTGCTGTTTGCGGACTTACAGGACTTCACAATTATCGTTTTGGGAAGTCAGCAACGGTAAGCTGGCACCCATCCAGAGTTCCAGTTGATGTGATATTTCAGAACAGAAGCATCGATGCGCATTCTCTCCTCTTTCTCGATCTTCATCCACCGATGTCTATTGAGGAAGCTATTGGTAGGTTGGTAGAGATTGATGATGAAATTGCGGATCTTTACGCAGTTGGAATTGCAAGAGCAGGGAGTAGAGAAGCAACAGTTAGATGTGATAGAGCTGAAAAACTTAGAAAATTTGATTTTGGAGACACCCCTCATACACTGATTTTCCTGGCTAAAACTCTGCATTTCATGGAATACGAGTGCTTGAAAGTTTTAGCAAACGCACCAGAAGAGCTGGAGAAAGCTGTGAGATAACGTCGTGTTTACATGAAAACACTTTACATCATACGATACCTACCCAAAAACGAGAAAATTGGGTTGACCATGCTGCTAATAGGCTTTGTATCGACATTGATTCTCCACATTCTGCTGGAGTTCGAATGACTGGTGGTGAGAGTGTGTATGAGAAGATAAAGGAAAGAGTCAGTAAAAAGGAGTTTGAAGAGAAAGTTTCAGAAATACTTGAACACTTTGGAGAACTTATCAGCAAAGAAACGGCTGAGGCTCTTGCTGCGTATCACTATGGTTACACGCCCGCTGAAACCCCGGGCAGGGCGAAAAAAAAGAGGGGTAAGGTACTTGTAGAGGGTATAGTGGATAGAGTTTTTCAGGTTCGACATTTTGTGAGAAAAGATAGAAAGGGAAGAGTTGGAAGATTACTGGTGAGAAATGACGAATCTGTAACGGTGAAGCTGTGGGATGATGCTGCAGGACTCATTGAGACGGGAGAGATTGTTGAGGGTGCATGGATTAGATTGAGGGGATATGTTAGAGAAGGAGAAATAAATGTGAACGATCCGCAGGATGTAGATGTGAGAATAGTATTCACTCCAACAGATGGGATAAAACCAGGGANAAGGGTGAACCTGAGGGGCAGAGTGAGCGGCTTGGGTAAACCTGAGGGCAGGAAAGAATTGCATGTATCCGATGAGACAGGCCGGGTTAAGGTCGTACTTTTAGGAAGAAACGAGGAAGCGTACTGGGACGCAGATATAGGCAGTGAAATTAAAATTTTCAACGCAAAAGTTACCATTGAGGAGGAGGGGAAGATTGAGATTTACGCAGACAAAAAGTCCAGAGTTAAACTGGGTGAGTAAAAAAGATGAGATTTACAAAAACAATCGGAGCAGCCAAATTTGGGTATTGGCTTGAAATTTTGATCCAGTAAAATCTCCGCAAGCTTGCACTCATCAAAAGGTAAGACNACTGCTCCGATGATCCCAAAAATATCGGAAACATAGTCAATATGCCATCTTTTTTTCTTGTTTTCTCTGAAATGCCTGATAATCCTGCCTAATCCTGTTTTCGAGCTCCCAACATAGTAGTAGTACCCAGATTCAAATACGATGTCACCGAGTTTACCAACTCGTATCTCCCTCCTCTTATTGTTTTTGAGTATCAGAACGTAGGAGATCGGTCTCTCTCTATAGGCTTCTGGCATGAGTTATAGTTTAAATTTTGAAATATTTTAATTCTCCACTTGTGTATGAACCGAAAAGTTGTGACGGAAAATTCTGGAAAACTCTGAGATGTAAATTCATGAAATACAAAAACTATATTTGCCTACTATCAATTTTGGAAAGCATGAGATACCTGGTAATATTCATAACTCTGCTCACTCTGGTTTCAAAAGTATCTGGTGCAGGGATCTCCGTAACGTACCAGCTCTCACCCAACATTGTGATGCCAGGAGACTATGCAGATGGAGTACTTCAAATAACAAATCCATCCACAGCTGACGTCACGGTGAACTCGGTGACATTTTACGGAGAAGGTGTTGTATTTTTCCCAAGACAGATATTTAATATTGGTACCATCCCACCAGGAGCAACATACACCCTGCCATTCTCCGTAAAAGCCGTTCATGAGGGTTATCATGGTATAGAAGCTATCATCTCTACAAATGAAGGGATTGTTATTCAAAACATGGAGTTGGTTGTAGACACAAACTTTCCGTCAATCGTTCCCCTCTCACCACTTTACAGAGGTGAAGTAAATGATTTCAGATTTTATGTAACTTCTCCCATTACACTCACGGACGTTAAAGTTATACCCCTCTTTGATGCCAAGCCATCTGTGGTTTACNTCGGGACTGTGAGTGGTGAAGCCGAAGGTAGCTTGAAGTTCATCCCAAATGGCAGCGAATTGAGGTTCAAGATATCCTTTTACAGTGGGAGAAATTATCATGAGGTGGTCAAAACGGTGCCTGTAACCTTTCTTGATTCCCGGGGAGTTCTGATTAATTTCTCGTCTCCTTACTATTCCTCATACATCGGAGACTGTATAGAACTTATTGTGGAGATTTCAAATTTGAGAAACGATGATATCTACCGCATATCTATAAGAGGCTACAGCCAGCATGGTTCTCTCCACGGAAGTATGGACATACCAAAATTATCAGGTGGAGAGAGCAGGAAGTTAACACTCTCTTACACACCACTGGAGGGCGGTGAAGATAGAGTTACGGTAAAGGTGGAGTACTATGACGAATTTGGCAATCTCTTTCAGGAAGAAGCTTATGTGAATTTTAATGTAAGTGAAGATCTCGTGCTCTCTCTAACAAATGTTGAAGTGAGCAGAGAACTTGGTACTATTCGTATTTCGGGGGATATCAGCAACAATGGAAAGAGTGAAGCCTACAACGTTTACGTTTTAGCATCATGCGGAAGGGAAGTGAGAGATTACTTCTTGGGGAACATAGAGCCATCTGATTTTCAGAGTTTTGATCTCTCAGTTCCCTGCAACGGCTCAGCTAATGTTGCTGTTAAATGGACGAACAAGATTGGCAGGGAGTTCTCATTCTCTGAAGAAGTAACGCCAGAAAAGAGGTCTTTTCAACCAGTAGAAACTGAGGCATCCAGTATCCTCTACATATCTATAATTACAGCTGTGGTAATTTTTGGGATTGTAGGATACGTTGTCTACAGACATCTGAAGAAATGATTGAAGAAGTAATTATGTTTCCACCTNCGAGTTCCGGTAAAAAAGGTTCCAGTAAAAGTCAGGATAAGGTTATTCAACTGGAAAACGTTTTCAAAATTTACCGTACCGAATACTATGAGGTCACAGCACTTGCAGGAGTTTCGCTTGAAGTTGGTTCTGGAGAATTTGTTGCAGTGATGGGTCCTTCAGGCAGTGGCAAATCGACACTGCTTCATATTATAGGCTGTCTCGATAAACCCACAAGAGGAAGTGTTAGAATAGGAGGAGTTGAAACGAAAGAGCTGAACGATTCCCAGCTAACTGAATTGAGAAGAGATATGATCGGGTTCATTTTTCAAACATACAATTTGATACCAACTCTAACAGCTTTGGAAAATGTTGAACTTCCGATGATATTTAAAGGAATTGATGCATGGGAGAGAGAAAGAAAGGCTATGGAACTTCTGGAGCTTGTTGGAATAGGTGAATTGAGGGACAGAAAGCCAAATGAAATTAGTGGAGGTCAACAGCAGCGAGTTGCAATAGCGAGAGCGTTGGCGAATGATCCGCTCATACTCCTATGCGATGAACCAACAGGGAACCTTGATACGAAGTCAGGAAANCAGGTAATGGATTTAATAAAACAGCAAAACGAGGAAAGAGGAGTCACAGTTGTTCTTGTCACTCATGATCCCGCGCTAAGTGAGTATGCCGACAGGATTATCAGACTCAGAGATGGAAAAATAGTTGGGGAGAGATGATTACGAGATTCAATTATGGAGGAGTTGTATGTACCTCGAACTTGCCAGAAGAAATCTGCAAAGAGCAAAGGTAAGAAGTCTGCTTGCAATTGTAGGGGTTCTCATCGGTGTAATGGCAGTAGCATCAATAGGGATATTTGGAGAGAGTCTCAAAGCGACAGTTCTGGAGAACTTCAAAGATGTTGCAAACGAGTTGATAGTTACTCCCAATTATCAGGAAGGATATAAGTATATAGACGAGAAAGATATAGAAAGAATTGAAAAACTCCCTCACGTTGCTCAAGCTATTCCTGTTAAATCAGATTCACTCCTTCTCGAGTACAAAAAGAAGAGGGCATACGTAACTGTTTACGGGATGGACGAAAAGGACCTTGAAAAGATGTTTAAAGCCGAATCTGGCACGATAAGGCTGAAAGGAAGTTGTGTGGTTGGAAACAGAATTGCTGAATTTGCCAGTTTGAGAGTAAACTCCAAAGTAACAATTGGTGGAAAGGAATTCAGAGTAGCAGCTATTCTCAGAGATGAGGGAGCNAGATTTGACTTAAATCCAAATATGGCAGTTTTTCTCTCACCAGACGATTTTGATAGGGTTTCAGATGCAGAGTACACAATGGTGATAGTTAAAAGCGATACACTCCAGAACGTTGAGATTGTGAAACAGGAGATTGAAGAGAAAGTCAANTCCAGGAATGAGAAAGTGAACGTCTTTGACCTGAAGATAATCATTGATAGGATTAACCAGGCATTCGAAGGAATAAACAGGTTTCTCATGGCCATTGCTTCAGTCTCCCTGCTTGTAGCGGGTGTGAGTATTCTGAACATCATGCTTATGTCTACTATTGAAAGAACTAAGGAAATTGGTGTTATGAGAGCAATTGGCGCTTACAGAAGAACAATTTTAAGAATATTTCTAATGGAGGCATTAATTCTTGGTTTAATTGGCAGTACAATTGGGAGTGTGCTGAGTATCATTGGAGGGTACGTTATAGATTATCTGATTATTCAGGAAACAAAGTATGTATTTCAGTTCTCAACTATTATTTACATTACATTGGGATTTTCTGTCGGTGTTGCAACTGCGATTTTGAGCGGACTGTATCCAGCTTGGAAAGCGAGTAAACTTGAGCCAATTGATGCACTTCGATACGAGTGATCGTTAGTCCAAGTGTATGCATAAATTTTCTGAGATTGGATTATAACAATTAGAGCACCAACCTCAAGTTACTTTTTAACTGGTATATGTCCACAATTTATAGACTGAAATTAGGTAGTATGAGAAAGTAGTATTAATAGATGTATCGGATCCATCAAATCCGGCTCTTGTGGGAAGTTACGACTTACTGCTGATGGCGTTTACGTATCCGGTAGCTATGCATACGTCTCTGGAGCATGTTTTCTTACAAGTCTCGACACTGGGTGTTTTCATTTCGGGAAACTACGCTTATGTTGCAGACGATGAAATAGGTCTCATTATTTTGCAGATCAGGGAAGAGGTATCAAAACTTGGGGATATTGACGGAAACAATAAAATAGATTTCAACGACCTGATATCTGTACTAAACCTTATTCTAACTCAAAAGCTACAATCCTGCTGGAGACATTGATGGTGATGGGAGCATTAACTTCAACGACCTTATAGCCGTGCTGAATATGATACTGACTGGAGGTTAAAAATTTTATAAATTTTCTATAATCATAATATAAAAGCAACAATAAGATAATAAGATATTTTAAAAGAGCGTTGGATTATGAAGTATGGAAAAATGTGTAACGCTAAAGTTTGATGACAAGGGATTGGTTCCAGTGATAACACAGGATGTAAAAACAAAGGAAGTTCTAATGCTGGCATACGCTAACGAAGAAGCTCTGAAAAAGACTCTAACAAGTGGTTATGCTCATTACTGGAGCAGGAGCAGAAAAAGAATATGGAAGAAGGGAGAAAGCTCTGGAAATGTACAGAGAATTGTTGAGATTAGGGTAGATTGCGATTGTGATGCTATCCTTTACGTTGTTGAGCAAGAGGGTAATGCCTGTCATACCGGTAACTACACCTGCTTCTTCAGAAATTTCGAAGGTTTTTCAGAAAATAGGAGTTTGAAATGAGAATAAAAGGGGTTTTGAGCATGAAAAGGTATGTTGTTGACACCAGCGTGATCGTTTCGGGTAGAATCTCCCAAATGATTGAAAAAGGAGAGATTGCAGGAGAAATAATCATACCTGAAGCTGTGGTAGCTGAACTTGAAGCTCAGGCGAATTTCGGTAAGATGAGTGGATTTCAGGGTTTAATTGAGATTGAGAAGCTCGTTTCAATGTCCAGAGAAAGAAATTTCAGAGTCTCATTTGAGGGCAAACGACCGAATCTGGAACAGATAAGGCTTGCAAGAGGTGGAGAGATAGATAACATGATCAGGGAAATAGCTGAAGAGAAGAAAGCAATACTGTTGACATCTGACAGAGTTCAGCACCTGGTTGCAAAAGCAAAGGGAATTGAGACTGTTTATGTCAAGCCAGTGGTTATAAGACCGGAGGAAACGATGATTATGTCATTCTTTACACCTGACACGGCAAGTGTTCATCTAAGAGAAGGTGTACCACCATATGCAAAAAGAGGTAGAATAGGAAACCTTCAGCTCGTAAAACTGAGAGATGAATCCATGACTCTCGAAGAACTTAATAAAATAGCTCATGAGATACTTGAAGCAGCGAGAATTGATGAAGATAGTAGCGTGGAAATAGAAAGAAGAGGTGCAACAGTCGTTCAGCTCAGAGAACTGAGAATTGCTATAGCTGAGAGACCGTTTTCTGACAGAATGGAGATAACCGCTGTGAGACCGATTGCCAGAGTTACNATAGATGAATACGGAGTCAGCGAGGAGTTAAAAAGAAGAATAGTAGAGAGACAGAGAGGTATACTGATATCTGGACCGCCGGGAGCAGGAAAATCAACTTTTGCAGCCAGTGTTGCAAACTATCTGCTTGAAAATGGTTATCTGGTGAAAACCATGGAAAGTCCACGAGATCTGATGGTGAGAGACGAGGTTACGCAGTATGCTCCGCTCGAAGGAGACATGTCGCTGACAGCAGACATACTCCTGCTTGTTCGACCAGACTACACAATCTACGACGAACTCCGAAAGACTTCAGACTTTCAGGTTTTTGCAGACATGCGACTTGCTGGGGTTGGAATGATTGGGGTGACGCATGCAACGAGAGCGATTGATGCAATTCAGAGAATGGTTGGCAGAGTTGAACTGGGGATGATACCTCAGGTTGTTGATACTGTAATTTTTATCGAAGCTGGGAGAGTGGAAAAGGTTTATGAACTCTCCTTTACGGTTAAAGTACCTTACGGTATGTTTGAAGCTGATCTCGCAAGACCTGTCATCGAAGTCAGAGATTTTGAGACAAAGAAACTTGAATTTGAGATTTACACCTATGGAGANCAGGTTGTAGTTATGCCTGTGGAAGCAGCAGAGGATGTTAGTGATAGGATAAAATCCACAGTTGCTGAAAAGCTGAGCAGGTATGTTGACGACTTTGATGTGACTGTTTCGGGAAGAAAGGCAATTGTCAGAGTTCCAGAAAAACTTATCCCGCATTTGATAGGTAGACGGGGAGCGAGAATACGAAAAATAGAAAAGGAGACAGGTGTAAAAATTGACCTCTTACCCAGAGAGACTGAGGAGAGAGAAGAGGAGGTTCGCACAGAAGTGGAGGAAACTGCACGGTATTACATAATCTACGCAAGGGGTCTGGAAGGNAAGACTGTCGATGTGTATGCAGATGGTGAATATCTGTTCACAGCCCTGGTCAGCAAAAAGGGATGGATAAGAATTAGGAAGGACAAGGAAGCTGGAAAATCCCTAAGAATTGCACTGGCTAAAAACAAATTGATAAAACTCAGGGTGGTGGGTTGAGGTATCTTTTTGCCCTGATTTTTATTGTGACTTCAATTATCGCCCTTTCAGCAACTCCAAAGTATGAAGAAGCTGGGATGGTCGTTTTTGAAAATCCCTCCGATGTGTCGAACTCTCTTATTTATTTTGCACTTATAATTGGTTTTACAGTCTTTATTCTGCTTGCAGTTAGATACGAGAAAATTCTTGCAGCAGTTATTTACTTCCTAACTTTTCTCTCTATTTACTACGTTCTGTTACCTTTTACAGGTGTCTTGTCACTCATCCCTGCCACAATCGTTGTGCTCGCACTTTTAAAGAAGCCCCACTGGATGGTGATAAACCTGGCAGCACTTCTGCTTTCAGCAGGGATCTCTGCAATTTTTGGAATAAGCCTTGAACCAATACCAGTTATAGTTCTTCTCGTTATCTTAGCAATTTACGATGCCATCTCTGTTTACAAAACCAAGCACATGATAAGTCTGGCAGAGTCGGTGGCCGGTTTAAAAGCACCAATGCTGTTTGTCATACCGCGACGAGGAGAGAACGCATATATGGGCGTCGGTGACGTTGTGATGCCCAATATCCTGATAGTTTCCGCACAGTTTTACACCGACTCTGAGTATTTCTTTTTTATTAAAGTTTCTGCTTTATTTTCACTTATAGGTGCTGTAATTGGTCTCCTTGTCCTCCTATATTTAATTGAAAGACGTGGAGGGGCTCATGCTGGCTTGCCATTTGTAAACACAGGCGCAATTCTTGGTTTCGCTCTGTCCTATCTTCTTTAGCTGTTTAAAGCAACACAGAAATCTCCTGACTTTACCAAAGCTCCCTGAAACAGAAAGNTTGATATACTTGCAATCGATTATATCTTAATGCTGCATACAGTGAAATATTCGAGTTTAAAAGACATAACTTTACCATACAAAACTCAGTCTCTCTGTCCTGAATGTGTTCGAGTAATAGATGCAGTGGTTTACGAAGAGGATGGAAAAGTAAAAATCAGAAAAATCTGTGAAGAGCACGGAGAATTTGTTGATATTTACTGGGGAGATGCTGAAATTTTCAAGAGAGCATCAAAGTTTGCACATGATGGCTACGGTATTGAAACACCGATCACAGAGTTCAAAACCTGTCCTTTCAGCTGTGGGCTGTGTGGAAATCACATAAGTCATACTGCCTTGCTCAACATAGTTTTAACAAACAGATGTGACCTTGCCTGCTGGTACTGTTTCTTCTACGCCAGAAGAGCAGGATACGTGTACGAACCCGATCTGGAGACTATCAGGAGAATGGTAAGAGTTGCCAAAAACATGAAGCCAGTTGGTTGCAATGCTGTTCAGTTGACTGGAGGAGAACCAACACTTAGGGATGACCTCTTTGACATAATCAGGGTGATAAAGGAGGAGGGATACGACCATGTACAGCTGAACACAAACGGTGTACGTATCGCAAGAGAGCAAGATTTTGCAAGAAAAGTAAAAGAAGCTGGGGTAAATACAGTTTATCTTTCCTTCGATGGAGTTGATGANAAAACGAACCCGAAAAACTACCAGGAGATTCCCCAAGCTCTTGACAACTGCAGAAATGCTGAGCTGGGTGTAGTTTTTGTCCCAACTGTTATAAGAACTGTTAACGATCATCAACTTGGTGACATCATCAGATTTGCAGCTGATAACATCGATGTTGTGAGGGGTGTGAATTTCCAGCCTGTCAGTCTTGTAGGCAGCATGCCGAAAAGGGAACGAGAGAGATTCAGAATCACAATACCTGACTGTATAAAGCTCATAGAGGAGCAGACTGATGGAGAGATAAGCAGGGATGACTTTTACCCTGTACCAAGCGTTGCTCCTGTCTCATGGTTCGTAGAAGCAGTAACTGGGAGACCCCAGTATGCCCTGACAACGCACTTTGCCTGTGGTATGGCCACCTATGTTTTCAAGGAGAACGGAAAATTGCTGCCAATTACCAGGTTTGTGGACGTTGAAGGCCTCTTAGAGTTTCTGAATGAGAAGGCNGAGAGTATCAGGCATAGCAGGATTAAGTCAATAAAGGCTCTTAAGGACATAATAGATCTGAGAAAGTTCGTAGACAGCTCAAAAGGTCCTAAAGGCTTCAATGTTGCGAAGATTCTCTTTCAAGTTCTCGTAAGACACGACTACTCGACTCTCGGAGAATTTCACCATCGTTCTCTCTTTGTAGGTCTTATGCACTTCCAGGATCTGTACAATTACGATCTTCAGAGAGTTCAGAGATGTGAAATTCACTATGCCTCTCCGGATGGAAGAATAATCCCATTCTGTACTTTTAATGTGCTTCCCGAGCTCTACAGAGACAAAATTCATGAAAAATACGGTATACCAATTGAAGAGTGGGAGAAAAGGACTGGTAGGAGACTCAGAGATGATATAATACGAGTTGTCAGGAGACCAAGATGAGAGAGAGTAAAATAAAAAGAGGATTTTTTGTAGGCAGGTTTCAGCCTTATCATCTTGGCCACCACGAAGTCATCAGACATGTAATTCACGAAGTTGATGAGCTCATAATAGGCATAGGCAGTGCCCAAGACAGTCATACCCTTGAAAACCCGTTTACAGCTGGTGAAAGAGTTTTAATGATAGTAAGGGCACTGGAAGAGCTTGGAATTGATAAGAGAGTTTACGTAATTCCTCTTGAGGACATATACAGAAATAGCTTATGGGTTTCACATGTCTGCTCGATGGTTCCCCCATTTCATGTTGTTTACACAAACAATCCATTAGTTTACAGACTTTTCAAGGAGGCGAATTTTGACGTGAAGCATACCAGGATGTACAACAGAAACGAATATCAGGGAACAGAAATCAGAAAAAAAATGCTTGAAGGAGACGAATGGGAGAAATACGTCCCCAAAGCAGTTGCTGAGGTCATAAAGGAAATCGATGGAATAACACGAATAAGAGAAATAGCCGGGAAAGATGTATGATTGCGGTATTTCAGTATTCTGGAGAAAAGCTGGTGTTTATTTCAATGTAATTTTTCGACTTGGGCTTCCGATCAGGTCCTTTTTCTCTTCAACACCGGTAAATACCAGAGACTGCATCGAAAACCTCGATCTAAAGAGAGACCTGGAAAATTACTTTTGTGGAATTAAAATTCAGTTCGATCATTGGCTGATAGAAAGCGTAATTGACAGTATAAACGCTGAGATGGGAAATTTCACAGCGAAAGTTCTGAAAAAAGTTTTGGAAATTCCATATGGTGAGACGAGAACGTACAGCGAGATATCTAAAGANTTAAGAACGTCACCAAGAGCCGTAGGTCAGGCCGTAAAGCGAAATCCTCTTCCTGTGATCATCCCATGTCACAGAGTTACTGGAACGAAAGACATTGGTGGTTATTCAGCAATGTATCTTTCATCAGAGAAGAGTCTCGAAGTAAAGCGATTACTGCTGGAACTTGAAGGACTGAAAACCTTTAATTTTTCTGAATGTGATTCCAGTTAAGAGAACCCAAAATCACTCAGTAGAATGTTGGATACCTCTAACCCTGCCCTTATACTTCCATTCATACTCCTTTCTGGGTAATTGGGTCTGGAGGTCATGCCAGCCAGATAAAATCCATCAGCTATTCTATAAGGTGTAATTTTACTCGCATATCCTCTTTCGTAGATTGGACCACTGTATTTTGCCTTGAAGACTTCTGTCCATCGGACATCACTTTCAGAAACTCCGAGTTTTTTAAGGTCTGAGAGAAATAGCCTTTTAATCTCACCATTCTCCAAATTAAACAGTCTCCCGTTTGGTGTGGAATAACTCGCCAGATAAATAAGGTGTTCTCCGTAATCCTCGAACGGCATGAAATTCGTATGTTCAATTATGGCTCCAAAGGAAAGCTTGCTGGTTATGTTGGTCCAGTAGATATTATCGGTTATACTTTTTTCAGCNGCTATAAGCATACAAACTGAACTCTGGAAAGNTATTTCTGGAATGCCAANTTTAGTTCTCAGATCCCCAAGAGAAGGTAGCGGAGCTGTGAAAATAACAGCATCGAAATCCTCGCCATTAACAATCCATTTGCCTGATTTTGTTATCTTTGCTTCACTTCTGACAATCTCAATTTCCTGACTCATTCTATCGATGAGCTGCCAGAAACCGTTGCGCAGGTACCCTATTTCTTCTCCCGTAAACTTCCTGTTGCTTCTTATGGCTACCCTCGCTAAAAGCCATGCGTAGCTAACTTTCTCTGCATTTTCCCCGAATTTAGATTTGATCAGAGGGATAAAGAATTTCTCTGTAATTCTCTCTCCAAGCTCAGATTTCAATCCATCTATTACTCCAACATCATCATATTCCCGGTAATCCTTTTTTCTGCTTCTAAGTGTGAAAAAGGTCAGTTTGATTTTCTCTCTGAATGTAAGGAGAGGAAATCGAAGAATTTCAATTGGGGTGTTCACAGGAATAATTTTGCCATCAATTTCAAATCCAGTTTTTGCCACTCTCCATTCCAATTTGGACTTCAAACCGTATTTTTTTATCTCATTAATCAGAAGATCATCAAATCTAAAACAATGGTGATAGTATTTCTCGATACAGTAATCATTGCAGTGCGATGCCAGCAAACCTCCAACAGATTCCTTCTCGAAAACCTTTACATGAGCATACTCTCTGATTCTGTTGGCTGCCGTTAAACCGGTAAGACCCGCTCCAATGATAGCAATTTTCATCTCGANTTCTGCATTTTTCAGATATTTAAAGAAATTGGCTTTTAAAGAGCATTGAGGGGGACTGTGATCCGCAATACCACAAATCTTATAACCAACCACTTGGAAGCTTTAATAAGCTTTAATGTTAAAAAGGTTAGAGATGGGTAAGAATTTCATACCTCGCTGCTGTGCGGGGGTTGCCGAGTGGACAAAGGCGCGGGATTCAGGGTCCCGTCCCGTAGGGGTTCGAGGGTTCAAATCCCTCCCCCCGCATTGATTTGGTAGTGTCTAAAGGTTCGAGTTCCTTTTCCACCGCAAGCTGCGAAAGTGATATAAACCAACCTAAGCAATTCACCTACGCATGCTCCGGTGGTGTAGCCCGGCCAATCATTCCGGCCTTTCGAGCCGGCGACCCGGGTTCAAATCCCGGCCGGAGCATTTCATATCAAAGTTTTAGGACGTTAGCAAATGTATTCACTGGGGTATTCAACGACTCTAATCCCAAGAAGCACTGTTGGACTCACTTGTAACAAAATTTTATATGTTAATATTTTTTGTGAAGATGTCTTTTTAAATCATTGCAAATCTAAAACAAAATCGATGAACGTGGGAGAAAAAATGCATGAGTGGGTGGTGCCAAGAGATAGACCCTGGTTTAAAAAAGGAATATGGCCGGAAAGAGTGCCCAAATCCCTGGAATATAGAAGAGATACCCTCGCTTACATCTTAGAACGGACAGCTGAAAGAGTTCCTCAACAAACTGCTCTTATTTTCTTCGGCAAAAAAATTAGTTTCAAAGAACTCGATGATCTCTCCAACAGATTTGCCAATGCCCTTATTGATTTGGGTGTTGAAAAGGGTGACAGAGTCTCTCTTCTTTTACCAAACTCTCCACAGTTCGTCATCAGCTACTTTGGGACTCTTAAGGCGGGGGCGACTGTTGTACCACTCAATCCACTACACACAGAGAGAGAACTGGAATACCAGCTCAATGACACTGCTGCGGAGACCATAGTTACGACAAATGCCAAACTGACTTTACCAAAAATAATGAGAATAAAGGATAAGACAAGACTGAAAAGAATAATAGTAACAGGTTTGAATGAATACTTGCCATTTCCTCTTAATAAACTATATATTTTGGCTGCTAGGAAGGAGCTTGTAAAGTTCCCCAGAAAAGGAGATGGCATATTCTACTTCAAAGATTTGATGAAACATCCTCCAGAAAAACCCAAGGTGAAAGTGGACCCAGACGACATTGCTGTCATCCAATTCACTGGTGGAACTACTGGTCCACCAAAAGGTTGCATGTTAACACACTTTTCAATGCTGGCGAATGTATACCAAATTATGGCGTACACAGTCCAGTACTTCCCGGAGGATAGATATCTGCCTCTGCCCGATGAGTTTAAAGAATTTCTACCAGCCGATGAATTTGAGAAGTACGTCTTTCCAAAAGACAGGAGACAGCCCGTGTTGGGTATACTACCTCTTTTCCACATTTACGGAATGACTACAATTATGAACGCAGCCATCGCGAGTGCAACTCCTATCATACTCTTCCCAAGACCTGACTTGAAGCGTATCCTAAAAGCCATTCAAAAGTACAAACCAGATGTTTTCCCATCTATAACCACTCTTCTGATCGATTTGATGGAGCATCCTGATGTAAAGAAATACGATCTCACCTCAATTGGCTTAACATCTCTTGGAGCCATGACTGTACCTCCACGTGTTCAGGAAGAATGGAGCAGGATAACGAAGGGACACACATGTGAGGGGTATGGGTTATCTGAAGCTAGCCCCGCAACCCATCTAACCCCAGCCCATCTGAAAAAACCAAAGTCGTTTGGCATACCCCTTCCGGACACCGATGTGAAAATAGTTGACCTCGAAACTGGTGAAGAACTTCCACCCGGGAAAGAAGGTGAGATTTGTATAAGAGGGCCTCAAGTCATGAAAGGGTACTGGAACAGGCCTGAAGAAACAAGAGAGGCTTTGAAGGATGGCTGGCTTCACACTGGAGATGTGGGGAAAATGGATGAAGACGGCTTTTTCTACTTCGTTGAGAGAAAAAAGGATATGATTAAATACAAGGGATACATGGTTTCACCAGCGGAGGTTGAGAAGGTTATTTCTGAGCATCCTGCTGTCTCTCTTTGTGCCGTTATCGGGATACCAGACGAAAGGGTGGGGGAAATCCCAAAGGCTTTCGTTGTTTTGAAAGACGAGTACAAGGGGAAGGTGAGCGAGCAGGACATCATCGATTTCTGTGCGGAGAGGATAGCTCCTTACAAGAAAGTAAGAGAAGTGGAATTCAGAGACGATCTACCGAAAAGCATGGTAGGAAAGGTTCTAAGAAGGGTGCTCAGAGAAGAGGAGAAGGAAAAATTGAAAGAGCAGTGATTTTCCCATTTTTTAAATTAACTAATGTGGATTAACAAAAATTTTTTTAGTGTCTCATTTAATATGATTTATGACTCTGAATTTTGAATTAACTGAGGAACAGAGATTGATGCAGCAAACTGCCAGAGAATTCGCTTTGAAGGAGTTTACGTCTCAAGTAGCAGCGGAATATGAGGAAAAAGGAGAATTTCCTTGGGAACTTTACCGAAAATGTGCCAAACAAGGTTACATAGGTATGTGGTGGCCTTCTGAGTATGGGGGACAGGATCTCAGCATAGTTGACAGCATGTTAGTTGCTTACGAACTTATGAAAGTTCAACCATGTCTCGCAGCAGCGATTTTAGCAGGGACGTTTGGTTCAGACATAATAGCCCTTTTTGGAACACATGACCAAAAAGCGAAATGGCTTCCAAGACTTGCAAAGGGTGAAATAAC
The DNA here is from genome assembly GCA_002010285.1 of Archaeoglobus sp. JdFR-41. Lineage (GTDB taxonomy): Archaea > Halobacteriota > Archaeoglobi > Archaeoglobales > Archaeoglobaceae > JdFR-41. The sequence goes on along the minus strand of MTNC01000099.1, from coordinate 17,536 downwards.
ATCCTCCGGATGCTTTACGGAACCAGCAGGTGGAAGCGATCTCCTACGCGTACTCAACACCCGTGCAGTGAAGGATGGAGAGTACTGGGTAATCAATGGGACTAAAACTTTTATAACAAATGGCACAACCGCATCTGTTTTCATAACCCTTGCTCAAACCGATCCCAAAGCTGAGCGTCCTCATAAAGGACAAACTCTTTTCGTAATAGAAAGAGGACCAGGTATTCAGGCAAATTTATTCAGGCGAAAAATGGGTTGGCATGCTTCGCCAACAGCTGAAGTGAGATTTACGAATGTTCGGGTGAGAGATGAGGATATAGTAGGGGGAATCTCAAATTTGAACAGAGGATTCTACATGAGTTTGCAATACATCGATCTGGTAAGATGTGCTATAGGATTTCAGTCAGCTGCCGTGGCTGAGGCAGCCTTAGAATGCGCAATTTCTTACTGCAAGGAAAGAGAAGCATTTGGACGGAAGATAGGAGGATTTCAGGCTCTTGCGTTTAGGATAGTTGAGATGGCAACTCGGATAGAACTTTTAAAATCGCTATGTTTAAGAAGTGCTTGGTTAGTCGAAAAAGCCAGGAAAGAACCAGCTCTTTTGAAAGAATCGATTAAATTAGCTTCGATGACAAAATGGTACGGTGCTAAGACTGCGGTTGAAGCTTGCGACCTGGCTTTGGATATTCTTGCAGGGTACGGTTACGTAGAGAGCGATGTTGAACGCTGGTACAGATTTGCTAAAATGTTAGAGATAGGCGAGGGGACGAAGGAGATACAAAAAAATACAATAGCGCGTATAATTCTTGGGAGGGAATTGACCAGAACCTTCTAGTATCCATTTTATTTTTTCACAGGCTTGAACTGGTGGAGTGTTATATCTTTCTCGTCTATGAATGATATCTCCATTTCCTGGCCGATTTCCAGATCCTGGAAATCAGCATCTATTCTTGTCAGAATTTTCCCAATACCCTCTGCCAGCTCGATCACACCTATTACATCAGGTTTTGTGAATCTGAGACCCATTTCTTGCTGAGTAAATGCATAGAGTCTTCCCTTTCCACTTAGTTCTACCCACTCCAGATCTTCAGATAAACATTCCGGGCAAATTACCCTTGGCGGGAAAAAAGTTTTACCACAGTTGTTGCACTTGGTTGTCATGAACCTGTGTTTTTTTAGCTCTTCGAAGAATCTCACAACTGCACTATCAATAGTTGGATGTTGAATTTCCATCTTATCACCCCCTCTCCAGAATCATAACCATACTACCATTAACAGCACCGTGCTCGCATTGTACAAGACCAATACGAGCGTCTGGAACCTGTCTTTCGCCAGCCTGACCTCGAAGCTGCAACACTATCTCAATTACCTCTAAGAGGGGAGTAACGTACCAAGGATGACCCAAAGAAAGTCGACCTCCACTTGTATTCAGGGGTATTTCTCCTTCAATCTCCGTTTTTCCCTCCTCAACGGCACCTGGGGCCTCTCCTTTTTTGAAGAAACCTAAATCCTCATAAATCATGAGTTCAACTCCTGCGAAGGGTCCATATACCTCTGCGACATCGACATCTTGGGGTTTTATGTTTGCCGCTTTGAAAGCCTCTTCTGCAGATTTTTGGACCGATTCAAAAGTAGTGAAATCCTGAATTACAGGCATAAAACTAGAAGCATCGTGAAATTCACCCAGTGAGGTTATTAGAATCGGTTCATGACCCAGTTCCTCGGCTTTTTCTTTTGAAGCGAGAACAATGGCTGCAGCTCCATCCGAAAGCGGAGCACTCTCGAGGAGGTGGATCGGTGGACATACAATCCTTGAATTTAGAACATCCTCCACGGTTATTGGGTCTCTGTATTGGGCATACGGATTTTTCATAGCGTTTTCCCGAAGAACTGTGGGCAATCGCGCAATCTCTCTTGGGCTTATGTCAAATTCATACATATATCGTTGCGTATACATCGCATAGTAGGGGGCAACGGATATAACTCCGTATCTGGCATCATAGGAAGAAAAAAATCTGTTCATTGCTCTGAGTAGGAAGGGAGTATCCGGTCTTAAAGAAGCGGTCTCCTTAAAACTTGCATCTTTTTGGGTGGCGTAGACCAGGGAAATCTCGTTTCTTCCCAATATGATCTCGTTCATCGCGGTTTTTATGGCAAGAGAACCCGACATACCTCCGCATTCCAGTTCGGCCATTGACTTTGGTGAGATTCTCAAGTAATCTGCCATTTTTTGAGCGAGAAATCTCTCAGGATCGATTATTTCTTGAGAGGTTGTAAATAACCCATCCAAGTCTTCTTTGGAGATGCGAGCATCCTGAATAGCCTTTTTTATGGCTTCTATAGCCAACTCGAAGTGGGTCCTTCCAAGGTGTTTGCCTATCTTTGTCATACCTATTCCGATAACTGCCACATCATATCTAATCATTGTTGATCCCATAAGGATGAACCTTATCGACTTATTAATCGTTTCGATTTCATCTACTGAACCAGATATCCATACAGTGGGTGTTAGATGTTCGCACTTCTAAGATTGTGTTTAATCTTTTAGTTTCTGAAACTCTCTATCTGATTTATAGACGAGATTAAAATTGAACTTAACTGTGGAAGTGATATGATGTCAACTAGGTTAAATTGAGCACGTTCCGGTGGTGTAGCCCGGCCAATCATTCCGGCCTTTCGAGCCGGCGACCCGGGTTCAAATCCCGGCCGGAGCACGTATCAATCTTTCCTACTAACTTCAAATTCATCAATTTCTTGCAATTACTACTCAAATCTTGCAGAACGGTCTAACTGTTTCAGGGTGACTTATCTCTTTTCTATCTGCAGGTAAGACAGTTCCGTCTATTGTAGAAAATGTGTAAACTCCGAAAGTATTTTCAGAAGTACTGGGAAAACACAATTAAATGATAAGCCTCAGCAAACTTGTTAGCGGAGAGGCAACAGTGTCGAGACATATAACTTATGAGGGAGATGATAGTTTCATTCCTGCAAAGCTTGTGAAATTCTCCAGAGNGCTGAGACCNGTTATNGTCTGGAATGTTACCCGGAGGTGCAATTTACGTTGTGTTCATTGCTATGCTGATGCATCTTCAGGGATTAACGCTGGACTGAGCACAGATGATTGTATGAGGATAGTGGAGACACTTGCTGAGTTTGACGTTCCTCTCATTCTCTTCAGTGGCGGTGAACCCTTATTAAGAAAAGATATTATTGACATCGCAGAATATGCTAAAAAGAATAACATAAAGTGTGTCTTATCCACAAATGGCACTCTCATTAGTAGAGATGTGGCAGAGCAGTTAAAGGACGTTTTTGAATATGTCGGAGTAAGTATAGACGGATTGGAAGGTGTAAACGACAGGTTCAGAGGGGTTGATGGAGCATTTGAAAAAGCCTTCAAAGGGTTACTAAATGNTGCTGATACAGGTGTGCTTACCGGTATCAGGTTTACTGTGACAAGATACAATGTCTCAGAAGTGCCTGAGATCATCAATCTTCTTCGTGAAAATGACATCCCAAGGTTCTGTCTTTATCATCTTGTCCCCTCGGGAAGAGCTGGTTTTGAAGACGACATTACCAGGGAGGAGAGGAGAAGACTTGTGGAGTATCTTCTAAAGGAAGCTGAGAAAGAGGGAACAGAAATAATGACAGTTGACAACCCTGCTGATGGAGTATTCACATACCTGAAGCTTAAGGAGGAAAGGAACTCAGGAGTGGATCCAGAGAAGGTTCTTGAATTTCTGTCATACCGTGGAGGGGATAGCAGTGGGATAAGACTTGCCTGTATTGACAGTGAAGGGGACGTTCATCCAAATCAATTCTGGTGGGATTACAATCTGGGAAATGTTCTGAAAATGGGTTTTGATAAAATCTGGCTTGGAGAGGATAAACTCCTCCAAATGTTGAGAAATAAAACAAGATATCTCGAAGGAAAATGTGGTGTTTGCCGCTATAAGGAAATATGCGGAGGATTCAGGGTTAGAGCATTGAGATATGGATATCTTTGGGGAGAGGATCCAGATTGTTATCTTTCCCATGAAGAAGTTCTCAGCCCTGTATGACGAATTCAACTGCTTCTTCAGGAGTATCAAAAACCTTCATACCCTTCATGATGATCGGGGGTTTTAAACTCGCTACCCTCTTTCCCTCTTTAAGAGCTATGGCAATTTCAGATATGGTTCCGTATTCTCCTCCTATGGATATCAAGGCATCACTTGAGTGGACAATGATGATATTTCTGGCGTGACCCATGAATGTGGCAATTTTTATGTCTATCCAGTGATTGCACTCTGTCATACCTCTCGGGAGAATTCCTATAACTGTCCCACCTTTGCTCTTTGCTCCCCTTGCACTTGCCTCCATAACACCTCCGAGTCCGCCATTAATCAGAATGTGTCCCCTCTCTGCTATGAGTTCTCCAACCCTGTATGCAAGATTGTAAAGTTCATCGTCACATATACCGGAACCAATAACACCGATCTGCATTGAAGAAAATTGAGAGGAAGTGTATAAGATTTATCAGGATATTTTTCTCTGCAAAAATTTAAATTCAGTTTGGATGTTGGGGATATACTTTTAAATACAGATCAATAAAGCCCAAAAATCTGAGGTGTGAACGATGAGCAGAATCAGAAAATTGCAAAAGAGAAAAACAAATCCAGGACTTATCAGGCTGATAGATGAATTGCTGGATCATGCAGCAAAAAACAATTCACCAGTGTGGAAAGATGTTGCTGAGAGACTTGCGAAGCCAAGACGACTTCAGGCGGAGGTCAATGTATCTAAAATTGAGAAATATGCAAAAAACGATGAGTGGGTTCTTGTACCCGGCAAGGTTCTTGGTTCAGGAACGATCACAAGGAGTGTAAAAGTTGCAGCCCTTGCTTTTTCAGATTCAGCAAGAAGAAAGATTGAAGAAGCGGGTGGAAGGTGTATGTCTATTCGAGATCTCATGCAGGAAAATCCTGCTGGAAGTGGTATTAGAATTCTCGTTTAGGGGGGAATGGGATGTCGGTAAATGTGGAGAGAGTTCTAAAGACACTTGGTGATGACTTTACTGTTATTGATGCTACGGATCATATACTGGGGAGACTTTCGAGTGTAATAGCAAAAAGGTTGTTAAACGGGGAGAAAATAGTCGTCGTAAATGCGGAGAAAACGGTTGTAACAGGCGATAAAATGATGATTTTTCAGAGATACAAAGAGAAATATGATAGAGGAAGTAAGGAAAAGGGTCCCTATTTCCCCCGTCACCCTGAGAGGATATTCAAGAGGACTGTGAGGGGTATGCTACCCTGGAAGAGTAGAAAGGGTAGAGAAGCTTACCGGAGGCTTAGGGTTTTCATTGGAGTTCCTGAAGAACTTAAAGGCAGAAAATTTGAAGTGGTTGATGAAGCGCTGGTTGAGAAAGTTTCAAAAACAGAGAAGTATGTAACAATCGCAGATATAAGCAAATATTTGGGTTTTAGGGGGGTTGAAGNATGAAAATCATTGTCACAAGTGGTAAGAGAAAAACTGCAATTGCAAGAGCTGTTATCAGGAAGGGCAAGGGGAGAGTAAGGATAAATAAATTCCCTGTGGAACTTTATCAGCCGGAACTGGCAAGAATGAAGATAATGGAACCTCTTATAATGGCAAGGGAGCTGACACAAAAGGTTGACATTGACGTGGATGTTAGGGGTGGTGGATTCATGAGTCAGGCTGAGGCTGCAAGAACCGCGATTGCTCGAGCTCTTGTGGAATTCAGTGGTGATGAGGAACTTCGGAAGGTTTTCTTGGAGTATGACCGAACTCTACTGGTAAATGATGTTAGAAGAAAACTACCGAAAATACAGGGAGGAAGAGGAGCGAGGAAGAGAAGACAAACGTCTTACAGGTAAACAGGGTGGTTTATATGGATATACCAAAAGATGAAAGTGGCAGCGACTTTCCAGTAAGATGTTTTTCATGTGGCGCAATTATCGGTCACCTATATCAGGAGTATCGTAACAAGATGGAGGAGGGGAAAACACCGAAAGAAGCTCTTGATGAACTCGGGATAACAAGATATTGTTGCAGAAGAATGTTCCTCACACATAAGTCTGTATTAAAGGAGTTTGCGCGATTCCATGGGGCCGTGGGGTAGCCTGGTCATCCTGCGGCGTTCGGGACGCCGTTACCCGAGTTCAAATCTCGGCGGCCCCATAATTGAGGGGTGATTCCTATTAAAACGAGATTCCCATTCAAATACACCAGATTTGAGAAGGCTAGGATTATCGGTGCCAGGGCTCTCCAGATAGCCATGGGAGCTCCCGTNCTGATTGAAACGAGTAAAACTGAACCTCTCGAAATCGCTATGGAGGAGTTTGAGCAGGGTGTTATTCCCATCACAGTAAAAAGAAGAAGAGAGGGGTTCGTCTGGCTTGAGAGATATGATTTATTCTGATTCAGGGGTGGTGGTTTGATAATTGAAGATGTAAGTTACAGAGTTGTTTTCGATAGCAGAGGTAGAGAAACTGTGGAGTGTGAAATTGTTGCGGGTGATGTAATTGGGAGAGCGATTGCACCGAGTGGGGCATCGACTGGCACTGATGAAGCAGTTGTAATCTCTCCTTACAAATATGAGGAGATTGAAGAGAAAATCGTTAGAGCTATCGTTGGGTTGAGTATTTTCGATCAGGAGAGTGTGGACGAGGCCCTTCATGAAGTTGATGGTACTGATAACTTTTCAAATATAGGCGGGAATTTTGCGATAACTGCGAGCATAGCAACTGCAAGAGCTGCAGCTGAAACTCTTGGTCTTCCTCTCTATCATTATATTGGGGGCGCTTTCGCTAAGGAGCTTCCCTATCCTCTTGGCAATGTGATTGGTGGGGGTAAGCATGCGCCAGGATCTACGAGTATCCAAGAGTTTCTCGTTATACCCTGCGGTGCAAAAAGTTTTTTCGACGCTCAAAGAGCAAATGCAGCTGTTCACAGAAAGATAAAGGAGATTTTGACTGAGAGAGGCATTTTCGCTGCCAAAGGAGATGAGGGAGCTTGGGCAGCACAGATAAACGATGAACAGGCTTTTGAAATTTTAAGTGAAGCCATTACTTCTGTGTCCGATGAAGTAGGCTTTGAAATAAGAGCGGGTATTGATGTGGCTGCTACTGAACTGTGGAATGGAGAGTACTATGTTTATGGTGAGAGGAGGTTAACAACTGAAGAACAGATTTCATTTATAGCGGAGATGATTGATAAATACAATCTGCTTTATGTCGAAGATCCTTTGCATGAGAATGACTTTGAGGGTTTTGCAGAATTAACAAGACAGGTAAAATGTATGGTCTGCGGCGATGACATATTTGTGACAAATGTAAAGAGGATAAAGAAGGGAATTGAGATGGGATCAGCAAACGCTGTCCTCATAAAGCCAAATCAGATTGGAACGCTTACAGATACCTACAGAGCTGTAAAAATTGCCCGAGATTGTGGTTATGAAGTTGTTGTGAGCCACAGAAGTGGGGAAACAGAGGATGAGAGTATTGCACATCTGTCAATTGCTTTCAACGCAAAGTTAATAAAGACAGGGGTGGTTGGCGGTGAGAGAGCAGTAAAGCTCAATGAACTTATCCGAATTGAAGAGTTGATGGATAAATCAANGATGGTTGAGCTGTAATGGAGCTGTAGTCCACATCTTGGAGGTGGCTGTAGGACATCTTTAAAGGTGGTACTATGATGAGAGAAGAAAAAGTGGAGTACGAATATTTGATCCCGCCGGATGACTATCTGGCTGCAGGAGTCCATATAGGTACTCAGATAAAAACTGGAGATATGAGAAAATTCATATTCAAGGTAAGAAATGATGGGCTGTACGTTCTGGATATCAGAAAACTGGATGAAAGAATAAGAATTGCAGCAAAATTCCTCTCTCGATTTGAACCATCAAAAATACTTCTGGTTGCAGCAAGACAGTATGCCCAGAAGCCCATAGAGATGTTCTCGAAGGTGGTGGGCAGCGATTACATCGTTGGCAGATTCATACCCGGGACTCTGACAAATCCAATGCTAAAGGAGTATAGAGAGCCTGATGTAGTCTTTGTCAATGATCCGGCTATAGATAAGCAAGCTGTAACTGAAGCCACAACTGTTGGCATTCCTGTTGTTGCTCTGTGTGATACAAACAATTCTGCGGCAGACATAGACCTGGTTATTCCAACAAACAACAAGGGTAGAAAAGCTCTTGCTCTTGTTTACTGGTTGCTTGCAAGAGAACTACTCAAAATAAGAGGGATGGAATTGACGTATTCGGTTGAAGATTTCGAAGCAGAGCTGTAGTTTTTATTTTCCACATCCGTTATCCGTCCCAGATGTCCAAGTCCTGCGTCCAAGCACAATCCTTAAAAAACCATGGTGGGTAGTGATAAAACAAAATGCCCGGGTGGTGTAGTCCGGCCTATCATGCGGGCCTGTCGTAGGGTTTGGGGATGAAGTGGAGTGNCCCTCANACCCTGCGGAAAGCCCGCGACTCGGGTTCAAATCCCGGCCCGGGCGCTCCTAAGCAGTTCTTAAGAGGGATTCCTTCTATGTCCTTAATATTTATTTTAGTTCAGCTTTTTCACGCAGAAATAGAAGAATTTTTAAGTAGAATTATTTAGATTAGATTTAAAAGTCTGTTTTAATAAAAAAGAGGAGTTTGTAGATATCTAATCAAAAAGCCAAGCTTTACCGAAGAATAGCAGAAGCAGAATCATNAATTTCTTACACCAATTACAATCTCTCCTGGCAGTCCGAGTAGTCTTACTCTCTCTGTGTACTTTATCTTGAATCCAGCTTCTCTGACTGATCGCTCAACGTAGATGGGTCTGCAATCGAGATATTGTGGAAATCTTTCGTGAAGCCATTCATAAAGTTTTAGCAGTATTGAATTTCCCTCTCTTGACATGCTGACAACCCCTAACCTGCCATTTGGTTTCAGCACCCTCCTGACTTCTGCAAGCAGTCTGGGGATCTCAGGCGTATCGAAAAGCTCAAGTGTAAAACTCATGAAAACTGCGTCAAATTTGTTATTCTCATAAGNCATCTCGAGTGCATCTCCACAGTAAAGTTCCACTCTATCCATGAGACCGTGTTTCTCAAGCCTTCTTTTGCTAATTTCAAGCATTTTTGGAGATATATCTATACCATATACTTTACCGCTCTTGCCTACGATTTCAGCAATTTTCTTTAGACAATGTCCTGTTCCGAAGCCGATCTCCAGAACGTATTCTCCTGGTTTGATATCAAGCAGTATCAACGTTCGGTCTCTGTATTTACTTTCAAAAATTGTAAAGCAGTCATAGAATNTACTGATACTATCGTATAGCTTTCTCGCTTGCGTCTTACTTCTTTTTACCCTTAAAATTTGATGATTTTTTGAATTCACCTGTTCACCTTCCTCGTTTTATCTGTTCTGTTTAAAGCTTTACGCAGTTTTAGCCTCTTTGATGGACATTTTTAACTTGTTTGAAATTTCTTAATTTTTAAACTAGGAGTTGACCGGGAAAATTTTTAATGTTTAGATTATCAAAATACAACATGCCTTCACTCAAAGAGCAGTTTGAGGAACTTATGGAAGCTTTTGACTATTCTGNTGACGTCGAAGAAAGAATAAGGCTTCTCAGAGGTGCTATTGGGAGACTTGGCAATATCTTCTACGGTACCGAAAGGGAGACGATATACTCAGATCAGGTCCGCAGAATCAAGTTGAGGTTGCGAGAACTGAGAGAGAAATTGAATAATCTTAACGAGGAGAGAGAATTTCGTATCTGGAAGGAACTGATGGATAACCTCGAAGAGCTGAGAGACCAGATAGAGAGAATAGCGATAAAAGAGGGCGTGATATCAAAAGAGTGATGAGGGAGTGAATTCATGAGGGGTACTGTTACTGGCCTTATTACAGGTTTACTTGTTGGTGTCATTATTGGTGTTTTTGTTGGCATGATTATGTATCAGCATTTGAACCATGAAACTGAATCGAACGTATCGCAACCAGAAGTGCAGAATCTCGAGGATTTTAACTATTCCCAGCTTTCATATCTTTGCAGAATGTGGCCAGAAAGCAAGACTTCAGTTGACATGACGATGGTTAAGAGAGCAATAGAATTCATGAATTCTGAACTTGTAAGACCGGGAGTAAAGGTATATCTAATAAACGCAAGCGTGTTTAAAGGTTGTCTCTACAAGATCATGATAAGGGTTGTGGAGGGAAACAGGACACTCACAGTGGACGATATATACCTGACAGCTGATGGAAGTGTTTTGGCCCTCAACATTGCAGAATTGACGAGAGTTGAAATGGAGAGAGTAAATGTAAGTGCAGGCAACAACCCTGTGCTTGGCAATCCTGAGGCAGAAATCGAAATCATCACATTCTCAGATTATGCAGACCCACTCACTGCTGATTTTGAATTAAACGTTCTTCCCAGAATTTTTGAAAAGTATGGAGATCACGTAAAATACGTTTTCAGAGATTTTCCGGTATCAAATGAAGGTTCAAAGGCGTCACTTGCTGCTAACTGTGCAAAGGTTAAAGGAAAGTTCTGGGAGTATCATAATCTACTCATTGAAAGACAGTCAGAGTGGGTACAAAACACCTCACTTCTTTATGATTACGCTGAAGAACTTGGGATTGATAGAGAGTGGTTTATTAAATGTGTGGAGAACGAAACGTATTTTGAGGATATAAGAATTGACTCTCAGGCTGGATTCTTTGCTGGAGTATCAGGAACACCTACCGTGTATGTGAATGGGATCAAGGTGGTTGGAGTACAGGATTACCGCACTTTAGATAGGATCATCCAAAGAGAGTTGGAGAATTCTGATACTTTTGGGACGTTGAACAGCAAATGATAAATGCCCGAGTTCGAATTCTGTTCAATGATTTTCGATGACATAGGCAGTTTTCCCCTCCCCTCAGGAATATCAAGAAAGTGGATAGCGGGGAATCTGGAGAGTAAGGAATACGAGGAAATGGTTCAGAGAGCATTTTTGATGAAGTCGAAGTTTGTTGAATGCCCAAATTATCCTCAATTCAGGGACATGATTGAAATGTTTCTGAATCTAATAAAGAATCCTGAATTTCAAGATGACGCATTCCTGATCTCGAAGAAGCATGCGATAATACCTGAACTTGAATATGTTGAAAAAATGGAAGTAGAGAGTGTTAGAGTTTGTTTAACCGGAGCCTTTGAGCTCTACTATCGCGAATTTGGAGGNGTCATCTACGAAGACATTCTCATGAATTTTGCAGAATCTGTTGCCAGATTTGCAGAGAATGCATGCAAATTCGATAATGTAAAGTGTGTGAGTGTTGATGAACCAAGTCTTGGCATAAGTCCAGAATTGCAGCCTGAAACTGAGCTTGTGGCAAGAGTTTTTGAAGCCATAAATGTCAGGGCAGACGTGCAGGTGCACCTCCACGAGCCTCTATTTTATGAGAAGTTGCTTGATGCAAATGTTGATGTGATTGGCATAGAATGTGCAAAAAACGAAAAGAATATGGATTTTATTGANGGAGAGGAGGTGAGTAGTGCTGAGAAGAGACTCAGAATCGGGGTTGCAAGAAGTGATATTGATGGTATAATCGCTGAGTTCAATGCTCAGAATAATGTCAATGCTTGGGGAAATGATGAGTTGATATCTCTTGCGATTGATGAAATTGAGCCCCCAGAAAAAATACTGACGAGGATTGAGAAGGCATATAGAAAATTTGAAGAGCTTGTTTCGTATGTAGGTCCTGATTGCGGCCTCTTCTCATTCCCCACACAGGAACACGCGGTTCAGTTGCTTGGGAATGTTAAAAAGGCTTTGGAGGTGTTCAGGGAGCAATGGACTACCTGAGCTTTTTCCTGAAGTGTTTTACCACTTTTTTCGTAATTGTTGATCCTCCTGGAAATCTTCCGGTTTTTATAGCACTGACCCAGAGACTTGATAGGGATGTCAGAGAGAAGGTGTCCAGGAGGGCTACGCTTATCGCATTTGCTCTTCTGTTTGTTGTTATGGTTACGGGGGGANCAATTCTTGATTTTTTCCATATTTCAATTAACAGTTTACGAGTAGCCGGTGGAATCTTGCTTTTTATAGTTTCTGTGGACATTCTTCTTGGGGGCACAAGAAGAGAGGCTTACAGAAAGCGAGCGGAAGAGAGTGTTGACATTGATTCGATAGCTGTGTTCCCTCTTGCGCTACCCCTGTATACAGGTCCTGGCGCAATAACAGCTGGAATTGTGATATATTCTCAGGCAGCTGATTTTTACTCGAAAATGATCGTTGTNGGGAGTGCAATCATTGTTTACGCTCTTGTTAGGCTGAGCCATGTGTACAGTGAACCGATTATAAGACTGCTCGGGAGAAGTGGTGCAGATATAATAGCGAGGTTGCTTTCGATCTTCCTTGCGGCTATAGCTGTGGAATTTGTTTTTGAGGGTATAAAGGCAGAATTTTTTGATTAATTAAAAAATAATTTAGTTGAAAAATTTTTGAGAAACCCTTTGAGGAACCAATTAAACTGAAACCCCNTTTAGCTGGAGGTAGGCAACAGTTGTTGACGTACTTACGTATGGGGTAATTATCAGAGCTGCCAGAAAGCCACCAATGTAGGGTATGAGATTGAGAACAAACGAGATTATTAGAACTATCACACCTATAACGATGGCAAATATTAGTACATCAATGAAGTTCTTTTTTACCATGTCTATACTTGCAGATATAGCTTCAATTGCGCTTTTGTTCTCAATCATGATTTCCTGAATTGTGAATATCACAAGAAGTGCAAATATCAGTCCTGGAATTACAAGCAGAAGTGAGCCTATAAATATGCCCACTGCAATAATCAGAGCTGCGAGCAGAAGTGGACCAAGTTTATCAACGGCGTTCCTGATTCCTGTCATGTAGTCTTCGGTTTTTCCCATGAGCTCTGAGTATGCTATTGATACTATTGCACCGCCAGCTATTACCCCGAGAATGACCATGGAAATTACGTAGAGCCCAACAAGTCCCAGCAATCCTGCCATCATTGCGGGGTTCATCATCCAAGCCATTCCAAGCATACCTCCCAGCACCACCGCAAAAATCAGTGAGACAATGGCTGGTAGAAGTGCAGGAACAAGTATCCCCGGATTTCGCTGGATTATATCGATTGGAACTCTAATAGCCTCACCTATTCTGATTCCCATCTAAATCAACCTCACAAATATTATCAACTCTTTTGTGTATATTTTTGCATGTAAGCTTTCATCAAATCTTCAAGTGTACAAACTTTACCAGGGGTCTGGAATTTATCCTCAGTAAACGTCTCTGGTCTGCAGTTGAACTTGGTGATGTCAACCTCCTCTGGTTTCTGGTAGGTCCCACCTGTCACCTTTGCCTCTTTTCCTTCTTCTCCCTTTGGAACTTTCAACCAATCACAGCCAGTTTCCTGTTTTATTTCTTGCATTGAGATGTAGCTTCCATCCTCCTTTGCAACCATTATCGTGAGTTTTCCGTTCTGTTCCACCTCTGCTCTCATTTTGCCTGACTTTGTCCAGTACTTGTAGTGGAAGGTTTTCCCATTCACCGATTGTGTACCCTCGCAGTACACACCAATATTCAATCCCATCAGATCCGCAATGGTTCTGTATTTTGANAGGTCAATAGTTTGCTGTTGCTGTTTGGCTCCCTGTTCAGTTTTTGGTGTTGGAACTTGCTGATTTTGCTCTTTCTCCTGTGCACATCCAGCAAGCAATGTTGTTGAGACAATTACGGCAAGAACCAACACGACGGTTATCAGACCTCTACCCTGCATAGAGAGAGGTGGATTTTTACATTTAAAAATCTATCTAAGTAAATATGATAACTATTTTATTTATAATAAAAAATTTTTAAAATATAACTTGAAATTTAATCGTAAACGAGAGCATTTGCTGCGAGTTCACTCACACCTGAGAACCTCATGTCGAGTTTCCAGTAATTGAGCAATTCTCTGAACTGACCTTTACAGTTAGAGCATATTGTTGCCACTATTTTTGCTCCAGTCTGTTTTAGCTGTTCGACCTTAACTTTGCCGTAGGTCTCCATTCTGAATTTCAGGAAGTCATCCTTGGTCATGATTGCAAACCCACTTCCACCNCCACAGCAATAGTTCCACTCTCTGTTCGGATACATCTCTCTGAAATCTTTGCAAGATGCCATTAAGATTCTGCGTGGCTCCTCATATATTCCTCCCGTTCTGCCCCACTTGCATGAGTCATGGAAAGTAACCGGTTCTGNATTCTTGTTCTTGTCCAGTTTCAATTTGCCCTCTCTTATCCACTGATCAAGCAGCTCCATCCAGCTTATGACTTTAAATGGTCTCTCCTCTGGAGGTATCAGATCCTTCATGAAGTGAGCAAGAGCATCATACGCATGTCCACACTCTCCAACGACGAGGTACTCCGGTTCCAGCTTGTTTATGGTTTCAACATGTGCTTTCATAACTCTCACAAGATCCTCGTCGCTGTAGAACAGACCGTAGTTCACGACATCGAACACACCTGTGTGGGAGGAATTCAAAGACCAGTCGACATTCACATAGTTCAGGATCTCAACCATACCCTGGATAGTTTCAGTGAATGCAAGATAATCTCCGGCGTTGTTCATAACGAGATACTTGACACCTTTTTTATCCACGGGAATTTCTACATCAACCTCCTTTTCCTCCTCTATTTCTTCTTTTATGAATTCCAGAATATCCATGAAAGCCTCATAAGGAATTTTTGGTGCACTACCGTACTTTAGCTGATTCTCTACACCATTCTCCTTGAGCTCGTCAGGAACGATTCCAATATCAGCGAATATCTTTCTAACTTCTCTGGTTATAAGCCCATTATCCAGGCCAAATGGGCATGCAAGAGCGCATCTCCTGCAAACTGTGCACCTGTAGACAGCTTCAGCAAGTGCATTGATGTCCTCTTCTGTGGGATCCTTTGCACCTATCAAACGTCCAAATAGCTTTCCAGTGAGAGTAAAGTGTTTTTTGTATATTTTTCTGAACATGTCTGAGCGATAAACTGGACTGTAAATCTTCTTCCTTCCACTTCCTATATATACCGAACACGCTTCAGCGCAGGTACCGCAGTGAGTACAGGCTTCAAGTGTGAGCTTGTAGGGTAGCAGGAATGGCCAGTTCTGTTTTGTGAGAGATTTTCTCATAGCTTCAAGGAATTTTTCCTTCTTTGGTTCTTCCAGTCTGATCATATCATCTGATAGCGCCCTGTAGTCATCGAAAACCCTCTCCCATNTGGGAACTTCAACGACCTTTTCAACTTCAACACTTTTCTCTTCGGCCATTGTCATCACCTCGGATAAATGTGTCTCTCATCAAGAACAACTTTCTGACCAAACAGAATGGCGATCGGATGTATCAGAGTTTTGAACGGCAGATACATCATGTAGATCTGAGCCAGTAGGATGTGTGTTAGAAACAGAGGGTGAGCAGGAGGTGTAACGGGTTTGAGTGTCAGGATACCCTGAACCCATGCCCACATCTGTTCATGATCCATCACACCTGCAATTCTGAGGTAGGCACCAAGAGAAAGTGTCAGCATCAGGAGTACAAGAGCAAAGTAATCTGCAAAAGTGGAGTCAACTTTGTCCTTCGCTATGTCAATTCTTCTAATGAGGAAACCCAGTGTGCCAATCGCTGCAGCAACTCCTGCAGCAGCACCGAGGTAGTATTCAGCAGGGAAGGTTGGCATTAAGATATACTTTGCGTGGAGTGATAAGCTCACTATTAAGCCGATGTGGAAGAGCCAGGCGAGAATCCATATGGTTTTATCCACCTTTCGTGGACCTGGTAGAGTGAAAATCCTTTTAACAATCGTCAAAAGTATATCCGCCGTCGAATGCTTGGCTGGAAATAGAGCCCAGACGACGGGGCGTGGCATTACCAACCACTTTACAAAGTTGTATAATAGTGCAATGAAGAATACACCCAGTGTTATGTAGGGCAAAATGTTCGCTATAAACCATGCCAATTCTCCTGCCATAGTCATTTCACCTCCAACGCCTTTCGTGGGTGACACACACTTATAAGCTTTACCATTTATAAAAATTTACTTAATTATAATAACTTAAAGTAAAAATCTTTATTTTTATATTTTTTTATCTAATTACTTTATTTAATAATTTATCTGGTAAAATTGTAAAATCTGGTTTTTTCTTTGATCTAATTGTGTTTTTGCTATTAAATGTTAAATTCTATTGAAAGGTCTGAAAAATAGATAATAAGGTTTTAGAAATATATAATAAAAATAAATCCAAATTCTTTTAGTAATAATTAAAAAATCGAGAAAATGTTATATAGATTATAAGACTATTATCTTGTGTTGAAAAAGAGGTGGTGGGTATGTTGTGGTTACAGCTGTTGGTTTATGTCTCGGTTGGAGTTTTTGTATTGGTGTTATTGGCCAAAGTCATAAGGTATTCAACAATGCCCTTGCACCTTAGATGGGAGCTATATCCTGTTCCACACGAAAAGTTCAGAGCTGAGTATGGAGGGAGTTATTTTGAGGAGCCAGAGTGGTGGAAGAAGCCCAGAGAGACNACCCTGATCGGGGAGTTAAAAGAAATGTTAATGGAAATGCTTTTTATTAAAAGAGTTTTTGAATACAAACGACCGCTGTGGTATCTGACTTTCCCATTCCATGCAGGCATTTATCTGATGCTGGCTTGGTTTGGTTTACTTTTTGCAGGATCANTTTCTACACTTATCGGTCTTCAAGTTGTCAGCAGCCTAACATCTCAGCTCACTGAAGTGGTGGGAGTGCTGGGGATGACACTTCTTACCATTGGTTGTCTTGGATTACTCTTCAGGAGACTTTATGACAGAAGTATGAGAGCTTACAGTGCACCCGTAGATTACTTCAATCTGTTGTTTATTCTTGGTGTGGTTGTTACGGGAATCGTAGCATGGAGAGTAGATCCTGATTTTAATACTGCTAAGGCATTTATGACNTCACTGATAACTTTTTCACCACTCCCATCCCTTCCAGCAGTCACAGCTCTGCATGTGACGCTACTCTCACTTCTTGTTGCGTACATTCCAATGACGAAAATGTCCCACTTCGTTGCGAAGTATTTCACCTATCACAAGATTCTCTGGGAGGATGCACCCAATCTAGTTGGTTCACCAGTCAGGGAGAAGGTTAAAGAGGTACTGGCTTACAGAGTAGGCTGGTCTGCACCTCATATAAGACCAGGAATTACATGGGCTGAAGAAGCCACACTGATAGAACCGGTGACAGAAATAAGAGCGAAGCTGACAGAGGAGAGGAGGGGAATATAGAGGTGCCGGAGCAATGGAATACAGATTTAATTTTATTTCTCCAACAGATTTTTCGATAATAGACAGGCAGATTGTAAAGATTAGGTCGGGAGATTTGATTCCTTTGCCATATTCTGATGAACCTGAATTTACGAAACCAAACCCCGAATGGGGTGAAAAATACGTTACAGAACTTGATGGTTACATAGCAATAGATGAACCCTGGAAACCAAAAACAAAGGAAGAAGAAATCGC
>MTNC01000010.1 GCA_002010285.1 Archaeoglobus sp. JdFR-41 | reverse complement strand
ATAATAATTACAAGTAATACAGCTTTATTCATGAGAAATTGTAGGTAGGTTCAGATAAAACTCTGTCGTTATCCTAGATTTCTGGGAACATGTGGTTATAGGGGCTGCTGGGGGTTGTGCTGCTGTTTGTACTTTAAAAGGTTTTATTGGCTCGCATCTTGTAAATACTGTTATTCCAGGGCATCTCTTCCCTTTTTCAACATGAATCCATACCGCTCCAAGCTGATAGCGTTTAAGAGACCTGTTATCATACTTCTGAATTCTCTTATGCTTATCTCAGCGTACCTGTGAGCATGAATAAGGGGTACAGGGTAGCCATCAACCTGCAAGTTCTTAATTGCAGCAATAATGTCATCATCAATTTTTTTATTAGATTCCAGGAGGTATACGTTCTTGCCATCCAGAAATCGTACAAATGCAGAATGAATTTCGGCACTCCAAACGTTTTGAAAACTTTTTACAAAAGCAGGGAGTGATTTACTTATTTTAGGTTTGAAAGATGTATATCCAGCTTTTTCATATCCAAACTGCTTTATTGAAAGAAAATCGAGAACTGATGCATCACTTATGTCCGCCCTTTTTGTGATTTCACTTGTGTAGAAGTTTTTTGCTATAAAAATCGCATTCTGGTTTTGGAGTAGTTTCTCCAGAGCGTGCAGATACTCGACGTACTCAAAAAGAATCGTCAAATCCTGGATGTTTTTCTCGTTTCCTTTTCTGCAACCAGCTTCCAATCTTTCAAAATACTCGGTTCTGGTAAGAAGATACTCTCCCTTTACCCTGTTGTCCCTCACACTATTTACAATCTCCTCCCACCACCTTTCAAGGACATCAAGGAAGTCACCCAGCAAACTCTCAAGGTCGTATATTCTGTTAAGGTCTTTGTAACTTTTTTCGGTTAGATAAGCAGGTGGCCTGATAATCGCACCGCTGAGAGTACCATCCATTAGCACGAGATCTGCATCTTCGATTACGGCACCGGTTCTGAATTCGGTTAGGAGCATGTGGAGTCTGATTCTGTCGTCAATGTGTTTGTATGGTCTCAAGGAAGTTAGCTCGTGAATCTGGTAAATTCTGTCACCAACGGCAACACCGGAAACTGCGTAGATAATAACACCACTCCTCCTCTCTGTACCTCTGCTTCCATCTACACCGTAAACTTTCAGGTCCCTTTTACTCTCACCAATTTCTCTCCATTCAAGTTCGGAGTTCTCCACTATCTCTTCAATTTTTTCTCTGTTCTTTTCGAGTTCGCTTCTGAATTTTTGAAGCAGTTCATCACTTAAACGCCACATTCTCTCCCCCGCATTTATTCTGCGATGGATACCATGGAAGTTCCTCCGACGAAATCAATGTTTATAACTCTGTCAGCAGCATCTTTGAGCTCATCATCATGTGAGACCACAATTACNTGGGGAATTCTCCTGAAGTAGCTGGTCGTAATTTCCACAAGCTTTCTTCTTCTTTCCTCGTCCAGAAATGGTGTTGGTTCATCAAGAATCAGAAGGGGTATTTTACCGTGTATCATGTACATTGACAGTGCAAGTCTGAAGGCAAGTGCAAGAGCGATCATCTCTCCACCGCTCAGAAAGCTTATCTCCTTCTCCTCTCCCTGATACACAACAAAAATTTTAAGTTTCTCCTTTCCCCTCTCCGAAACTTGCTTCAGCGTTATACCCGAGTATTTTCCTTCGGTAAACTCCTCAAATATTTCGCTGGCATTTATTTCGACCTCCTTGAAAACGTTCTCCATAAGCATGTTTTTGTACTGCCTGAACTTCTCTCTTATCTTTGAAAGAGTTGGAAGTACTGAACTCTCTATCACTTCCGCCATCCTTCTGTATTCGTTTATCTTGGTCAGCATTAGCTCTATATTTTCAAGATCTTTTTCAAGACCTCCGATAAGTTCATTCAATCTCTGTATGGTTTCATTAACTGCTGCAAGCTGTTTGTTCTTCTCCAGAATTTCACTATCGAGTTTTTGATGTTCCTCCTCACTGTATTTGTCTACAAGCGCTTTCAGTTNCTCTCTTTTCTCTGCGAGACTTCTGTTTTTTGCTTCAATCTCCTTCCTCAGCAGTTCAACTCTCTCGAGTACCGTTCTGAGATTTCTCTCCTCTTCTTGAAGTTTTCTGGAAGAATCTTTAACACTCTGCCATTCCAGATAGTCATGCCTGAGAATTTCAACACTTTTTTCNAGCTCTTCAATGTTCGAGAAACCCTCATTCTGAACAGCTGTAAGTAGTTCTTCTTTCCTCTTCTCAATTTCTTTTATCCTCGCCTCTATTCTTTCCAGTTCTTTTTGAATTTCTGGAATTCTGTTTGCAGACTGAAGAAGTGTAGTTTCTGCACCACGTAGTTTTCCAAGTTCTTCAGAAAGCGAGTCGTATTCCTTCTTAATCTCTGAGAGTTCTTCAATGTTGGTTTCTCTCAATTCCTCTCTTATTCCTCTAATCTCATCCGCGAATTGTTTGTATCTAAGTATCATTTCCTGTTTTTGAAGCGCTCTCTCCACTTTCTCTTTTTTCTCCTCAATCTTTTTTCTTTTCTGTTCTAATCCAAAGAGTTCGTGCCTGATTTCTTCAATTTCTTTTCGATATTTTTTCATTAGCTCTTTTTTATGTTCTTCTGTTAACTCTCTTCTACAAACAGGGCAGTAGTTCTCCGCCTGTTTGAGCTCCTCAATAGATTTCTGTATTTGTCTCCCTCTTGTTATGAGAGAAGCACGTTTTGCAGCTATTTTTTCGGATACTTCTCTGATTTTCTCAAGTTCCTCCATTGCTTTTCCAACAAGTGAATACATGCTGAGGATTTTTTCCTCATCAAGTCCTTTTTCCTCCAGTAACCTCTCAATTTCCTCTTTTCTTTTAATTCTCTCTGATATTCTTTCCCATTCCTTCACCTTTCCTTCAATTTCGCTTAACTTGGAAGTGATCTTCTTTATTCTGTTCCTGATTTCTACCAATTTTTTCCCGTCTTCCTCAGCTCTTCTCAGTTCCGTAATCCATCTTTCCTGATCTCTTTTAACCGTGTTTAGCTCCTCCTCAATTTCCTGATTTGTTCTCAGGACATTCTTCAACAGAGTTTCAAGTCTTTCAAATTCTCTAACCTTACCTTCCAGCAGCTTTGCCCTTTCAACATCCCTTCTCAATTCTGCGATTCTCTCTTTTATTCTCTCCAGTCTCTCACTCAGGGATTTTATCTCAGTTTCAAGAATGCGAATCTCACCTTCAGTTTGTCCTATTTGCTTCTCTAATTCCTGAATATTTTTTGCAAGCTCGTCAAATTCTTTTTTCCTTGCTTCCAAATTTCTGAGCTGGTTTTCCAGAGTTAACCTCAACTTCAGACTATCATCAAGTTCTTTTCTTCTTCTCAAAAGGTCTTCCTCTTTCTCTTTTTTCTGGAGTTCATAGCTTTCCTGCTGCTCAAGAAAATTCCTGTATATCTCTATTTCTTTTTCAAATTCCCTGATAACCTGACCAAGATTCCTCCAGGCATTTTCGTAGTCATCGATTCTTGTAACCTTCCTGATCACTCTTTCTCTGCTGGTCTCGTCCATGATAATTCCCTCAATCTCACCCTGTCTGACATAGATGGCATTTGTGAAAACGTGACTTGGTGCAATAACCTTCTCGACCCAAGAGTTTATCTGGCTATCACCTTCGAGNAGAAACCCATCTCCGCTTAAAATTGATTGACCATCGCTGCTTCTGGTTATAGAGTACTCTTTTCCATCAATCTCAAAAATAAGAGAGATTGTGTATCCTGAAGTACCATCTCTGACCAGATCATCCTTTTTAAGTCCTGTTGGACGAGGACCGTAAAGCGCAACGAGTATCGCTTCGAGTACAGAACTCTTACCAGCTCCATTTCTACCTGAAATCAGGTTTATTCCACTATCAAATACAATTCTTGAGCTTGAATGAGATCTGAAATTCTCAATTCGAACTTCTTTAATGAAAAGGGACAAACTCAATCACCTCTCCTCCATGAAATCGAGGAGAGTTAAACCTTTCTTTTTTACAATATTTCTCTCCGATTTTCTGAGTTCCTCCAAGTGTTTCTGATCTGCAANCTTTCTTTNATCTCTTTTCTTCTCCTCCCTCTTCTCCTCTTTTTCTTTCAAAATTTCAGGAGGAGTCTCTGGTTCATCTCTCTGAACTTCAGCNCTTCTCTCCGATTTCTGTGGAAGTAAACCAAAATAAGTCTTAATCATCTCGATGGCTGAGCCTCTCAACATGTCGTCATCCTCTTTCAGAAATTCAAGGAGTTTAAGCTCAAATTCTGAGAAGAACTCATCCTCCCTTTTTAACTCAACCTTTTCCACCTCTTTTTTCACAACCTCGCATTTGATCTCAGCATACTTCACTCTCTTCAGAACACTGTCGGTCAACCTTTTGATGTCCACAGACTCGCTGCATTTTATCTTTCCAATCAGCATGTCCTCTTTACTCATTGTTTCAAGAACTTCATTGAGCTTTGTCTCAATCTCCTCACGTGTCTCTGCAGCTATGTTTACATTGTAAAGATTTCTAACTCTAATCTCCACAAATCTCGGTTTAAAGTCCTCCACAATGTAAAATCCTTTCNTCAATCCCTCCCTTACAGTCGGAACATCACCCACTTCGTAGTTGATAATATGTGATGCCTCTCTTATGTCATATCTTTCTATACACCCGGGATACACTATAAATCTTCCATTGAAGTCGTAAACCCTGGGTATGTGAATGTGCCCAAAGGCGTAATAGCTGGCAGGAGGTAAATCGTTCAGTGTGAGTTCATAGGCAAGGTTAAGTTCTATGTCAACCACCTCTTTTACAGACTGGTGAAGAACGAGAACACTCTCATCACCCTCGGGTTTTAAAAAAGGCAGAATCTTTTCAAGCTGCCAGCTTGTTCTGTGTCTGTCTCCAACTATTTCAACGTCTCCAAATACACCTTTAACAAGATAGACACCCTCCTCAAGTCGGGTGCTTGTTGTGTAGTCAGTCTCAATTCTTTTCCTTCTGATTCCAAGCACGTGCATCAATTCAAGAGATTCGAGGAGATGGTAAATGGAAACCTCTCTCACACTCTTGTCGTGATTTCCCTCAATAGCGAAGACTGGAATATTCCGTTCTCTTAACTCTGTCAGTAAATCAATGGCATCCTTTATAGTTTTGGGGTTGGGAATGCTTCGGTGAAACATATCTCCAGCAATTATAACAAAGTCAACTCCCTCTTTGATCACTCTCTTAATACCTTCCCTGAATGCTCTTAAGAAATCCTCAGCTCTCCANCTCTGATTGTACTGCTCAAATCCAAGATGTATGTCTGCAAAATGTGCAAATTTCATGATCACATTCACCTGCTACAATCACTACTCGGTGGCAAAGTCCCGCAAACTGAATTCTCTCTTCTCCTCACCTCTTCTCCACTCTCTCAGCACATCAATGTCTCTTCCACCATAGTTTCCTTTGAATTTTCTTACTCTAACAGCTACTGGCAGCTTCACGGCTGGACCCACTATAACCGCTTCACCCACACCCAAGGAAGCTATGTCTTTCAATAGTTCTTCACTTATCTGTTCACTTGCCTGCTGAACGTATCGCTGGTCGTTTGGCTCGGTTAACCGGAGTACTATTTTGGTATTGCACTGACTCAGCACGTCATCATTCAATCTTTTAGGCCTCTGAGACACTATTCCAAGCCCCACGCCAAATTTTCTTCCCTCCCTTGCGACTCTACCAAGCCATAGAGTAACGTCGTTACTCACTCCTTTAGGTGCGAANATGTGTCCCTCTTCAAAAACAACAAGAAGAGGNTTGCTAACCGCTGGACAAATCTTTTCCCAGTTCTTCTTTCCTCTTACGTAGTTTATTCTTCCTATAAGGATGTTTCTCAGTAAATATGAAACCACAACTCGCATCTGCCCTTCATCAAAGCCACTTAGGTTAATGACATTCANGTAANAGGGTTTTATTGCCGCAAGCATATCACTTTGAGTTAGCAGGTCTTCATATCTTCTCAAAAAAGTGGAAACGTACTCCTTGACTCTGCATAGAGCGTTTAAATCCTGTCTATCAAGATAAGCATATCTCAGAATACCTATTGCGTCGTAATATTCTGCATCGCCCTTTGCTGATGCTATGTTTATCCAGTCCTCAACAATGTCAAGAATTCTCTCCACGAACTTCTTCCCGGTTATCCCCTCTTTCTGCACAGTTGTAAATATCCTCTCCAGGTGCATTCTCTGAACTGCAGCTCTCTCCCTGTCAACACCAACCAGCGAGGCAAATTCCCATGGTTCAAGTCTTTCTGGTCTTATACCTGCAGGAACCACATTCTTTTTTCTTTCTGAACCATCTTCAAATGTGAAGTGTACGTATTCTCCATGCGGGTCAATCAGAATAACAGTTCCATTTAGCTTTCTCACAATTTCATCAATGAGAATTGACACCACATTCGATTTTCCTCCACCAGTTATCGCGAGAACCGCAAAATGTCTGAGAACGAGTTGATTCAGATTCAGATTCACCTGCACTTCAGGTCTTGCAAGAAGGGATCCTATGCTGATTTCTCCTCCTCCTGTTCCAAATATGGTTTGAAGAAGAGGTGTGGATGCCAGTCTGACAGGTGAACTTGGTCTAACAGGTGTTCTGTTTGGGAGGATTTGCCCGTCTCTCACAACTCCGAGAACCCCAGCACTGGCAACCACCACCTCATTTCTTTCAACAAGTTCTCTGGAAAACTGGAGATTCCTGAGCAGAAAGTCAAAACTTAGCCCTTCTTCAGCAAGGATTCTGTTAAAATTGCTCACCTCTCTCACTATGCCAAGCACTTCCTCTCCATCCCTGTTTAAGGCCATGACGTACTCTCCAAATCGTGGTATTTTCTCAGGATTAACGGCAAAGCTGAACTCAAATGGAGATGATTTTCCAAAAACCAGTCCTACCTCCATTTCACTCTCCGATTGCACATTTTCTTTAAGAGGAAGTTTAAAATAAAGTTTTCCTCTTTTTAAAGTTTCTACTGATTTAGAGACGGAATTCCTGTACTGGTATTTAGGATCTCAATATTTTACCTTGTTTTAAAAGCGGCTTTTTTCCACTTTCCATAATTTTTCTGATTCTTTCTTCACTCTCGCCAAGCTCTTTTGCAACGATCGAGGCGTTTCTTATGTTATTCAAAGCAACATAGTTAAGTATGAAATCCTCTGCAACCTCATCATCATCAAGATCCCACATGCCTGTGTACAGGGGATTGAAATCGAGCATGTAAGCGTGGAGTTTTACAATGTCTCCCTTCACATCCTCCAGATCAAGATCAAAAAGTGATGCATCTCTGAGAAACGTGATGACAGCTTTTCTCAATTTTTCAGAGTTGTATTTTCTATCTTTTGGAGAATATAAACCTACAATTCGGTCAATCTCTTCTTTCGACATGTTAAACGGTCTATCATTAAGTGAAAGTATTATCTCCCGGGTTCTTTTATCAAGTGGAGCAAATCTTGTTTTACCTGCAGAACGCAACTTGACTGTGAAAAATTCCTCACCACCGTTTTTCATTCTGCCCAGATCTTTTTTTCTGAGATTCATCAGCTCTTCGGGCGTGGATAAAGTGGAAACTATTGTTCTGATCAAGGCGTGGTGCAGCACGTTTTTTCTCGACAGGACTATATGATGCTGTATGTCGTATTCCAGTCTCAGATTTTGCATATGTTATCTTGTGATCGAATTTAAAAAATAATTTTTCCAGACCTCAGCCTACAGAATATTTTCTTTTTAATATGGAAGAATCTTTCATACCATTGAGGATCTGACCCTACATGAACACACATTATACAGCATCAATACAGAAAGATTAAAAAGAAGGATTCTTTTAGTCATTATTGGTGATGTTGAATGAGTCTGGTTAAGGGTAGACCATCCACAATGAACGACGACTATCAGCTCAACATTACAAGAATTATTCAGTATGCAGCAACGGTCCACCCGAAAAGGGAGATTGCTTCAAGAACTCCCACAGGAATGTTCCGCTACAACTACGCAAAAGCTTATGAAAGAATCTGTGCCATGGCAAATGCCCTTGAGAACTTGGGTATAAAACCCGGAGATGCCGTGGGGGTGCTGGGATTTAATACCCACAGGTTTTATGAAAACTTCTTCTCGATTCCGGGATTGGGAGCTGCCATGCTTGAACTCAATATCAGGCTTGCCCCACCCGATCTGCTCTACGTTGCGCAGCACAGTGATGCCAAAGCTTTGTTTGTTGACGACTT
The DNA here is from genome assembly GCA_002010285.1 of Archaeoglobus sp. JdFR-41. GTDB lineage: Archaea > Halobacteriota > Archaeoglobi > Archaeoglobales > Archaeoglobaceae > JdFR-41. The sequence continues at coordinate 37,111 of MTNC01000010.1, read as the reverse complement.
TTTGCTTCCACTTGCGGAAATGCTTGCCTCTCAGCATGAGTTTGAGTTCTTCGTTGTGATGAGCGATAGAAAAGAATTCGATACAAAGCTGGATCCGGTGTACAGTTATGAAGCTTTGATAGAAGAAAATAAAAAGGACAGAGAATGGGATGAGATAGACGAAAAGAGTGCTGCAACAATCTGCTATACCTCGGGTACCACCGGCAAACCAAAGGGGGTGTACTACTCTCATCGTTCCATTTATCTCCACTCCCTGGCCGGAGTCTCAAATCTTAGAATTGGCCCGGAGGATTGNGCATTGCAAATTGTCCCGATGTTCCACGCAAATGGATGGGGTGGACAGATAGGAGCAACGATGGTTGGGGCTAAACAGGTCTTTCCTGGATTCTTTACACTGCAAAATGCAGATCTACTTGTGGATNTGATTATAAAGGAAGGTGTGACTGTTACAATGGCCGCTCCGGTAATTCTGATACCGATGCTCGAGTATCTCAGAAATGTTGAACCCAAGCCAAATCTAAAGGGATTGAGAATAGCATCTGGAGCTACAGAGCCACCAGTTGCTATGATGAAGGGATTTGCAGAGTTTGGTGTGGAAATTATCCANGCATATGGAGCTACAGAAACGAGTCCTCTCGTAACTATGAATTTTGTGAAACCCGGTCTGGAGCTCACTGAAGATGAGTACTGGGATCTGAAGAGGTATCAGGGTCTTCCGGTGATGGGAGTCGAAATCAAGCTTGTAGATGCAGAGGGTAACGAACTTCCATGGGACGGCAAATCTATGGGGGAACTCTGGATAAAGGGCCCATGGGTAACCAAAGAATATTACAACGACGAGAGAACAAAGGACAGTTTTGTGGATGGATGGTGGAAGAGCGGAGATGTGGCAATAATCACACCAGAAGGCTACGTCAAAATCGTTGATAGAGTAAAGGATGTTATAAAAAGTGGTGGCGAGTGGATAAGCAGTGTAGACCTTGAAAACACTCTGATGGCGCACCCAGCAGTTTATGAAGCCTGTGTAATCGGGGTAGAACATCCAAAGTGGCAGGAACGCCCGCTTGCACTTGTTGTTCTCAGACCGGACTACAAGGATAAGGTTACAAAAGAAGAACTTATTGAGTTCTTGAAGCCTCACTTTGCNAAGTGGCAGTTACCTGACGACGTTATTTTTGTCGATGAAATTCCAAAAACGAGTGTTGGTAAATTTGACAAGAAATTGCTGAGAGAAAAGTACAGAGACTATCTCATTAAAAAATCCTAATTTTCTTTTTTTTCTCTCTATTTATGAAGTTGCTTTTAGTGTGTATTCTATTCTCAGGAAAAATCTTTATTGTTGACTGGCTGGAGAACCTCAGTTCAGGAAAAAAATATAAAATACAAGTTAAAACAACTATAAGCAATGAGAGGGGCAGTGGGAAAGATCTATGGCGAGGCTTCAGCATTCGAATTTAACTTTGTGATTTCCAATCCAAAACAGATTAAAAGGGGGGATTACCTCAAAGTTTGGAATGATGTTGACGGTTGGGTGGTTGCATATGTGGCAGATATAAAGGCTCTTTCGAATGTCAGAGATAAGGAAATTCTCGAAGCAGTTGGAAGATCAAAGGAAATTTTTGTTGGAAAAGCAATCGTTATTGGTAAACGGGAGGATGGCAGGCTCAAAACACCCAGATGTCCTTTTGTACCTGGTGAAAGTGTATTCCTTGCAGATGAGAAGCTCGTGGCTGAAGCTCTNGGGCTGACAACAAAAGGGGTGTATCTCGGTCTTCTGGGTGACACTCGTGTCAGAGTGAAGCTCGATGTGAACAGCCTTGTGCAGAAACATGTCTGCATTCTTGCCAAAACGGGAAGCGGCAAAAGTTACACTGCTGGTGTTATTATAGAGGAGTTGCTCGAAGCGGGTGTCCCCCTTCTCATAGTAGACCCGCATGGTGAGTATTCGTCCCTGAGGTATCCCAATGAAGAGGCTTGTGACGGTGAATTTGGAGTAGAGCCAAAAGGTTACGCAGATCAGATTTCCATATTCGTTCCACCGGGTTCCCCCTTTGCTGANAGAGCAGATGAAATCCTTAAACTTGATGGGGTGAACTTATCTGCTGAGGAACTTGTGGAACTAACCGGCCTGAAGAATCCCTCAGCTCAGGCTCTCCTGTATCAAGCCATGAAAAATCTGAGGGGAGAAGATTACACNATCGAAGATGTCATAGAGGAAGTCGAACAGATCAGACACAATGCAAAATGGACACTGCTCGGTGCTTTAACGAAAATCTCTGAATCAGGGTTGTTCAGTGATAAGCCAACAGACGTTAAGGTACTTCTTCAGAGAGGGAGGGCGAGCATAATAGATCTCAGGGGGATCGAGCCAGCTTATCAAGATCTGATAGTCTCTCGAATATGCACGAGGCTCTTTGAATTGAGAAAGAAAAATCAGGTGGAGCCTGGAATGATAGTAATCGAAGAAGCTCACAACTTTATCCCTGAAAGAGGTTTTGACAGAACTGTGTCCACAAATATTCTGAGAACCATTGCCAGTGAGGGCAGAAAATTCGGGTTGGGATTGATGGTTATAAGCCAGAGACCTGCCAGAATCGATAAGAACGTGATAAGCCAGTGCAATACACAAATAATTCTGAGAGTAACGAATCCGAACGATATAAACGCCATCAAGAGGGGTGTTGAAGGAATAACCGCTGAGATGGTTGAGGAGATTAAGAGATTACCACCCGGTAGCGCAATGGTTGTAAGCCCAGAACTGGAGAGACCGGTAATTGTTAGAGTCAGGGTAAGAAAAAGTAAACATGGTGAACCCGTTTCCATCATAGAAACTGAGTCTGAAACTACCGAAAGAGCTAAAAAGAAATGGAGAAAAGAGAAGAAACCTTCAAAAGAAAAAAGGAGGAAGGGTTTGCTCAGCAAGTTGTTTGGAAGGGGTTAAACTGAGCTAAATGTGCTTTGTTTTTGGATATTAAAAGCTGATAATTCCGTATATAGAAAGAATGCCGTACACAATTGAGAAAACAAATGAGGCAGCGAATGGGACGAGGATGAAATTTGGGGAGATGTTGAGTTTGTACCCATCCCATCTGGAATTTGCAAGAATTATGTAGACGAGCAGGTAGCCAATAACAAATGGATAAAAACTCCTGATCTCGAACATTCTGATTTTTATGAAGACATANGTCCATGCTACTGCTGTAGCAATCCCAAGCGGATACATGGCCTTTAGAACTCGCTCAGGTCCGAAAAATACCGGTGAATTTTTAAAACCAGCAATGCGATCAAATTCATAATCAGAAACTGCTGTTGGGATGTATAGAGTTGATGCAAGTAGAAAAATTGCTATATCCATTTCTAGAGGCATCTGAAAGTTACTAATCGCCAGTCCAGCATGAAATGCGAATATCCCGGCAAGTGCATTACAGAGGATATCCATGACAGGCTTCGTCTTGAATCTTGGCGGTGCAGAGTAAAGATACCCCACAGCATTCGCACCAAGCATTGATAGGAAAAAGTTTAGATTAACGAGGGACGCGAGGAATATCGAAAGTAAAAAGAAAACTACACAGAGAATCTTTCCCTCCATGACACTGATTTCCCCCGTTACNAGCGGTTGATATGCGAGTCTNAGATCCTTCATTCTGCCATCATGGAATCTGTCTACGTCTCTGTCGTAGAGCGCATTTATCGTAAAACTGAAACTCATCCAGAAAATTGCAGATAAGAAACCGATCAGAACCTTGAAAATTTCTGTTGAGGGATTGGCAGCAAAAGCAAAGCCAAGAGCAAATGGAAGTAAAAAACATACCCAAGCAAGCGGTCGGAGGAGTCTGAAGTACTTTGATGGAAGCTGCCGCTGAACCTCGTCTTCTCCCACATTAGGTAGATCTGGCACCCCTTGTTCTCCCCCTGCACTGTTGTCCATAATGATGATATGCTGCCTGGGTAATATGGGTTACGACTCAGGAAATATTTTACAGTCGAGTATAGTTNAGACCCTAACTATACATCTATATATCTGTCCGGGTACCATGTTCATGGATGAAGTGATCAAAGCTGCAGAGATGATCAGATCGATGAAAATAAGGGGAGCAGCNAGAATTGCCCGTTTTGCCGCAGAAACTCTTAGAGATTTTGCNTCTCGAACCAGTGATTTTGATAATGAAATAAAAAAAGCAGCAGAGATTCTTTTAAATACCCGTCCCACTGCTGTTAGCCTCTACAATGCAATAAATTATGTAATGAGTTACTCTGGTGAAACTGTAGAAGAAAGAAGAAAGAATCTGATAGAGAGGGCTGAAGAATTCATAAAATGGGTTGAGACCGCTCAGGAAAAGATTGGGGAAATTGGGGAGAAGAGGATAAAAGACGGCTACACGATTCTGACACACTGCAACTCCTCGTCTGCTCTGGCCATCATAAAAAGAGCTCATGAGAATGGAAAGAGAATCGAGGTCTTCGCCACAGAATCCCGCCCAAGATGGCAAGGACATATTACAGCAAGAGAGTTGAGGGAGANGGGTATCAATGTAACTTTGATCGTTGATTCAGCTGTTCGGTACTTCATTAATGATGTGGACTGTGTGATTGTTGGTGCAGACACAATTACCGCAAACGGGGCGTTAATCAACAAGATTGGTACATCTCAAATAGCTCTTGCTGCCAAAGAGGCAAGAGTTCCGTTTATGGTCGCAGCAGAAACATACAAGTTCAGTCCAAAAACTCTCACTGGTGAGCTGGTGGTTATTGAAGAAAGAGACGCTTCAGAGGTTGCTCCAAAGGATCTCCTTGATATGGGTGTAAAGGTTAGAAATCCTGCATTCGATGTTACTCCGAGAGATTACATTGATGTAATCATAACTGAGATAGGTGCTATACCGCCAGAAATGGCGTATGTTGTTATAAGGGAGAGACTTGGATACACCGGAATCAGCGAGGATGAGATAAAAATAGACTCCAGACACTTTGACTGAGAAAAAAGAAAACTATCAAAGTTCAAGAATCTTAGGAACGTTTTCGCTGTATGGCTCTCTGATAATGCCATATTCGGTGATAATCGCAGAGACAAGATCGAGTGGAGTGGGATCGAATGCAGGATTGTAAACCCTCACATTTTCTGGAGCCAGAAGTCTGTTTCCACAGTAAATAAGTTCATCTCTACTCCTCTCTTCTATTGTGACTTCTTTCATACTCCTATTCCAGTCGAACGTTGCCCTGGGAGCAGCCACGTAGAAAGGAATTCCATGATGTTTAGCAAGCACAGCAACAGTATAAGTTCCGATTTTGTTGAAAACTGCATCCCTGACTATCCTGTCCGCACCAACGATAACACAATCAACCATGCTTTTCTGCATAACTATACCAGCCATTGAATCTGTTATGAGTGTGACATCAATTCCATCCTGTATAAGCTCCCAGCACGTTAGACGTGATCCCTGGTTTAGCGGTCTTGTCTCACATGCAATAACCTTTACCCTTTTTCCCTGACTCACAGCGCTCCTGACAACTCCAAGTGCTGTTCCCCAGTCAACTGTTGCAAGTCTTCCGGCGTTGCAGTACGTCATAATCGTACTGCCATCTTCAATCAACTCAGCACCATACTCTCCAAGTTTTTTGTTTCGTTCAACATCTTCTTCAGCTATTCTTTCAGCTTCCTGAAGTGCAAGTTTTCTGACTTCTTCGATGCTATCTCCACTCATAGCAGCTTTTAGAGCTCTTTCAATACCCACAAAGAGATTTACAGCTGTTGGACGTGTTGATGCGAGCAACCTTGCTGCATCCTGGATATGTTTTTTGATTTCTACCAAGTCGTTGAAGTCTCTTTCATAAGCTGCAAGAGCTATTCCATAAGCTCCTGCTGCCTCAAGGGCTGGCGCACCTCGAACAGCAAGTCTTTTTATAGCCTCTGCAAGCTGATGTACTGTTTTGCAGACCAGTATTTCGAATCTCTCAGGCAGAAGTGTCTGATCTACCATCACTACACCATCGTCCCAGAATATTGTTCGCATAAAGAAAATGGTTGCCAATTAAATATTTACGACACCATTCCGCTAATTTTTTAAAAGGCAATTGACTATTGCCATTGAGGTGATAATATGCCGGGAATTTTTGACATTGATGAGAAGGATCGAAAAATACTTGACCTGCTTGAAAAAGATCCTGACATCTCACAGAATGAGATTGCCAGAGTAGTTGGACTCTCACAACCATCTGTAGGGAGCAGGATAAAAAAACTTAAAGAAATTGGAGTTCTGAGTCACGCGTACGGTATAAACATAAAAAATGCGGGTCTTTATATTTACAAGGTTGATGTAAAATGCAAACAACCAAAAGAGGTGTTGAAAAGGTTTTCTGAATGTCCATTCTTTCTAAATGGGTTTATAGTAACAGGCAACAAGAATCTCACTCTCTTTTTCATTGGAGAAGATCTCACAACACTGGAAGCAATAGTTGACAAACACATAAGATCCGATCCGGATGTGTACAGCGTAGATTCTGGAATTGTCGTAAGAGGGGAAAAAGATTCTGTAATGCCTGTAAAATTGCACGTTGAGAAGAGCAAATCNACGCCCTGCAATGGAGGATGTCTGGACTGCGATTTCTGGAGACTCAAACTATGCCTTGGATGTCCAATCACAGGCCACTACAGGGGTAAAGTCTGGAAATAGGAAGATNGTCAGATCTAACAATGCTCAGTAGATTCAAACCCATAGTTGCGGAAATTTCCTATCCCATAGCGAGAATTCTCGCTCGAGTTGGTGTAAAGCCAAACCATCTAACACTTCTGGGCCTGTTTTTTGGCCTCTTCGCAGCATTCTACATCAGTTCTGGTAAGATACTTCAAGGAGCCTTTTTTGTATTTNTGAGTAGTGTTTGTGATATGCTTGACGGAGCGGTGGCAAGAACGCAGAATATGACTTCAAGTTTTGGGGGCTTTCTTGACTCTGTAACTGACAGGTATGTGGATGTCCTGATATTCGTCTCTCTGGGAATTTATGGGATTGACTGGCTTGCAGTTACCATCGCTCTAACTGGAGCTCTGCTTGTCAGCTATACAAGGGCTCGAGCGGAGTGTATAGTGGAGAGGTGCGACGTTGGATTNGCTGAAAGAAGTGAACGGCTTCTTATAATCTTTGCTGGCTTGATAACTGGATACATATACGAGGCTGTTATAGTAATTGCTGTGCTGAGCCATATAACAGCTTTACATCGTGTGGTGTACACAAAAAAACTCCTTGACCAGAAGAAATAGCAATACTGAATAATTTAAAATATTAAAAAAATTAGAAAAATTTAAATATCTGCCCCCGACCCTCCCTTTCGGAGGTGGGCGGAATGTCAGAAAATGTTGTTTTTGTAGGAAACAAGCCCGTAATGAACTACGTTCTTGCAACACTGACTCAGCTGAACGAGGGAGCAAGCGAGGTTGTGATTAAGGCGAGAGGAAGGGCTATAAGCCGAGCAGTCGATGTGGCTGAGATAGTGAGAAACAGATTCATGCCGGGAGTGAACATAAGGGANATCAGGATTGANACGGAAGAGCTTGACTCGGAACAGGGTCGAAGGATTAACGTGTCAACTATTGAAATCGTTCTTGCGAAATAACTTTCTTTTTTCTGGGCATTTCAAAACCTGTTTTGGTAGCTTAACTCACTATAAGCTCCTCAAAAGCCTCTTNTACCCTTTTATTTCTGTACAGCACCTCATATATGTTTTTCAGGAGAGGAAAGTCCTCTATCTCTGAATTGCTACCTCTCAAAGTCTTAACCAACTTGTAAGCTTTTTTTGCCGTTCCGTATCCCTCTATTACACCAACACCCCTTTTTCTCAACTCGTCAAGAGCCTCTTCTACGCTCAGCCCTCTTCCGAGCAGTTCACCGAGCATACCATTCCTACCACCTCTGAAAGTTGCAATTAAATCTCCAAACCCAGATAAACCAAAAGCAGTCATCCTGTTACCCCCAGCCAGCTCTATTAAGCGAGATATTTCGTCTATGGCTTTAGTGGCTATGACACCTTTCGCATTACTCATTTCAACACCNTAGAGCTGTTCATGACCTCTAACCCATGCTATTGCAATTGAGTAAACATTTTTTAGGGCNGAGGTTATTTCTGTCCCTCGAATATCCGGGGAGATTTCTACACCGTAGTAATCAGTCTTGAAGACTTTCTTTACCCTTATCGCTGCTCTAACATCTTCGCTACTGAAAACAACTTTTGTTGGCATTCTTTTTGCAACCTCTTTTGCTATTGATGGACCTGTAATTGCAACTGTGGCGTTTTTCATCTCGGGTTTCTCAACCCAGATTGCTTCGGGAACTGTTAATATCCTTTTATTATTTTCCAGCAGTCCTTTAGCTACTGTGATAAGCAACTTACCGTCAATTAAGTCCTTTATTTCTCTGAAAACGGGTAAGACTCCGTCAGTACTGACCGCAAGTAAAACAACATCAGAATCATTTACAGCTACCTGTAAACTTTCTGGATAGTAAACCTCAACGTCGTTTAGAGTTACACCAAGTCTTGGATGCGGTTTCCCCTTCTTTACTCTGTCTAAAATTTCCCGATCATACTCTGTTCCCCAGAGAGCTACTGTGTTACCATTATCCACAAGTGGCACTGTCAACGCTGCTCCCATGGCACCTGCACCAAGAACAGCTACCCTCATACAGTTGGTGTACGACCCAATGTATAATTGAGTTTCCACTAATTAGCAACTGAGAAGAAATAGCTTTATATCACACAATTGTTTCATGTTATTGTGGGAGAGGCGTATATTGTCATTATGATGAGATCTGAGATCTCTGGATTCTCCATATTGGAAATTATCAGATTTAAGTCTACTTTTACTCTAAATTCCCATTCACATTTTAATGCTGATTCAGAGTTCAAACCACCACTCTATCCTCTCAAAGGAGGAGCATCATGAAAGCAGATGACTTAGGCAAAAACGGTAGAATGGATAAACAGACCATCAATCCCAACAACGAGGAAAATATTTACCAAACAATTATTGATTATCTTGGGGAGGGTGTTGTTATAATACAGGACGGAGTCCTGNGATACAGCAACAAAACTGCAGCAGATTTACTGGGATACAGCGTTGAAGAGCTTATCAACACACCTGTCGTTCAGCACATCAATTCCAGTCACATTCTTACCTTCTTGGAGGTTTACCGGGAAATTCTCGAAAAAAGATACTGGGGCAGGCGCACAATTGACACTTTACTCAAACGAAAAGATGGAACCGATATTCCAGTACAGCTTGTTATAAATTATATAACATTCAGAGGTTCTCCGGCAGTTTTGGTCATTCTGAGAGACATTGCCGAAAGAAGAGGAAGAGAAGATGAGCTCTCGAGAAAAGCGTCACTTTACGCCTCAGTATTTACCGAAGTTTCAGTGGGGTTGATCATATGTGACACCTCGTTTGCCATCGTTGATATCAATCGTTATGCATCCGAACTTTTTGGGGAAGAGGCAGATCGAGTGGTGGGCACAAGACTTTTCAACTGGATAGACGAATCTGATTATCCAAAAACAGTTGAGCTTGTGGAGACGCTCATTCGAAACGGACAAATCAGCGATTTTCAGGTAAACATGAGGGGGAAAGATGGTACAGCTTTTCCTGTCCAGCTCAATTCCTCAGCAGTTAAAACTGAATCGTTTGATGGATTTATTTTCCTGATTCGAAAAGTTGAGGAAGTACAGGAAGTTTCTGAAGCTGCTGTCAGTGAGAGATATGAGGAGAGCGAAAATCGGTACAGAACTCTCCTNGAATTATGTCCGGATGCCATAGTAGTTCACAATGGAGAAAAGATACTTTATGCGAACTCGGTTGCTGCTGAAATTGCAGGTTTTAAAGGCCCTGAAGAACTCATTGGTAGACCAATCATGGAATTTGTTCCACCACACTTCAGAGAGGTGATGGCAGAAGGAATCAGGATAATGATGGAGAAGAAAATTCCATCACCCCCGCTCGAACTCTCCTTTATTCTCCCCAATGGCACTGAAAAGATATTTGACTCAAGAGCAAGTTATATCACATACGAAGGTAAACCTGCTGTTCTTGCTGTTCTTCGTGACATAACTGAGAGAAAAAAACTTGAGAAAGCTCTAAAAGAGTCACAGAAGGAATTTGAAGCTCTTGCTGAGAATTCGATCGTAGGAACATTCATAGTTCAAGATGGGGTTTTCAAGTATGTAAACCCGACTCTCGCAGCTATGGGTGGATACACAAGAGAGGAAGTTATAGGGAAGAATCCAGCAGTATTCATCCATCCTGACGATGTTCCAATGGTCATGGAAAGAATGGAGAGAAGANTGAGGGGTGAGAAAGTTACGAGCAGATACACTGCAAGAGCTGTAACCAAAACTGGTGAGGTAAAGGTTCTTGAGTTTTTTGCTTCAAGAGCAATGGTTAGTGGAAAACCAGCTATTATAGGAATTGCTGTTGACGTAACTGAAACCGAGAAAGCAAAAAAGGCACTGGAAAGCAGTGANAAAAAATTCAGATCTCTTTTTGAATCAGCTCCAGATGTGATTTACATTCTGGATTCAGAAGGGAAAGTTATTGANGTGAATCCNTCCATTGCAAAACTTGGGTACTCGAAAGAGGAGATAGTGGGCAAATACATGCATGAGTTCTGCACACCGGACTGCAAAGAGAAGTATGTCACTGAACTGCAGAAAATTATCGAAACTGGACAGGCAAGATATCAGGTTGATGTTTTCTCAAAAAATGGCAGAGTGTTTAAGTTTGATTGTTCCTGCTTCGCTGTTTACAGCCCCGAAAAGAAGATTCAGTACATCATAGCGATTCACAGAGATGTCACAGAAAAATATGAGCTCTCAAGGGATTTGAAAGACGCTGNGGAGACTCTCAAGCTTCTTAATAGAATGCTGAGACACGACATACTTAATAACCTCAATGTTATTCTTCTCGCCTTGGAATCCGTGAAGGTAAGTGGAAAGGATAAGCTGTTAATCAAACATGCGCTCAACTCACTTGAAAAGAGTGTTCGATTAATAGACAAAGCAAGNGAACTGGAGAAGATGGTTGTTTCTGGTAAAGAACTCAAGCCACTCAGAGCTATTGAGGTTATAGAGGAGGTAGCAAAAAGACACCCTGAGATTGAGATTAACATCACCGGCGACCTCGTTGTGCTTGCGGATGAAGCCTTTGAGTCCGTTATAGATAACTTGGTTTTAAACTCTGTTGTACACGGTAAAGCGACCAGGGTTGACATAGAGATGGTGGAGGAGGGCGAATACTGTGTTATCAAGGTCAAGGATAATGGAAGGGGGATTCCTGATGAAATAAAGGAGAGAGTTTTTCAGGAGGGTTTTGTAGCCGGAGAATCTGGACACACGGGATTGGGGTTGTATATTGTTAAGCAGGTAATCGAGAGGTATGGTGGTAGAGTCTGGATTGAGGATAACTTTCCCAGAGGAGCAGTCATTGCCATGAGATTGAGGAGAGTCTGAAAAAGATTAAAACGAATCAACTCGTTAGTTCTTGTATGCTGGAGGTAAAAAAGTACGATGAAGTCACAGTTTTCCGCAGTGGCCGGGAGATAAGTGGCAGAGTTTTGTACTGGGTAAGCTTCTACTACTATGGAAATGTGGTATTTGACACCGGATGTTTCTGGTCTAAAGAAGAGGTTAGAGAATTTTTCAGAAACAGAATGGTGGAGGGAGTGGTCATCACACATCATCACGAGGATCACATAGGTGGGGCGAGTGTTTTCAAAAAAGTCTTTGCTCCGAGAAAAGCTATAGCGATAATCAAAAACCCACCAAAAATTCCTGAATACAGACAGGTAGTGTGGGGACAACCAGAACCCGCTAACGCTGAACCGTTTGAAGACAAGATAACTNTTGGTGATATGGAAATAACAGTAATCGAAACCCCCGGACATGAATTTGATCATGTATGCTTCCTGATTGACGGGAAGCTTTTCAGTGGTGATCTTGTTGTTTCCACCGGTCAGATTGTATGTATGAAGCAGGAAAATCTTGTTGAAACTATTGAATCTCTGAAAAAAGTTCTCAAATTCAAGTTTGAGTTCGCCTTCGGAGGACCTAGTGTGACCACCAAGGAAGGGGTTAAGGACTACCTAAACTACCTTGTTGAACTCAGAAATAGAGCTCGAGAACTTTATGCGGAAGGGAGAGATGTGAGTGAGATAGTAGACATTCTGTTCCCAAATCCAAGTAAAAGAGCTCTTATGATGGAGTTCGTGAGTGGGGGAGAGTGGTCCAGAGAGAACTTTGTTAGATCTCTACTGGGATTAATCAAAAAATAGATATATTTTTATATTCCATGAATTCAGAAAAGGCTTAAATGAATAAGCTCAGATAAATGTTGTGGAAAGCCATGTTAAATGGGGAATTGGATTTATAATACTCGGATTTATTCTTGAAGTGATCCTACCGTTTCTTTTTATTCTCGATACACTTTTAATAATACTGGGCGTAGCTCTTTTACTTTTCGGGAAAAGAGAAAAGAAAATAGAGGAGGTGAGATCGTGATTGTTACGACAACAGATTTTGTTCCTGGATATGAAGTGGAGAAGGTTCTCGGTGTTGTCTTTGGGAACACTGTAAGAGCGAAGCATATTGGGAAGGACATACTTGCAGGATTGAAGAACATAATTGGTGGCGAAATTGAAGAATACACCGAAATGCTTAGAGATGCCAGACTCGAAGCCGTAAACAGAATGATAAACGAAGCAAAGAAACTTGGGGCGGATGCTATTCTGAATGTCAGATTTGCAACCTCGCAGACCACTGCTGGTGCAGCTGAACTTCTCGCTTATGGTACTGCTGTCAAGCTCAGGAAAACCTGAAGTCTAAGATAATCGCGGATAATCAATGCTCTCCATCAAAATTCACGTTGATTCAGCAGTTAAGACTCTCAGAAACAAAACCAAACCGAATGTTTTTTATAAATCANTAACTTTGATTTCCCTATGGTCTCCACCGAACATGGCAAAAGTGTGACAAACTTCATTGATGAAATATTGAGCTACAACGTTCCAGTTTCCGATAAACTTGAAGATAGAATAGCTTACTCAAAGGACTGGAATCCTCTTCACCTCCCCAAACTTCTGGAGAGAAAAACTCCCGGACTACCAGATGCAGTAGTATTTCCTCGAAGCACAGAGGAGGTTTCAATCGTCCTTAAGACTGCGAATAAGTATGGAATCCCTGTGCACACATTTGGTGGAGGTAGTGGTGTAATAGACTGCCAGACTCCCTATGAGGGGGGGATAGCTCTCTCTACTCTCGCACTCGACAAAATTGACCTTGATGAGGAGAACAGGATGGTTGTAGCAGGTGCTGGTGTAGTTGGAGGAAAGCTGGAAAAGTACCTCAACTGGAATGGATTTACCCTTCGTCATTCCCCTCAAAGCCTTTTCTGTTCAACTGTTGGTGGGTGGATCGCTACAGCGGCAAGTGGCCAGTTCTCAACAGGGTACGGTAATATCGAGAATCTGGTTATATCTCTNACCGCAGTGCTTGCGAATGGCGAAGTTCTTGAGGAAGTGAAGACACCAAGAAGAGCTGGACCTGATTTAAAAAAACTCTTCATAGGCACTGAGGGTATCCTTGGCGTGGTTACTGAAGCCACGTTGAAGATCTTTGAAATCCCCAGTCAGAGTGTTACGATTTCTGCAGAGTATGAATCGTTTGGTGATGCGATAAGAGATGCAAAAAAGCTCATGAAATTCAGACCAGCTTTGATGAGAATTTTTGATGATGAGGAGTCCATCAGATACTTCGACTCAGAAGCTTTCACCATGATAGCCATTTTCGAAGGTGAAAAAGCTGATGTAGTTGCTGAGGAGGCGAAGAAAAAGATTAGGGGTAAAATTGTTGATGGATATGCAGAAATATGGCTTGAAAAGAGGTTTGATGTTTCCGATGTTTCCAGAATCGTCCCCCTTGGGTTTATCTTTGATACAATAGAGGTGGCGTGTTTCTGGAAAGATGCAGATAGGCTCTACGAAGCAGTTATAGAGGCAATAAGAAGTGTTCCTGGCACAGTTACTGCTTCAGCTCATGCATCTCACTTTTACGAGAGTGGAACTTGCATATACTTCACATTCAGCGGGCTTCCCGAAGATATTGAAAGATACTACAGAGAAGTTTGGGAAAAAGTGATGGANGCTTCTCTGAAAAACGGGGGAAATATAACTCATCACCATGGAGTTGGCAGGCTCAGGAAAACCTGGTTACCAGCAGAAATCGGAGGTTATTACCCAATTCTGAGGGATCTGAAGGTGATCTTTGATAGGAGAAACATTCTCAACCCAGGAGGTGTTGTTTGATGATCAACCCGAAGCTTGTTGCCCGTATAATAGCCCACACCGACACAAAAACAAAGCTCAGACTTGCTAAGGTTATTCCCAAACTTGGAAAAGCCGATGAAATAACCAAATGCATGCTTTGTCCAAATATGTGTCTCCACGTATGTCCTGTTTTTGATGCAGAACGCAGATTAACTGTGTCACCCTCAGTAAAGGCAAGACTCGGCTACTTCGCAAATGACCCGTCATATGAAGTTTTTGAGGCTCTGTATCGCTGTCTTCCATGCAATGCCTGTAAAGAGGCATGTCCAATGGACATCAGTGTAAGTGAGAATCTAAGGGAGATCAGATCAAAGTTCAAAACGGAACTTGGTGAAAAAGCAAAGAATGAATTTGAAAGAAGGATGGAAGAGGTTGAGAGGAAAATGAGCAACAAAGAAAGGGATGGAAAAATTCTCTACTTTCCCGGTTGCAGCACATTCGAGTCAAATCTTTTTGACAGGACTCTTGAATTACTCGAGAAGCTGAATCTGGACTTTGGTGTTAGTCCAGATGCTATCTGCTGTGGAATGCCATACATGGAACTCGGCTACATCAGAGAATTCAGAGAAAACATGGAAAAACTAAAGAAAATCACAAAAAAGTATGAGGGTGTCGTCAGTAACTGTCCGCACTGCGTTCTGATCATGCAGGAAAATGGAATAAAAGCTGCCCATATACTCTCTGCTATTATAGGAGCCGTTTCAGAACTTCAATTGAGGGGAAGTAACGTATTGAGTGAGATCTCATACCATGACCCATGTATTCTGGCCAGAAAACTTGGTATTCTGGATGAACCGAGAAATATACTGAGAAAAGCCGGGTTTACCGTTCATGAACCAATATACACGGGTAAAGAAACATACTGCTGCGGTTTTGGGGGTATATACAGGTTCATCGATCCTGAAAACGCAGAAAAAATATCTGAGCGAAGAAAACAGCAATTTGAGTATGAGATTGTTACTGCATGTCCATCGTGCAAACAGTCGCTGAATGCCAGGGATATAGTTGAAGTACTGCTTGATGTTCTGTGAGTGAAGAAACTAAAATTTAGGTATATTTAAATTGTATATATAATATAAACTGAAAAGGTGAGATTNATGATTGGAGTTATAGATGCCGGAACTACAAACATCAAGCTTGTGGTTTATGATGAGGACAAAGTTGTTGATGTTGTAAAGAAGCCGATCGTAAAATACAACCCACAGCCTGGGTGGGTGGAGATCGATGCGGACTGGATGGCAGAAACCTGTGTCAAATTTGCTGATATTGCAATTGAAAAACATGATGTTGAAGCAATTGCCATAACGAATCAGAGAGCAACTGCAGTACTGTGGGATACCAAAACAGGCAAAAGTGTCTTTCCTGCCGTGGGGTGGCAGGATACGAGAGCGGAAAAACTTGCAGAAAAATTAAACAGTAACAGAGTAATTAAATTTGCACGAACCCTTGGCAAAATGACTGTTGCCCTCTCTAAACTGTTACCCACCATCAAAACAAAAAAAAGAGCCAAGTGGCTCATAACACTTTCAAGATTGTCTCTCAGCGCTGGACATACCAGTGTAAAACTTCGATGGATGCTCGATGAACTTGGAGAGAAGGCCCAAAAGTATAATCTGAAAGCAGGTACAATTGATAGCTGGCTGGTTTACAAGCTGACTGGGGAGCACGCCACNGACTACTCAAATGCTGCTGCTACTGGAATTTATGACTCCTTCTTTCTAAAATGGAGTGATACGATTCTCGATATAATAAAGGTAGATCCAGACATGTTACCGGAGATAAAACCATCAGATGAAATATTCGGTGAATACAGAAATGTTCCGATTACCGGGGTAATAGCAGATCAGTCTGCTTCACTTTATGCTCTCGGATGCTGGAAGCGGGGAGATCTGAAGGTAACAAACGGTACGGGGACATTTGTAGATATAAATGTTGGCAGTGAGCCCATGGCTTCTGCGAAGGGATTGCTACCACTGATAGCCTGGAGATTGAAGGGTGAGCTGAATTACATGATGGAAGGCCTTGTGATGTACAGTGGTTCCGCCGTTGAACTTCTTCGCGATCTGGGTTTCTACAATGACGTTAAGGAAACGTCTGAACTTGCATTCAAATCAGAAAACGAGGAGTTAATGATTGTCCCTTCGTTTACAGGTCTTGGCACCCCACATTACGTAACGATGCCTGGATTAATTTATGGAATATCGAATGCCATGACGAGAGAGGATTTTGTACGGGCATTACTTGAGTCCCTTGCTTTTCGAGTTGCAGAGATAGTGGAGATAATGGAGGAAGAGATGCCNTGGAAACCTGAGAGAATGAGATGTGATGGTGAGATGTCTTCCAACGACTTCTTCCTCCAGAGACTTGCAGACGTTACAGGATTGCGAGTTGAAAGGGGAGCAATACTCTCAGGTTCATCGTTTGGTGCTCACCTCATTGCTGGGATGGCGATCGGCAAGTGGAAAAAAGACTTCTGCATGCCTTTTACTGACGTTTTTGAGAGAAAAACAGATCTCACAGAAAAATACAGAAGATGGAAAAAACTTGTCGAACTTGCCAAAAAACTGGAAGTCTGATTTCCTGTTCAAAAGGTGAGTGAAAAATGGGAAGAAAAGGGATCAGAAGAGGTTTGCTTATCGTCGGCCACGGCAGCCCTCTTCACAACTATGAAGAGATACTTGAACTGCACAGGAAGAGAATTGAGAGTACAGGAATATTTGATGAGGTGAGGACTTCACTTATCTCAAAGGGTATGAAACCCACCCCTGACGAAGTTATCGGATCCATGAAATGCGATGAAATCTACATTGTCCCTCTTTTCCTTTCCTATGGATACCATGTCTCGGAAAACCTGCCAGAAATGCTCGGAT
Organism: Archaeoglobus sp. JdFR-41; assembly: GCA_002010285.1. GTDB lineage: Archaea > Halobacteriota > Archaeoglobi > Archaeoglobales > Archaeoglobaceae > JdFR-41. Next base: position 19,881 of record MTNC01000010.1, on the reverse strand, counting down.
TACCTAAAGGACAGGGTGTGAAGGAGGGTGAGTTCCAGGGGAAAAAGATTACCGTGTGCAGACCCATAGGGGACGATTTGCTCATAACATACGCCATACTCAACTCTGTTTTCCAGTTGTCTGAGTAATATTACTAAATTACTGCTGAGTCATTTTTACATAAAACATCAAAAATATCAGGAAAAATATGAAAAAGAGGATCAGAATCATTGCATTCCTTGCAATCCTCATTATCCTTCTTTTTTCCTCACCTTTCAAAACTCTGAACTCCATTTTTTTGCTGCTTGGCTCATATCCCGGTTTACCTTTAAATCTTGCCTCAATTGTGTGTCTACCCTCGACCGGTGCAAGAAAGGTAAAACTAAATATACCAAGTTCGTTTGACTCACTTTCTCCTATCATTCTGTTATCCAGATAGAACGATAGTTTACCTTTAAGAGGTTTCCAGCTTTTGTCCTTCTCGTCATAGTATGTTAACCACCCCTCTACAGTAACCGGTTCATCCTCTATCGGGGCGGCATCCAGGAAGTGCATCGCCACCCTCGTTCTGTGGTTCTGAATAAATTCATGGGAGAACGAATCTGAAGAACGCATAAGTCATCACCAAAAACAAAGCCACATGTTTCAAACCAGCTATAAGCTTACCCTCGCTCATTACACCTGCTGTGAATCCGGAAAAGAATCCGACAAGTAGAGCAGTCTCCATAAATGTCCTTTTTAACAGCTCAATATCAATGGACGTCGCAATCACCCCTGGCACAGACGTGCTTATAGTTGAGAAAACAGAGATCATATTGTTTACAAGGACATAGGTTGTGTAAAGGAAAACAGCGAAAGAGAGGTAGATTATGATTGTGTAGATGTTCATCTGAGCTTTAATTCTATCTCTTGCATCGAGTTCCATTTCTGAGTAGAGTGAGGCGGTTATTAACGCATCTTTAATTGTTGGTGTACTTTCAACTGCTTTAGTTACAAGAGATATCACTCTTGAAAATATCGGACTCTTAACCCTGAGTTCCACTTTCTGCAGAGCGGAAGTAACAAGTTCACCCCACTCAACTTCTCTTTTAATTTTCTTTATCTCCCTACCAAGAACACCAAATTCATGCTCAGCAACCTGTTTTATTGTCTCAACTACAGTTAATCCTGCTTCGTTGAGAGTCGCCAGTTGTCTGAGAAACTCAGGAAGTTCACTTTCCATTTTTTCTATTGTTCTCTTCCTGTACTCGACAAATAGGGTGGCAGGGATTATAGCTGTCACGAGTGTTATGAAAAGAAGGATATCGAGTTCGATTTTTCCATATCCAAATGCGAAGAGAATTACAGAGGGCAGCAGAAGGTGAAACGAAATTGCTCTGAACGTTAAGCTGTAAAGCGGTTCGGTGACTGGAGCAAGAATGAACCTTTTAATTTTATTTAGCCAGAAACGGAATTTATTTACCTCGAATCCGTTTCTCCTGTTTGAGTTTATCCTTGCTTCCAGCATTTCAACACCTCTCCCCCTTTCCTGAACACCTTTGGGTTCTCTGGGAATTGTTGCACGAATCAGCCAGATTACCATTAACGAGCCAAATGGTATCATGGTGTACAGAATTATACGGTATGTTTCGAGTGCACCAGCTCCAACAAGCTGGAAAACTGTGAGAACTGTAAGGAAAAACAGTGGTGCAACGATGAAAAGAGCAAGATATACTTCTGCGAATATCTGAAGAGACTCAAACAGAATCCCATAATACCTTTCCCTCTCCACCATGAAATGCTCAGACCTTGCTTTGAGAAATTCCAAGACATTTCCTGCTCCTTCATAGATGTTTACAAAGTTGTCAAGAAATGACTTCAGCCTTTCGGATGGAGTAGTTTCAGCAACGTAGTGTATTGCCTGAGTAAGTTCGTATCCGAACATTTCTACAAGTTCCACTATTTTGGCAAATTCAACACTTAACTCATCAAACGTCTGTCTGTTTTCTGCAAGGAATTTGAAGATTGATTCAAGCGGAATTCCACCTCTCGCCATTCCGAGCATCATGTTTATTGCATGTGGAAGTGCCGCATCTATCTTTCCTGCCCTGACATTAGCCAGATAGAATGGATACGAAGCTATGAGATACTTTGTAAATGCATAGGCGATGAACCCAAAAATGGATGATATTGCCAGCTGAATTATTACTGGTGACAGTGTAACATTTAGTGATGGAAGCTGTATATTGGGGAGAGGCACATTTATTGTCAGAGTGTATGGAAACTGCAGACTAACGTTCAGATTCAGAAGGAGAAGCGTTACAAGGTATCCAAGCAGCGTTCCTGGAATAAATGCAAGCATACCATAGAATTGAGCGATTGCCAGCAACCTTGCAGTAGTTATTCCGTATCGTGACTTTTCAAGAGCTTCTTCTATCTCCTTGTATTTCTCGGGGTTTTCCTTCACCCTTTTCCTGTAAAATTTTACCAAGAAAGAAGGTGTGTAAAGAGGCATACTCCTCCCTTACATTTTACTTTAATTTTGAGAATGCAAATTCTGGGTTTCTGTAGTAAGCCTGTATAAGCCGTGTAACTCTCCTGTAGTCTCTAATACCATTTTTGAGCATCAGTTCAAGGTATTCCTTTCTTCTCAGCAATTCCTGGTAAACGTCTTCAATTCCTCCACCGTACATGCTTGCAATCTTTTCAAGCTTTTTCGGAGTACTTATTTCAACGTGGTGATCTTCTTTGGGGTCCCATTTAACGAACTGGTTGATAAGCAGATTTTTGTCAACCGGATCAACTCCAAGAATCTCGTTAACCTCTCTTGTTCTTCGGATCCTTTTTCTTTTTGTTACAACCATCTGCTGAACAAGAGCAACATCAAGAAACTGTATCATGCTTCTTGGAACATTTAGGGGTTCATTTTCCAGTCTGTAGACCATCTGATTGATGTCTCCTGCATGAATTGTAGAGTAGCATGAATGTCCCGTAGACATCGCCTGAAAGAGAGTCTGGGCTTCTCTACCTCTCACTTCACCAACGACTATGTAATCAGGTCGCTGCCTCAATGCGGTTTTCAGTAAGTCATACATGTCTATCTCTTCTCCACCCACGCCTACTCTGGTGACCTCCGCCACCCAGTTCTCATGATAGAGTTTTAATTCTCTTGTGTCTTCAATTGATACTATCTTCGCGTCTGGAGGTGTAAACATCAGAATGGCGTTGAGGGTTGTAGTTTTACCACTTCCCGTCTCACCGACGATTATACCAGATAGCTTATACTCAAGGGCAAACCAGAGGTAAGCCATCACGGCAGATGGNATCGTCCCGTACTCTATCAGATCGATTGGAGTAAGCGGTTCAGCTGTGAACTTTCGTATCGTAAACGATGAACCTCTTGGAGTGATTTCAGTCCCGTAAGTAGCCTGAAGTCTGCTTCCATCTGGAAGAGTAGCATCAACTATTGGGGTTGCCAGAGAAACGTGTTTACCCCCTCTCTGGGCAAGTTTGAGGACGAGGTTGTCCAATGTCTCTCTACCAAGACGGATGTTTGTCTCCATACTACCGTACTTTTTATGGTAGATAAAGATGGGAATATCATAACCATCGCAGGAGATATCCTCAATAAACTCATCACACATAAGGGGATCAATTACACCAAATCCAAAGAAGTTCCTGAAGAAATAGTAAAGCATTCTGGAGTAAAAATTATCCGTAAATCTAACGGCGTATTCCTTGAGGAGATAGTTAACATAATCAACAAGAATTTCGGCTCTTACATCCAGATCGATTGAAACATCCCGAAGGGTGAGAACCCTCTTCAGATCGGATGCGATGAGAGANGCAAACTCAAGCTCATCTTCACTCAGGGTCGGCTCGAGTGATAGATACCTATACCTGTACTCCTCAAGATCTTCAACAATTACAGCTTTTATAAAAGGTTCCTTTACCCAGTATTCTTCAATTATTCTCTGATGTTCATCAAGCTGAAGTTTGTCCAGTATGTTCTCATCTTTTACGAAATCACGGAGTATTGTGTAATGATCGACCCTTTTCACCATCTCCATTGGCTATATTTATTCTTGAAGAGATATATACCTTTCTCACANTAACTTACAGCTTTATAATTTCATTTCTGCTCCAATATCGCCTCATCCTCGTTCAGAGCTATCCACTTTACTTTATAGCCAAGTGCCTCCAGAACGTCGCTTCCTACACCGTACTTCTCAAGAATTTGTCTTATATCTCCAAGTTTTTTTGGTTTTATGCTGTCTATTTCTTTTTTTAGTTTTTTGAATACATCCTCTCTCAAAGCCCACCTTCCTGCAACCATATAATTCTGTGGCAGCCTTGAGAGGGCTTCCTTAACAGAGATCCCAGAAATTTCAGATAGCTTCTTCAAGTCAACAACCTCTTTCAGCTCTTGGCTGAGTTCTTCTTTCATTTGTTTTTTGAGCAGCTTGCTGATCTCTCTGAGTATNAGGTTGTATGGGAGCTTCTCAGAATAGAAAATTATGGATACTTCCTTTCTATCCCAATCTCCCTTCAAAAATCCATCAATACTCCCAAATTCCCNATTTGCAATAAGAACAAGAGGTACATTTGACTCTCTGATTTTCTCAATCTTTTTCTGTATGTATTCTGGTGTCCAGAAACCTGCTATTTCGATGTAAACCTTATTCTCACCTTTTCTTACCATAAAATCGGGTATAAAGGCAGTTTTTCCCGCTTTTAAAATATCTGGCTCTCTGATGACCTCATAACCAAGACTTCTGAGTTTCCATGAAAATTCCTCTTCAAGAGATGAGTCATATTCAATTTTTTCGTCATATGCTGGAAACAGGTCTTTTTTTCTGCTATCCATCTCAAGTATGTATATTCGAGAACCTTCAATGATTTCGGCTCTTATCCACCAATTTTCAGCTTTTAGAATGGAGGGTATCAGTTTTGCCATAGATGTCCCGTATCGTCTGGTCATTTTCAGGATTGAAGCGGTACCGGTAACTTCCACTAGTATCCTGCCGTTTTCTTCCTCGAAAAGCTCATACATCAGTCCAAGCCATTTTATTCTCCGGAATATCTCCTTGTGATTTGAAGATGTCCAGAAGGTAACACGCACGGAATTGAAGATTGCTGTCTGGAGAAGTGAGAGATTGTAAAACCTGATGAGCTCATTGGGGGTTATCTGTTTCACATTTACTATTACCAGTTCCTCCTCTCTGTCCGCATACATTGCTTTTTCAATGTTTTCGGGTGTTGTGTTGAAGTATCTGGCAGCAAACTCAATAACTTTCTCCCTCTCTTTTTTTGAAGTGACATATCCCTTCTCAAACAGAAGCATTCTCACCTTTAGCGGTTCCAGTTCAGGAACGTCTGTGGAAACGTCAAAAGCGCACGCCTTCTCAATACACAATTTTTCCATAACTCTCACAAGTCCTCTGACCTTCCTGAAATTCTTCGGACTCTCGAGTTTTTTCAGGGCCTCCAGAATTTTTCCATACTTTCTACCCTTTGACTTCTGAAAAAGATCGATTATTTTCTCAGCAAGCTCATAGTCTCTCTTATCTGCGAATCTTGGGTAAACTTTTCCTTTAACCCTTTTCACTTCAAGAAGCTCCTTTGGAAGCATCGATTCTCACCTCTTGGCTCACCTCTTGGCGATTTCTGGAGATCACTTCATTCCGGATCTCCTTCTCTTTGCTGTTCTCACCTCACCAGTCTCTCTTGAAACAAGCTCATAAAGTATCGCTTCCTCCTTTTTCTTTGATTTTCTCAGAATTCTACCAAGTCTCTGAATGTATTCTCTCGCACTGCCGCTGCCACTGACGATAATTCCTACGTTTGCATCAGGAACGTCGATCCCCTCGTCAAGAACCTGACTGCTTACAATTGCTCTGAATTTTCCTTTCCTGAAGTAATCAAGAATCAACTTTCTTTCATCTTTTGAAGTTTTGTGGGTTATTGCTGGGATGAGGAAGAGTCTGGAGATAAGATAAACAAGGTCGTTGTACCTTGTAAAGATTATTATTTTATCCCCTCTGTGTCTCTTGAGAATCTCTCCCAACTTTTTTATCTTATTTTTTGAATTAAAAGCGACCTTCCTTGCTGCATCCCATGCTCTCAGAGCTTCATAAGCTCTGTAATCGTAGCCAGTGGCCATAATCACCCTGTGAAAATCATCAACACTTCTGAGTCTTAGACCCTTTTGCTTGAGGTATTCTCTAAAAATCTTGGACTTTTCCTCGTAGATTTCTCTCTCAGCATCAGTGAGAGGAACGTAAATCCTCTTCACAATGTATCGGGCAAGGTGCTCACCTGCCAGATCTTCAGGTTTGAGTTCGAAAATCTTACCTCCCACAAGTTGTGGAAGGATTTGGTGTCTGCCGTCTTCCCGTTCAAATGTGGCTGTCAGGCCAAGGCGGAAAGGTGCAGCACTCATCTCTGCTATCTGAGAATAAGACTCAGAGGGAAGATGATGAACTTCATCAAAGACNAGAAGCATAAATTTATTTCCCAATTTATCAGCATTGAGATAAGCTGAATCGTATGTTGCAACGGTTATAGGTTTTACGTCTTTCTTTCTTCCAGTGAATTCACCGATCCACTCGTTACCGAAAATGGAAAGTTTTTCGATCCACTGATCCACNAGGTCAAGTGTCGGAACAACGACCAGTGTAGGTTGTGAAAGTGCTGCAATTACCGCAAGAGCAACATAGGTTTTTCCTGAACCTGTGGGNAATACCACGCACCCTCTTTTATCGAGCATCCATCTTTCAACTGCCTGCTGCTGAAAATCCCGCAGTTCAATTTCAGCGTCGAAGTACGGGCAGGGAATCGGATCCATAACCCTATCGTCAAATTCAATTCCGTTCTTCTCAAGATATTCCACTATATCTCTATACCTACAGGCAAGATCTCGGTAGCAACCAGATCGTGAATCATATCTGGCCGGAACGTGAACATTCCCATCTATTCTTATGGTACCTTTTTCGTATCTTAAAACCACTTCCACAAGNTTACAAAATTGAATGATTTAATTTAATGATTTCTAAAGTTCTCTCTGCTATTCAAACTCAAGCAGTCTCTGATTTAACTCTTCTTCAACTTTCTTGGCTGCATCAATGCTGATGCGCCCTCTTATGGCTGCATCTCTTACTGCACTTTTTGCTGCTATGAGCATTTTCTTCCATACATCCGTTTCAAGCTCGGATGAAAGTTCAGATGAAATCTGATCCAGTTCAAGCTTTGCCTCCTCCATTTCCTCCGAGATTGTTCTGTTTATCCTTTCAGCCACCTCGTCAGGTATCTCTCCCGATACAATCATTTTTTCCAGTTCTCTCTTTGCTGCCATCAATGCCATATTTCTGGCAATCACTTCATCATACCTCTCCTTCTTTTCATCTCTTCTGAGAACGGACGTTCTACTGATTATGATTTCCAGACTCAGTCCCTGAAAAATTAAAGAGAAGAGAACCACACCCAGTGTTAGACTGGCAAGTAATTCCCTNTAAGGTACATCACCAAGACTTAATGCAAGTGCAACTGGAATTGTACCTCTCAAACCTCCCCAAAATACAATATGTCTCCACATCCACGGAATTCGCATTCCTGGTAAACTTAGTATCAGGTAAACTGCTACAGCCCTTGCAAGAAGAACCGCACCGATTGCGATGAGAATTCCAGTTAGGTATCCGGATAAATTGGAGGCTATGTCCAGTCCTATAAGAATGAAAACAACAGAGTTTACGAGAAAGACTATCATGCCCCAGAAAACAGTAAGTGTAACGCGAGTTGAAGGAGACATGCCAAAATACCTTCCATAGTTTCCTATAAGCAGACCCGCAGCAACAACAGCAATGACACCTGACCCATGAAGCAATTCTGCGAGAATGAACGTGGAGAAGGCTATGACAAGAGTTAGAGCAACCTCTATTTCAGCATCATCTATACCTACCATCATTCTGTAAGCCATGTATCCCACCATCAAACCCACTGTAGTACCAATAGCACAGACTGAGAAAAACTGAATCACTCCGGAGGTAACACTGAATTCTCCACCTCTTATCATCTCAAAAATTATCGCAAAAATGACAACCGCAGTTCCGTCATTCAGTATACTCTCACCTTCAACAATGGTTGTCAGCCTTTTAGGAGCCCCCAGAGTTTTGAAAGTTGCAAGTACGGAAACAGGATCTGTGGGAGTTATCATTGCTCCAAACAGCAAAGCGATTGCAAGAGGTACTGCAAGAGACACATGGATGATGTAACCCACCACCAGAACTGATATCAGGACACCAGCAGTCGATAGGAGACCAATTGGCTTTAGGTTTTCCCTGAAGTGTTGCAGTTCCGTGTTGAGAGCCCCTTCGAAGAGAAGTGGGGGAAGAACAAGGTAAAACACTATTTCCTTTGTAAGTGTTATCTCTGGTAGCAGTTCAAGAAAACCGATGAGTGAGCCAACCGCTACAAGGGCAATGGTGTATGGCAGTCTAACGTATTTTACAGCTATACCGACAACACAGGCTATCAGTAGGATGATAAGGAGCTCTGACAGTAGCTCTATCTCCATTGAATTTAAACTCAAGTGGGAATTATTAAAAAGATTTCAGTTTAACTGGGAGTTTCGGTCATCTTTGCCAGATTGTATCGAGTCAGTTAATCACATTCATCACCTTTTTTCAAAAAGTTTTTAAACCTCATCCATGCCCCCAAACTCAGCCTGAAGGAGGGATTTGAATGGTAGAGGCTTATAACTACCAGCTTTTAATAAAACATATACTTGAGAGCGGAGTAGGATATGCACCGAAGCAGGAAATTGTTTATCGAGATCTGATGAGATATACCTACTCAGACCTTTATGAGAGAGTTCAGCAACTTGCAAATGCACTTGAAGAACTTGGAGTGAGAAAAGGAACAAAAGTGGCCGTTCTGGACTGGGACAGCCATCGCTATCTTGAGTGTTACTTTGCAATTCCCATGATGGGCGCTGTGCTGCATACAGTAAACATCAGACTATCTCCCGAGGATATTCTTTACACAATGCAGCATGCAGAAGATGAAGTGGTGCTCGTTTACAGCGACTTTGTTCCGCTGATGGAGTCTTTAAAGGACAAACTGGATACTGTAAAAAGCTACGTGATAATGACGGACGGTGAAGTACCTGAGAACTCCCTGACAGACATTGAATATGAAGAAATGCTGAAAAATTCGAGTAAAAGCTACGAATTTCCAGACTTCGACGAGAATACCATGGCAACTCTTGCGTACACAACTGGAACTACTGGGAGACCCAAAGGTGTCTGGTTCACTCACCGTCACATAGTCCTTCACACTCTGGCGGGGTGTATAGGTCTGACCGGTTTGAGGTCCCCACTAAGACTTAACAGTGATGAAGAAGTTTACATGCCCCTCACGCCCCTTTTCCACGTTCATGCGTGGGGAGTACCATATATGTCAACCCTCCTCGGTTTCAAGCAGGTTTACCCGGGGAGGTATGAACCTCAAATGATAGCAAAACTCGTTCTCACCGAGGGGGTGTCTTTCAGCCACTGTGTACCAACGATATTACAGATGATTGTTGACAACGTTCCAGAGGGCTTCAAATTCAATGGATGGAAGGTTCTGATAGGAGGCTCAAAGCTTCCCAAGGGTCTGGCCATAAGAGCTATGGAGAAGGGAATACTCACAATGTCTGCATACGGTATGTCCGAGACCTGCCCTGCTCTGACAGGTGCATTCATAAAGCCTCATTTGATGAACCTGAGCGATGAAGAGAAAGCCGAAATTGCCATAAAAACAGGTATTCCATTCCCTCTTGTCTATATACGGGTTGTACACGATGATTTTTCAGATGTTAAACCTGATGGTCAGGATATGGGAGAAATCGTTGCCAGAGCACCATGGCTCACTCAGAGCTATTTAAAAGATGAAGAGAAGACAAGGGAGTTGTGGGAAGGCGGATGGCTGCACACTGGAGATATTGCTGTAATGGACGAGGAGGGATACATAACAATTGTGGACAGGCTCAAAGATGTCATAAAGAGTGGTGGAGAGTGGATTTCCTCACTCACACTTGAAAATCTTCTCAGTCTTCATCCCAAGGTCAGAGAGGTCGCAGTTATAGGTATTCCAGACGAGAAGTGGGGAGAAAGGCCTCTCGCGATAATCGTTCCCATGGATGACAAACCATCGGAGGAGGAATTGAGAGGGCATTTGATGAAGTTTGTTGAGGAGGGTAAGATAACAAAATGGGCAGTGCCAGATAGATTCGTTTTTGTTGATGAGCTACCAAAAACAAGCGTGGGGAAGATAAACAAAAGAGAGCTGAGAGAACAGTTTAAGTAATTTTTATATTTTTAAATTTCATAATGAATTAGGTAAAGCTTTGAAATTTAAATTAAGTTCAAGTTTTCATTAAAAAATTCTTAATTTAAAATCTTGATCTCAATGAGTGTGTGTAAGCACAATTTAGATATATAGACTCATTAAAACAATTAATCATGTCAACAATCCCTGAACTGCTTGATGGACTCTCGGAAGTGGATAGGCCGTTTCTGATTTTCAACGATGAAAAGATAACTTACAGAGATTTTGTCCAAAAAGTGGACGAAGTGGCAACTGGATTCATAAAACTTGGGTTGAAGAAAGGGGATAGGGTAGCAGTAATCGCTCTTAATCAGCCAGAATGGCTCTATACATACTTCGCTGCAAACAGGATCGGACTGGGGGTGGTGGCGCTAAATGTCAGATACAGAGAGGTTGAACTGAACTACATGCTCAACAATTCCATGGCAAAAGCAATCGTATGTCTTCCTGAATTTGCGGGTTTCAATTATCAAAAATTCTTCGATGAAGCAACTCTCCCGCATCTTGAATACCAGATATACATAGGAGACATCGAGGGCGAGATGAGCTTCAACGACTTGCTGGGTGATGTTAATCGGGAAGCAATTTCCGAGATGCAAAAGAAAGTTTCAGAAAATGATACATCAGTGATAATCTATACCTCCGGAACTACAGGAAGACCAAAGGGAGCGAACATAACCCACAAGAGTATCCTTTCCTCTGCAAAAGCTCAGAAGGAACACACTTCATCTTCTGAAGAGGATATTGTAATGGGTCACATGCCCCTGAATCACGTTGGAGGACTTGTTTGCGGAATTCTCACATCCATGACAGCTACGGCATCTGTAGTTCTCATACCATTCTTCATGCCCAACGCCGTTCTTGATGCCGTTCAACGCTATCGCGTCACGGTTCTCGGTGGTGTACCAACGATGTTTCACATGTTCTTCAACACAAATTTCGATGATTACGATGTGTCCTCGATAAGGCTTGTTGTGGTTGGTGGATCAAGTCCACAGCCGGAACTCATGCGTAAGATCAGAGAAAAGTTTCCATCAGCAAAAATTATGAATCTCTATGGTCTTTCAGAATCCTCAGGAGCCTGCATTCTGTCACCTCTCGTTGATGATGTGAATGAACTTTTTGATGAGAGGGGTATGCCCTTACTCGGTACACCAATAGACGATTATGAGGTCAGAATTGTGGATGACGATGGTAATCCCCTGCCCGATGGCGAGGTTGGAGAAATAGCTGTGAAAGGTGATTGTGTTTGTAATGGATACATAGGCCTCGAAAAAGAGACACAAGATGCCTTCAGAGATGGGTGGTTGTTTACAGGTGATCTTGGATACAAGAAGGGCAATATGGTTTATTTCATGGGAAGAAAAAAGGAAATGTACGTTCAGGCGGGCTACAATGTATATCCAGCAGAAATTGAAAATGTTCTACTTACTCATCCCAAGGTTTTCATGGCAGCAGTTATAGGCGTTAAGGATGAGTTTTATGGAGAGAAAGGAGTAGCATACATTGTGCCAAGAGAGGAGGTAAGCGAGAAGGAGCTGAAAGAGTACTGCGCCAAATACATCGCCGACTACAAGATACCAAAGGAGTTTATCTTCACCAGCACTCTTCCATTAACTCCAGTGGGCAAGGTGCAGAAATCGGAACTTCTCAAGAAATACGAGATGGAAAAAAGAAAAAAATAGGGATAAAGGGAAAGATGGGGGAGAAATCAAAAACAGTGGTCACTTCAGCAATTATTAAATATGGTCGCTGAANTCCATTACATGGACTTTCTGAAATATGAGAAACTCGAAAAAGCGGCCAGAATTACGCTTAACAGACCAGAAGTGCATAACGCTCTCAACATGGGAATTATTAGGGAACTCGCTTATGCACTCGAAGATGCTGAAAAGGATGAAAACATTAAGGTTGTGCTTCTGAGAGGGGAGGGGAAAAGTTTCTGTTCGGGGGCAGATTTAAGACAGTTCATGGCGTTTGCTTCGGGAGAGGGAAATCCAATAGAGTACGGTACCATTCTCCATTACAGAGTTATCAAAAAAATGAGAGAGATGTCGAAGCCGATTATCGTGGAATTGAAGGGATACACAATAGGAGCGGGGCTTGGGTTAGCACTCGCGTCAGATTATGCTATTGCTGCGGAAAGTACGAAGTTTTCAGCAGGGTTTACCTCAATCGGTTTAAGTCCGGATAGCGGTACGTCTTTCTTCATTCCCCGCTCCACTACACTGAAAAGAGCTTTCGAGCTTATGGCTACCGCACGAATGTTCACAGCAAAAGAAGCTCTGGAGTATGGTCTTATAACCGAAATTGTCCCCGACGACATGCTTGAAAAGAGAGTNCAGGACGTTGTGAACATATTTGTCAGGAGACCCAGAGTCGCTATAGCAAATCTGAAAAAGTTGCTGAATGCTACACACAAAAACAGTCTGGATGAACATCTTGGATTTGAGCTTAGTCTTGCCATGCTTTCTACGCTTAGCAAGGACTTTATAGAGGGTGTCTCCGCAATGCTACAGAAGAGGGAACCAAAATTCGAGTGAGAAAATATTTAAAGTTGTTCGAACACATGTTCGGTATGGAGGCTCTTGTTGTAGTTGACATGCAGAAGGATTTCTGCTACCGAAACGGGGCTCTTTACATAACAGGAGTAGAAAGGATTTTCGATGCAACAGCTGAAGTTGTGAGAAGAGCGAGAGAAAAAGGCCTACCTGTAATATTTACCCAGGACTGGCACAGAAAAGATGATGTTGAGTTCAGAATATGGCCACAGCACTGTGTGATGAACACAAAAGGGGCGGAGGTTATAGACGAGCTTGATCCAAGTGAGAATGATTACTACATAAAAAAGAGGCGGTACTCTGCATTCTTTGGCACAGATCTGGATCTGCTTTTAAGGGAACTTGGAATTAAGAAGCTCTTCATCTGTGGAGTTGCAACGAATATATGCGTTCTGCACACCGCTGGAGATGCGGTACTAAGGGGTTACGATGTGACCGTAATAAAAGACTGCACCGCAGCACTCTCAGACTATGAATATGAATATGGGCTGAGGCACATGGAAAACATTTTCAGAGCAAAAATCATAACCTCCAACGAATTTCCCAGATAGCAGAGCGCCTCAGACTCTCCCTTTCATCACTTTTCAGCTCGCCCATCAGTCATCATCGGCAGTAGATAATTGCCAGAAGAACTAATAAACTTTGTCTCCACCAATAAATCACTTCATACCCTCGACAAATGCCCTTACATTTTTTCCAAGAACGGCATGATTGTATCCACCTTCGAGAACAGCGAATCTCCTTGAGTAGCATTTTTCTTCTGAGTATTCTCTTATTATCTTCCCGATTTCTCTGTAGTCGTCAGTTTCAAGTATCCCTCCCCAGTCATCAACATGCCTGTCGAATCCTGCAGAGACAGCGATGATGTCGTACTCCTTTCTCGAAAGAAAGTCAGCAATGCTGTTCACATCTCCATTTGGCATGTGGAAGTAATCCACAAATGGATCATTTCCAAACGTGTTTGATGTTCCATCACCAAAGTGGAGATCAAAATCCACAATCACAGCTCTTTCAATTACTCCATCCGCCATCAGCCTTCTCACAGCAATCGCAACGTTATTGAAGTAGCAGAAACCCCAGCAGCTGTCTGGACTTGCATGATGGCCTGGTGGCCGTATTGCGGCGAAAGCTGGCTCTTCCAAAGAAATTTTCGCTGCAGTGATTGCGCCTCCTGCAGCCAAGATTGCAACTTCAAAAACCTTCTTTTCGCTTTTAACATATTCATAATGCTGCCTCGTGTGAACTCTCAGGATATCTTCCTCACTTGCAGGTTCGGGTTCAACAAATTCAAAATCACGTAGTTCTTCAACTATTGCTTCCATTCTGCCTGCTCTTGCTGCTGGATCCGATGTGTAAACCTCATAAAATTTGGGATGGAACACTATTTTCATACTACCCTACTGGGAATTGATTCATAAAAAATTAAGGCCAAAGTCCGTAATAAGCATTCAGAATCATAATCATTACACCACTTAGAATGCCTGCGAGAAGAATCGTTTTTGGGCTAACCTTAATCTGTGTCCTCTCCTCCTCAAAATATCTCATTATACCAGCAGAGGACATCAGAGGTGGAGTTTTTGATTGTCTACCCTTTCTCACTTTTGCCATGGTAAATGTTTTGTTCCTGAATATTTAACTCTTCCCGTGTATGAAAATGTGTATCGGGGACTGCTAATTGAGAGTGATGGAATCAGACATGGATACATCGTGCCTCATGAGTGTAAATTTGAGGAAACCAGACTGGAGTACGCAGACTATATTTTCTCGCAAACTTTTTTCAACGCTCATACTCATCTGGGAGACGTTGTTGCACGAGAACCCGAATTTAAAGACCTTGAATCGATTGTTGGGCCCTCGGGTTACAAACACAGGATTCTAAAGCAAACTCCTGTTGAAGTTCTCAGGAAACAAATTGAAATAGAGGTGGATAATGCAAGACGAAACGGCACTTCTCACTTTCTTGATTTCAGGGAGGGTGGAATTGAGGGGCTGAGGGCTGTAGAGAATATAGCAGGAATTCTGCCGCTTGGAAGACCGGCAACCATGGAAGAGGCAGCATTGATGAAGGTGGAAGGTTTTGGGATGAGCAGCACAAGAGACCACAGTTTTGAGTTCCTTGAAGAGTTAAGAAGTTATGCAAAGAGGAAAAAATTGCTTTTTGCAATTCATGCTGGCGAGAGAGATTGCGAAGACGTTGAAAAAGCACTGGAACTGGATCCAGATCTACTGATTCACATGAATAACTGTCAGATGATGTTGGAGGAAGTTATGAACAGAGAAATTCCGATTGTGTCCTGTCTTCGCTCAAACTCTTTTTTTGGTTTACTCAACCAGAAATGTTACAGGGAATTGAAAAAGTATGACCTCTGGATGCTGGGAACAGATAATGCGATGGTGTCATCGCCATGCATGCTTGATGAAATGCACTTTGCTGCGTATATACTGAGAGATGATGGATCGATTTTTAATGCGGCAATAAGAGGCTACAATATTTTCGAGAAGAAATTCAATGCTAAACCCGGTTATATAATCTTTAACAGAAGAGGAAACTTCAGAAAAACGACCAACTTCCTTGCAACGCTGGTGAGAAGAGCAAGGGAGAGTGATATTGAGGGTGTAATCTTGCCGGTTCAGTGAAAATGGCCATACCAAAAATTAAAAATACCTGAGGTGGTATAAACTGTGAGCCCGGGTAGCTCAGCCAGGGAGAGCGTGCGGCTGAAGACCGCATAGTCCCCGGTTCAAATCCGGGTCCGGGCATGCTTGTTTTCAAGACAACCACATAAGAAAACCCTATTTGCTGTTTTGCAGCTTCTATGAGGCTTTCCACGAATTTAGAGATGTTGAATGGCTACCAAGCTTTTGTTTTATTTTACACTAAGAAGCGCTTTTTAAAAAGATACTCTCAATCTTTTTTCTTGAAGTGTGTCAACTTTTTCTACCAACATAAATTTTCTCTCTTATCTCTTTATCCCACCTGCATCATCATTAAACGATTTTGATGAAAAACTTATAATTGTTTCAAGAGATTGGAAAAGAATTAACAATACCCTACCTCTTTTCATTTTGTATATACCCCTTCGCATACTTGAATAACCTCCAGAATCTTTTTCTAATCTTCCATTGCTATTTATTTATATACCACAAGTTTCATAAACATAACAACACTCACAGAAAAACCGAGAAGAAAAGCGAAAACCTAAAAAGAAGACCAAACAGAAGTAGAATGAGAATGACGGTATGTTTAAACCAAGGATAGCAAGACTCAAGAAGATATAAAATAAGCACCTGATAGAACCGATTAAATGTNTGCATCGTGCGGGGGTTGCCGAGCCAGGCCAAAGGCGGGAGACTCAAGATCTCCTCCCGAAGGGGTCCGAGGGTTCAAATCCCTCCCCCCGCATTTGGATTTGGGTGAGATGAATCGATTGTTATCGAATTAAAGAGTTATCTTTTAATTGTTACTTTTTCGAGAGCTCTGAAAGTGAACTAAAAGAACAGATAATCTTGAAATCTCGACGATAGAGTTATATTTCTCAACAATTGCTTAAATTTCTGTATGCGAGTGCCATGGAGAAGAGTTTCTTCATGGCACTGCACAGCCTGCGGTATGTGCTGTAAGGAATACAAAGTCAGGCTCACCGCTTACGAATATTTGAAGCTTAAGTGGACGGGATTCGTCGAAGAAAAAAATGGACGATTTTACATTAGAAAGATTAATGGAAGATGTCCGTTTCAGCTCGACAAACTCTGTACACTCCAGAACAGGATGAAACCACTTGCATGCAAACTTTACCCTTTTGTGGTTCTTGGCAAGGGTGATGAGGAAGCTCTGTACGAGTACGCTGGGGAGGAGTACTACGTGTATGTCGAAGTCTTTTGNCCGAATCTTAAGCTGAGAAAGAGGNGTGAAAAAAACCTTNCCCGGTCACCAAAAATTATGGAAATGGTAAGAGAAGCCATCAGCCTTTACAGAAATGAGGGTAAATTCGAATTGCTCACTTCACCTATCAAATATGTAACACCACCNGCAACCGATTTCAGGCTTCCTTAACATATACTATCTTCTCTTCACAGATTCATTAGATCTATCAAATTCATCAATCTCCGAAAGTTATTACTGGGGCAGTTGCGATTCTTTTTCCACCCATCGATCTTATTATAGGCTTGAGAAACTTGACCCTTGTTTTCTCGAGGATTATATGTATGGCTGCTCCCCCTTTGGCAAGGGGAGAAACTGTGGGATCGAACCCCTGAGATGTGAGAAAATCGATTATTTTCTTCAGATCCTCCTCTTCAGGAACATTGAACAGAAGACTGACAAGATTCCTTGATTCGATAACTTCCCTCAGATCGGTTACAAGATTTTCCATGGTTTCTCTCTTTCCAGAGTTCTCCATCGCTTCTCTGCTGGCGATGAATACAGAGTACACTTTATCCATAATGGTGTCAATGATTCGGCACATATTCTCCTTCAGGGTTGTTCCGAATTCGGTAATCTCAATAATTAAATCCGCTTCCGGCATTGGTGGTAAGAGGGATGCCTCGGTCTTACCAATTGGATCGAATACTATGGCATTCAATCCCTTTTCTCTGGCATAACGCGATGCAAGTTCAGGGAACTCTGATGCGATGAAGACCTTCCGATCTCCAACAACATTTTTGAAATCCTCAATAGTCTTTACATCTGGGTAGACCTCCTCTGAAACTGCCACCACGAGTTTTGTCGGTCTCAGTGGTAGTCTGTCGAGTACCATAACATTTCTGAGTTCATATTTCAGCTTTGCATTCTTAAGAATGTCTTCGCCGGTTATACCACCATCACCCTTTCCCATTTCAACATAAAAGGGCATTATCTGTGGTCTGACCTGTTTGAAAATTATGTTGGGGTGATCAACGTCAATCATGTATCCTCTCTCNCTTTTTTTAAGTTTATAGCCTGCTGTAGTTAGAGCATCCCATATTGGCTTCTCAAGATGACCGTCAGGAAAGTAGATTTTAACCCTTCCGTTACTATTCGTATATGGGTTTGAATCTTTTACTGAATCTTTCATTGAACCTCGGATTGAATACATGGTCAGAGTAAAAGGGAATTGGGTTATAAAATCTTATCCCAACCAAGTTCTTCTAACACCTTTCACATGTAAAAATTCTCCACTCTCTGATCCACTATACATAACCTGCAAAAACGTATACAAAACGTATATATCTCGGAAAAACAAAGTTACAAATAGCCCCGGGCGGGGAGGGTGTAGAGTGAGCAGTTGCTTGCCGTGAAGCTCCCCGCAAGCCCGGGGAAACACCATGTCGATAGGTCTCCGGATGAGAGAGGCGAAAAGCCTTTCGATGATTCAGGGGCAACCCGGACATGGGACATCCCCGGAAGGTCAGCCGCCGGAGAGAGCAAGGCTTTCGATGATTGGCGGTGTTAATTCCGGGGAACAATTTAATTTTATAAAAAATATTTAAGAATAGGTAGAAACTTGGATCCCAGCTTAACTTTAAACGGAATCCTGCACCTGAGTATAGCGCCCATATCCTCGTTGCTGAGTAGACTCATCAGTTTTACTATCCTTTCGTCACTGTCAGAGAACTTATCCCACATATTTCTGTAAAAGTAGGCATTCATCAGGGGTTTGTAGAGGTACTTTTTCCAGAGTGCATCATACCTTTCCAACTTTCCTCCTTTAAAGTACTCAGCGACAACCTTTCCTGCGAGGTCTCCAGCAACCATAGCTGTTGGAATTCCTCCTCCCACGTGACTTATTACCATACTCGCAGAATCGCCAGCAAAAATAACATTATCACGAACGGCCCTTTCAAGTGGCTTATCAATCGGAACGACTGCCCCAATTTTATTCATAATCTCGGCGTTTTTGAGGTATCTTGCCGAATAACTGTAGTCCCTGATGAATGTATTGAGAGCCTTATGGATACTGTTACCCTTTTCAGCAAATCCTGGTCTGAATCCGATGCCCACATTTGCAATACCATCTCCTTTGGGAATTATCCAGCCATAAGCTCCAGGTGATATTTTCCTTCCAATGTACATGTAAACTACGTCTTCGTCACATTCAACGCCCCTCATCACGTATTGTTTTGCCGGTGAAAGTTCGTATTTCCACACTCCCAGCAGTTTTGCAATTTTTGAATTTGCTCCATCCGATGCAATCACAATCCTCGATTTAATCCTCCCAGCCGTTGTTGTAAGTTCACCATTTGCAAATTCANTCACTCTTGTTCCTGTAATAATATCGTGCCCCGAATTCTGTGCAACTCTCTGAATCATCTCATCTCTTCTTAAAACGTGGAATTCAAACTCAACTTCAAAAGTCCTCCCATTTGGCAAAATGAAATTTACAAGCTTGGTTCTGTTTGACTCGAATTTTGAGGGAATATCGAAAATGGAGTAATCTTCAAGCTCAGGGAGTAGTGTTTTCATCTCTCTTTTTGTTGGAACTATCTCTCCACATTCTACCGGATACCCAAGTATCTCCTTTCTATCAATTCCAACTACCGAGAGAGATCTTGGTATGGAACGGAGCGCAAAGGCTCCAGCAATTCCCACACCCACCACTGCAACATCTACTTCCCTGACATCATCGATTCTTTCTACCATTCCACCTCCCAATCAAGGGGGAGCTACAAATTTTTAAACTTTCTCGAGTAAGGAAGATCAGATGGAGGACAAAAAACTTGGATTAAACTTTGAAAATATAAGAGACTCTGTTTGCAAGATTCTCGACTCATTTGACAGCCTAAGAAAAATACTGGCTGAAAGGTATGAATGCAGTTCTGAAAAAATAGTAATACTTGACGAACCACTCAGAATAGAAATAGAGCGTGAAAGAATCAGGTTCTGGATCGACGAAGAAGAGCACGGAATACTTGGTAGAGATTATATCCATTTAAGCGAAGAAGTAGAATTTGAGGCAATCTCTTGGATTGAAGGATTATCTTCGCTGAAATTCAAGAGATACAGCCTGAGAAAAAA